>DASQNG010000123.1:0-5264 GCA_035645095.1 Gaiellaceae bacterium | reverse complement strand
CGGCCGTGTGCCGATTGCGTGGCGAAAGACGCGCCCGCACAGCGCTCGGACTCTGGCCGCCGCCGAGCCGGAGCAGTGAGCTACCGGAGCAGTGAGCTACACGACGAAGTTCACGAGCTTGCCCGGGACGACGATCGTCTTCCGGGGCTCGCCGCCGTCCAGGTGGGCGCGGACGCGCTCCGACGCCCGGGCGAGCGCCACCAGCTCGTCCTCCGGCGTGCCCGGGGCGACCTGCAGCCGGTCGCGCAGCTTCCCGTTCACCTGCACGACGACCTCGAGCACGTCCCGCTCGAGCAGCGCGGGATCGGCGATGGGCCACGGCTGCTCCCAGAGCCGCTCGTGGCCGAGCCGCTCCCACAGCTCCTCGGCCGCATGCGGTGCGTACGGCTGGATCAGCGAGACGGCCGTCTCGGCGGCGAAGCGCGCGTCGGGGTCCGTCGGCTCGCGCGAAAGCTCGTTGACGAGTTCCATCACGGCAGAGATCGCCGTGTTGAACGCGAAGCGGCGCCCGATGTCGTCCGTCGCCTTCGCGATCGTCGCGTGCGCCTTCCGCGCGAGGACGCCTCCCGCCGGCCCGCCCTGCGGCGCCCGCTCCGCGACCTCGCCGACGACGCGCCACAGCCGCCGCACGAAGCGGGCCATGCTCTCGGCCGTCTCCTCCGTCCACTCCATGTTCTGGTCGGCGGGGCCGAGGAAGAGGATCGCGAGCCGCACCGCGTCGGCACCGTGCCGTTCGACGAGTGCATCGGGTGCCACGGACGCACCCGCCCGCTTCGAGATCTTCGTCTTGCCGGCCGTCACCCAGCCGTTGGAGAAGAAGCTCGCGAACGGCTCGCGGAAGCCGACGAGCCCGAGGTCGTTCAGGACCTTGACCCAGAAGCGCGCGTAGATCATGTGCATCGTCGCGTGGTCCACCCCGCCGATGTAGAGGTCGACGGGGTTCCAGTAGTCGACGAGGCCGCGGTCGAACGGCGCCTCCTCGTTCTGCGCGTCGCAGTAGCGGAGGAAGTACCACGACGAGTCGACGAACGTGTCCATCGTCTCCGTCTCGCGCTGCCCCGGCCCGCCGCAGGCCGGGCAGGGGACGTTCACCCACTCCTCGGCCTGGGCGAGCGGGGGTTGTCCTTTCGGCTTGTAGTCCTCGACGTCGGGAAGGACGACTGGCAGCTCCTCGTCCGGCACCGGGACGATGCCGCAGCGCTCGCAGTGGACGACGGGGATCGGGCAGCCCCAGTAACGCTGCCGCGAGAACCCCCAGTCGCGCAGCCGGAAATTGATCGTGAAGCGCCCGCGGCCCTCGCGCTCGAGCCGCTCGACGATGCGACGCCCGCCCTCCGGCGCGGGGAGCCCGTCGAGGTCGCCCGAGTTGACGAGTACCTCGCCCTCGGTGTGCTGCACGTAGGGCTCGTCCCCGTCCACGTCTCCCTCCAGCGGTCGGACGACCTGCCGGACCCGCAGGTCGAAGGCGCGGGCGAACTCGAAGTCGCGCGTGTCGTGCGCCGGCACCGCCATGATCGCCCCGGTGCCGTAGTCCATCAGCACGTAGTCGGCGACCCAGATCGGGATCCGCTCCCCGTTCGCGGGGTTGACGGCGTTCAGCCCCGTGGGGACGCCGGTCTTCTCTCCGGCGGCGGCGCGTTCCGCCGTCCGCTTCGTCGCGGTCCGGCGGACGTACTCCTGCACCTCTGGCGCGTCGACCCGCGAAACGAGCTCGTGCTCGGGGGCGAGGACGAAGAACGTCGCGCCGTGGAGCGTGTCGGGCCGCGTCGTGAAGACCGCGACGTCCTCCTCCCACTCCTCGATCCGGAAGAGGATCTCCGCCCCCTCCGAGCGGCCGATCCAGTTGCGCTGACGCGCCTTGATCGACTCCGGCCAATCGACGGTCTCGAGGTCGTCCAGGAGCGCCTGCGCGTAGTCCGTGATGCGGAAGAACCACTGCTCCATCAGGCGGGACTCGACCTGCGCGCCGCACCGCTCGCAGCTCCCGTCCGGCAGCACCTGCTCGTTCGCCACGACGGTCTGGTCGTTCGGGCACCACTTCGCGTGCGCGCCCTTGCGATAGGCGAGCCCGCGCTCGAGGAAGCGGAGGAACTGCCACTGCTGCCAGCGGTAGTAGCCCGGGTCGTGCGTCGAGAGCTCCCGCGACCAGTCGATCCACCACCCGATCCGCTGCATCGACGCCCGGATCGTCTCGATGTACCGCTCGGTGATCTCGCGCGGGTGCCCGCCCTCGCGGAAAGCTGCGTTCTCGGCCGGCAGCCCGAAGGCGTCGAAGCCCATCGGATGGAGCACGAGCGCGCCGTTGCGGCGCCGGAAGTGGGTCACGACGTCGCCGATCGTGTAGACGAGCATGTGCCCCATGTGCAGCTTCCCGGACGGGTACGGCAGCTGCTCGAGGACGTAGCTCTTGGGTCGCTCCGCGCGGGCCGCCTCGTCGGGGTCCGGGACCTCCCACGCGCGTGCGTCGGTCCAGACTCGCTGCCACCTCGCCTCGACCGCCTGCGGGTCGTATGTCCTGTCGCGCTCGCTCATCGGCGTCTCCGGGAACAAAAAAGCCTCTCGTGCGAGAGGCCCGGGGGAAGCTGTCGCGGCCGGCGGCCGCGCTCGCTTCCTGCTCTACGAAAGAAGCTGCTTCACTGGCCGCATGCTAGCACTGTTCCCGCGTACGGCCACGTGCGCGGACGGCGAGCTCGCGGTCGGCGGCCTCCGCGCGACGGAGCTGGCGGACCGGTTCGGGACGCCGCTCGTCGTCTACTGCGAGCGGACGCTGCGCGAGCGGGCGCGCCGCTTCGTCGGCGCAGTGCCGGGCACGCGCATCGTCTACGGCGCGAAGGCGTTCGCGAACGTCGCGCTGCTGCGGCTGTTGGCGCAGGAGGGGCTCGGCGTCGACGTCTCGACGCTCGGTGAGCTCGAGTTTGCGCGACGCGCCGGCCTCTCCGGCGACCGCGTGGTCGTCCACGGCAACAACAAGTCCGACGACGAGCTGCGGGCGGCGGCGGCGCTCGACGCGCTCGTCGTCCTCGACGAGCTAGGCGAGGCAGAACGGGCCGCGGCCGCCGGCGTACGCCGCACACTCGTCCGCGTCACTCCGGGCGTGGAGGCCGACACCCACGCCTCGATCCGCACGGGCCACCGCGGCTCGAAGTTCGGCGTCGACCCGCACGAGGCCGTCGAGGCCGTGCGCCGTGCGCTCGCGGCCGGCCTCGAGGTGGCCGGGCTGCACGTCCACGTCGGCTCGCAGCTCGCCGACGCGCGGGCCCACGTGCTCGCGGTGGCGCCGCTCGCCGAGGTCGCCGCGCGCTGCCGTGCCGAGCTGCGCTGGCCCCCCGGGCTCGTCGACCTGGGCGGCGGCTTCGGTGTGCGGCACGTCGCGGCCGAGCCCGAGCCGCCCATGACCCAGCTCGTGCGTTCCATCGCGGCCGCAGTCGCCGCCGCGTGGCGGGAGCGCGAGCTGCCGCCGCCACTGCTGCTCCTCGAGCCGGGGCGGTCGCTCGTCGGGCCGGCCGGCGTGACGCTGTACCGCGTCGGCGCCGTGAAGCGCGCGGGCGACCGGAGCTACGCCGCGATCGACGGCGGGATGTCGGACAACCCGCGGCCGCAGCTCTACGGTGCTCGCTACACGGCCATCCTCGCGAACCGGATGGACGACGAGCCGGGCGAGGAGGTGACGCTCGCCGGGAAGCACTGCGAGTCGGGCGACGTCCTGATCGAGCGCGTCGCCCTGCCCGCCCCACGCCGAGGCGACCTGGTCGCGGTGCCCGCAACCGGCGCGTACACGCTCGCGATGAGCTCGAACTACAACGGCGTCACGCGCCCCGCGGCGGTGCTCGTGGCCGACGGCGAGGCGCGGCTCATCCTCCGGCGCGAGACGCTCGACGACCTGCTCGCGCGCGAGTCGTAGCTAGACGGAGCCGGCGACGAGCTCCGCCGCCCCGATCGGGTCGGCGGCGAGCAGCCGAGCACCGAGCCGCTCCGCAGTCGCGGCGTCGACGGCGCCGGCCACCCAGAGGGGCGCCAGCCGCGCGACGGTCGCAAGCACGCCGTCCTCGCCCTTGACGCGTGCGGAGTCCACCGCGACGACGACGACCGCGGCGGGGGCCACCGCTGCGACGGCGGTCACCAATGTCTCCGCCGGGGTGTCCGCGCCGAGGTAGGTGATCCGCCAGCCCTGGGTGCGAAGGGCGATCCCGAACGCGATCAGGCCGAGCTCGTGCAGCTCACCCGGTGCGCACGCGAGCACCGCCCGCGGGCCGCCGCCTCGGTCCCAGCCGCGGGCGAGCCCGAGCAGCCGCCCGCGGAGGAGGCTCGACGCGAAGTGCTCCTCCGCGACCGACGCGTCGCCGCCCGCCCACCGCTCGCCGAGGTCGCGGAGGACCGGGAGAACGACGTGCTCGAGGACGGCCGTGCCCGTGAACTGGGCGAGCAGCTGGTCGAGCGCATCATGAGCGGCCGCGTCGTCGAAGCGCGCCAGCGCGTCGGTCAGGCGGCCGGCGTTCACCGCCAGCGGCGGTGTGGTGGGAGCGGGCGCGGCGTCGGACGCCTGCCGCGCCGCCTCGGCTGCCGCGAGGCCGCTGCGCAGGAGGTCCTGCATCCGCAGCACCCGAGCAACGTCGTCCTCGGAGTAGAGCCGGTACCCGGTCGGGGTCCGTTCCGGCCGGAGCAGCTCGTACCGGCGCTCCCAGGCGCGCAGCAGCTCCGGACTGACACCGGTTCGCCGGGCGAGCTCGCCGATACGGAGCGTGTGCATGCACGCACTGTACAGCCTCTTGACACAGACTGTACAGAGTGTGCTACGTTCTCTACACGAACCCTGTACAGCTACTCGAGAGGAGCATCACCGTGTCCAAGCTCACCCTCGTCGCCGGCACGCTCGTCGTCGTCGGCGGCCTCAACTGGGGGCTCGTCGCGCTCGCCGAGTTCGACCTCGTGGCGACGCTCGTCGGCCTGGAGTTCGGCGAGACGAACGCCCTCAGCCGCATCGTCTACGGCCTCGTGGGCCTGTCCGCCGTGTACCTCGCGACGCGCCTGCCGGCGGTCGCCCGCGAAGGCTCGCCGCAGCCCGTGCCCTCCCGCTGACCCACACCCACTCCCGATCGAGAACAGGAGACTCCCGCATGAAGCGCATCGCATTCGTCGTCGCTCTCGCGTTCGCCGTCCCGGCGACCGCCCTCGCCGCCCCGGCAGAGACGACCACGACCCCGAAGCGGAACATCGTCGGCACGGCGCAGGCCGCCGGCGGCTTCACCACGCTGCTCACGCTCGCG
>DASQNG010000122.1:0-4719 GCA_035645095.1 Gaiellaceae bacterium | reverse complement strand
GCGAGCGCCTCGGCCTCCGCGACGTCAGGGTGATCCCGATGTCCGCCCTGCGGGGCGACTGCGTCGTCGACCGCGGCGAGGGGATGCCCTGGTACGACGGCCCGACGCTGCTCGAGCACCTCGAGACGGTGGAGGTGGCGGGCGACCGCGACCTCGAGCGGCGGCGCTTCCCGGTGCAGTGGGTGATCCGCCCGATCTCGGAGGAGCACCACGACTACCGCGGCTACACGGGGCAGGTCGCCGGCGGGATCTGGCACGCCGGCGACGCGGTGGTCGTGCTGCCGTCGGGCCGGCGCTCGCGGGTCGCGGCCGTCGAGACGGCGGACGGCCCGCTCGACGCAGCGGTGCCGGGGCTGTCGGTCACGATCCGGCTCGAGGACGATCTCGACGTCGGACGGGGCGACCTGCTCGCCGACCCGGCCGCGCCGCCGACCGTGGCGCGCGAGGTCGACGCGACCGTCTGCTGGATGGCGGAGAAGCCGCTCGACCCACGGACGCGGCTCGTCGTGAAGCACACGACGCGCTCCGTCCGCGCCCTCGCGGACGAGCTCGTCTCCGTGGTCGACATCCACACGCTCGAAGATCGGCCGGCGCCGGAGCGGCTCGAGCTGAACGACATCGCGCATGTCCGGCTCCGGCTCGCCGAGCCGATCGCCGCGGACACGTTCGCCGAGAACCGGGCCACAGGGTCCTTCATCCTGATCGACGAGGCGACGAACGACACCGTCGGCGCAGGGATGATCCGCTCGGCCGCCTCCTAGCCGCCGGCCGGCGCACCGTCCGCGGCGCGGCGGAGCGCCTCGAGGTCGAGCTTGCGCATGCCGAGCATCGCCTCCGTCACGCGCCGCGCGCGCTCGGGATCCGGGTCCGCGAAGAGCTCGTCCATCCCTTTCGGGACGACCTGCCACGAGAGGCCGTAGCGGTCGGCGAGCCAGCCGCACATCGACTCGCGCCCGCCGTCCGAGAGCCGCTCCCAGTAGTGGTCGAGCTCCTCCTGCGTCGCGCACTCGATCCCGAACGAGACGGCTTCGCTGAACGTGAACTGCGGCCCGCCGTTGATGCCGACGAAGCGGTTGCCCTCGAGCTCCCACTCCACCGTCATCACCGTGCCCGGCTCGCCGGGGCCGACATCGGTGTAGTGCGTCTTCCGCAGGACGCGGGAGTCGGGGAAGATCGAGACGTAGAACTCGGCGGCCTCCTCGGCCCGGCCGTCGAACCACAGGTTCGGGACGATCGCTCGCATGGCGCTTCCTCTCGTTCGGGTCGTGTGCACATAGGACGTGACGCGACAGCGATCCTCATCGCTCGGCCACGGGTTGACGCCGGCGAACGCGGCCGCAGCCGTGCGGCGCCGTGAGCTACGAGCGACCGCGTTGCGCCACTCGCACCGCAACCGCCAGCGCACCGACGACGAGGAGGATGCCGAGGCCCGAGAGGCCGGGCGCATCGTCGGCCTCGCCGTGCATGGCGGCGGTCACGCCGAGGGCGACGACGACGAGGGCGGGGACGAAGATGATGAGGAAGCTCTTCATGGATCTCCTTCTGGAGGTGAGCGCCTGATACATTGCAGCTCTATGCATAGCAGTTCCAGCCGTCGAGCGGATCCATGCGCATCGACAAGGACTTGATCGCGGCCTCGGCGACGCCGATGGTGCTCGCGATCCTGGCCGAGGGCGAGAGCTACGGCTACGCGATCCTGAAGCGGGTGCGCGAGCTCTCCGACGGTCAGGTCGAGTGGACCGACGGGATGCTCTACCCACTGCTCCACCGCCTCGGCCGGCACGGCTACGTGACGACGGAGTGGCGCACGTCGCCGGAGGGACGCCGTCGCAAGTACTACGCGATCACCGACGCGGGTCGCGCGGCGCTCGCCGAGCAGCAACGGCAGTGGGCCGCGGTGACCCGTGCGCTCGGTGACGTGTGGCCGGGCGGGCTGCTGCCGGCCATCGGCGAGGCGTGAGCGTGGAGGGCGTGGAGTCGCAGATCGCAGAGTGGCGCGCCTACGTCGTCGACGTGCCCGGCGTGAACGGGCACGACGTGGACGAGCTCGAGGACCACCTGCGCCACCAGATCGCCGAGCTGCGCGCCGCCGGCCTCACCGCCGACGAGGGCTTCCTGATCGCCATGAAGAGGCTCGGGGACGTCGACGGCATGTCACGCGAGTTCGCGCGCGAGCACAGCGGCCGGCTCTGGAAGCAGCTCCTCGTGAGCGGCGACGAGGCGTCCGCGCCCGCGGCGACAGGATGGCGCGAAGCGGTCGCGTTCGCCCTCGCCGCGGCCGTCACGGTCCAGGTCGTGCGCCTGGCGGCGAGCGCGCCCGACGAGGAGCCCACGTGGCTGCTGCGGAACGCGGCCCTCTTCGTCCTGCCGTTCCTCGCAGGCTTCCTCGCGCACCGGCGCCGGCTCGACACCCGCGGGTGGTTGGTGGCGGCGGCTCCGTTCG
This sequence comes from Gaiellaceae bacterium, assembly GCA_035645095.1. Lineage (GTDB taxonomy): Bacteria > Actinomycetota > Thermoleophilia > Gaiellales > Gaiellaceae > Gaiellasilicea. The sequence goes on along the minus strand of DASQNG010000122.1, from coordinate 2,276 downwards.
CGCTCGTGGCGCTCGTCGTGAACGTGTACCCGTACGCCGCCGACTCCGGCACCGAGCTCCTCGTCGCGCTCCATCTGCCGGTCGTCCTCTGGTTCGCCGGCGGCGTCGCGTACATGGGCGGCTCGGTCCGCTCGCACGAGCGGCGCATGGACTTCGTCCGCTTCACGGGCGAGTGGTTCATCTACTACGTGCTGATCGCGCTCGGCGGTGGGGTGCTGATGGCGCTGACGGGACTCATCCTGGAGCCCGCCGGTCTCTCCGTCGACTGGATCCCCATGTGGGTGCTGCCCTCCGGCGCGGCGGGTGCGGTCGTCGTCGCCGCCTGGCTCGTGGAGTCGAAGCAGCGGGTCGTCGAGAACATGGCGCCCGTGCTGACGATGCTCTTCACGCCGCTCTTCGCGCTCATGCTGGCGGGCGCGGCCGTCGTCTACGCGGCGACCGGGGTCGGCGCGGCCTTCGACCGCGACCTCCTCGCCGTGTTCGATGTCCTGCTGCTGATCGTGCTCGGGCTCGTCTTGTACGGGATGTCCGCGCGCGACCCCTCGGCGTCGCCCGACTGGATGGATCGGATCCAGCTCGTCGCGGTCTCCGCCGCACTCGTGCTCGACGTGATGGTGCTGGGGGCGATGATCGCCCGCATCGGCGACCTCGGGTTCACGCCGAACCGCGCCGCGGCGCTCGGTCTCAACCTCGTCCTGCTCGTGAACCTGGCGGGCGCGGCGTGGCTCACCGCGCGGTTCATCGGCCGGCGCAGCGTGCTCCACCCGCTGGAGCGCTGGCAGACCTCGTACCTCCCGGTCTTCGCCCTCTGGGCCGCCGTCGTCGTGGTCTTCCTCCCGCCGCTCTTCGGCTTCGAGTAACGGCCCGTGCCGGCGTGGGCGAATCAGGAGACGGTGAGGGACGGCTCGAGGCCGAGAAACCGCGCGAAGCGCTCGGACTCGTCGGTGAGCTCGGCCCGGCGCTCGCGAGGGAACGGGAGCGCGAGGCGGACGTCTAGCTCGAGCCGGCGGCCGCGTCGGCGGCGGCTCCAGATCCCGACCGCGCGCCCGTCGACGAGCACGAACGGCGTGCCCGCCGGCCCCTCGTAGCGACCCTTCCCGTGCGCTGCGACCTGCTCGCGCACCTCCGGCGGAACGAGGTGCTCGCGCTCGCGGAAGCCCATCACGTACGGGTCGTACTCCGGAAGCAGTCGGACGCTGCGGGCCGGCGCCGCCGGCTCGAGCTCGGGCTCGTCGACCTCGGCCCACAGCTCCCGTGCCGCTGCGGGCGTGAAGCTGCGCGACGTGAACCACTCGCGGAACTGGCGGTGCGTCACGGGCCCGAACGTCTGCGCGTAGCGGCGGGCGACCTCGCGCAACGCCTCGCGCGGCTCCCACTCCGGCTGGGGGCCGAGCCACTCGTCGGGCCGCACGAACGTCACCTTCTGGCCCTGCGGCGGCCCGAAGCAGAGGACGCCCGCGGCGGCCGCGTCTCCGAGGTAGTAGCCCCAGCCGGAGGCGAGCTTCTCGCGCGGCGCGCCGGGCACGCGCGCGGCGACGGCGTCGGCGAGCTCCTCGCGCAGCAGGCACCGACCGCGGAGCGCCTCGCCGATCGCGACCACGATCTCCTCCACCTGCCCGAAGGCGTCCGAGCTGTGGTCGGCCTCGCCCACGACGGCCCGCCGCGCCGCCGTCCAGAACGAGAGCTCGTCTGCGGGATGGACGTGCAGCGTGCCGCGGATCGTCCACGACTTCGCGAGCTCCCGTCGCTCCCACAGCGCGGCGCGCACGTCCGCCTGCGTGATCCCGTCCACCCGGGCTGCGAGCTGCAGCTCCGCCGAGCCGGTGACCTGCGCGTGGACGCCGCAGACGTCGCGCACGACCTCGACCAGCCGCTCCGCGGGCGCCCGCTCCGCGAGGTGCGAGCGCCGCAGACGCCGGCCTCGGATCCAGTCCCACTCGGGCGCCGGCCCGAGCCGATCAGCCGACGAGTCGGTAGCCACGGACGTGGTCGATGACGAAGGACTTGGGATACGAGCCCGGCGGAGCCGCAGACCCGTCCTCCGGCGGGAACTCGTAGATCCCGAGCATGAGCTGCATCGGGTAGCCGGGCGACTGGCGCACCGTCTTGACGACGGTGCCGTCGACGGAGAACGCGACCTGCTCGCGCGACCAGTCCGCCGCGTACTCGTGGAACTCGAGTGCGTCGATCGCGACGCGGACCCGCGAGAAGTCGTCGACGAGCGTCGGGTCGCCGAACGGATGAACCCCCACGCCGACGGTCGCCGCCGTCGGCCC
>DASQNG010000121.1:0-11950 GCA_035645095.1 Gaiellaceae bacterium | reverse complement strand
ACAAGGTCCTCCAGCGGCAGGCGTGGAAGGTCGCAGACCGGATGGGGTGGGAGAGCACCTACGACGCTGAGTACGTCGCCTTGACGACGCTCCAGGCTGACGTGTTCATCACGTCCGACCGCGAGCTCGCGCGGGCTGTCTTGGGTCTCGTCGAAACCGCACCGATCGAAGCCCTGCGCAGCGCCTAACCCTCGGCGGGACGGAAGCCTCGGCTGCGCCGGTGTGCGGGAATGTTCCCCGAGCGCACGAGCTACGCTTTCCTTGTGTCGAACATTCTTGTTACCGGGATGTCCGGCACAGGTAAGTCGACCGCTTTCGCGGAACTGGCAAGACGCGGTTCGCTGTCGTCGAGGCCGACCGCGCTCCGTGGCTGAAGCACCGGGGATGAGAGCGCGAGGCCAGAAACCCGCGTTGCAGCCTGAATCATGGATAGGGTCGCCGAGCATGGACATGTTGAAGGGCGACGAGATCGCGAAGGCCAAACTGACCGACTGGCGCAAGCTCGCCAGGGGCTACATGCCCGCTACCTGGTCGACGACTCGGCACCGGCGCACGGTTCGTGGCCGCAGTGGGCGAGGCGGGCGACGCGCTCGGCCACCACCCGCGCGTGTCGATCGGCAACGGGTACGTCGACCTCAAACTGGTCAGCGCCGACGCCATCTACCGCGACCAGGAGGGCACCGAGCACATCGTCGAATGGGTGACCCAGCAGGACGTCGAGCTCGCCCGACGGATCACCGAGATCGCCGCCGACCACAAGCTCGACGCCGACCCGGCCTCGGTCAGCGTGATCGAACTGGGCCTCGACACGGCGCACTCCGCGTCCATCGCCCCGGTGTGGGCCGCCCTGCTGACTGGGAACGCCGAGGCCCAGGGCCACGGGTCCCCAAGCGACGAGATCCGAGACGCCACGGGACGGGTACCGAACCTCTGGTTCGGGGACGCCGACGAGCACGAAACCCCGCGTCAGCGGTTCCACCTCGAGGCTATGTGGCGCGAGAGGCAGCCGAGCAACGAATCGCCGCCGCCGTCGCCGCGGGTGGAACCATCGTCGATGACAGCAACGCGCCGTCGCTCACCGTGATCGCCGACCAGGACGGCAACACGGGAGTCGTATGCGTCGCCGAGCCACCTGCGACGCAGGACTGAACCGCCAACACGGGCGACCCTCGACGTCCCGCCCGAGCTGCGGCAGAACACGATCCGCCGCCCGAACCGTCAGAGGCTCGATGCGTCTTTGGGGCTCGATCCTCTTTCTTGAGCGTACGGTTGAGCTTCACCCCGCGCCTGACAATTTCTCTCCCCGGTAAAAACGTTTCGCCCTTGTTCCCGGTGTTCTCGGCTGTTTTTCGGGCTTCGCACGGCAATCGGAAGCTGTGCGGGGGGTGCCGGGCGGGACGGTGGCGGTGCGGAGAACGGGCTCGTCTTTTGGGGCGCGTGACTGTGCTCGCTGCCGAACGTGCGTTCGTGGCGGTGGCGGAGCATCAGCGGTTCTGCTCAGCGCGGTGCAGGGGCCTCGCGAGGGCGCGGGATGAGACGGCGCTGTACGCAAACCGCGACACCGGGGCGCCCGACGCAGGTGGGCGCCGCTTGTGGCGGCGGGAGTGGTGCGTTGCGCTCGAGGAGGAGCATGCGTGCGCGCCGAGCTCCTCGACGGGAAGCTCGTGGTCAGGGTAATTCAGCGGGGCGAGACGGGGCATCTCGGCCACCCGGACGGCGAATCGGTCGGAGGGCCTGAGCACGTCCGGTGCAACGCAGGAGCGCCCTCGCGGCTGCGGAGGCGGAGGCGGCACTGGTGACGCACGGCGCTGGTGTGGGTGTGGGGGCAGGAGCCGCCCGCGTTCTCGATCGGGTACGACGGGCCGGCCGGGTCGCGGGACTCAGGGTTCACGGTGCTATTCGATGATGCGCCCGACCCGGAGGGCTGGGCAAGGACGGGGAACATCCGGCCGTGGCCATGATGTGCCTGCAGTGCATTAATAGAGGAGCATCCGGAGGCGGGGCCGGGCCTCGACCTGGCGCGCCGGTTCGGAGTCGCAGACCTCGACGAGAACGGTAGGTGGGTTGTCGGCGACCTGAGCCGCCTCAACCCGAACTAAGACGCGTTGCGGCGGCGCTGCGCGACGCGTCGAGGAGCTCGCGGCCGCCTAGGTGAGACTGGCGGGCGAGGCGCTGGCTGGGCGCTCCGCTCGTCTACTGGGTGCCGCGCCTGAGTTGGAGGCTCAACAAGCGCTGCAGATAACGCTAGTCCTGCCGATACAGGACCCATGGCCGTTCATCGCATCGCCGACGACCCGGATCTCGACGCGTATGTCGCCGACGGACTGGTGCGCATGGAACAGCTCCTCGCCAATTACGCCTCCTTCGACCAGTTCGTCCCGAAGCGCTACGACCCGGACGCACTCGACCGTCTCATCGAGGCAATCTGGAATGACGCTTTCGCGTAGGAGCCGCCGTGCGCGGCGGTGAGCCTCGCTGCGGACGAGTACCACCACCGGGGAGCGCCGCCAGGCACGCGAGCAGCTCGAGCGCGAGCGCAGGCTGTGGGTCGCGCAGAAGGCCGGCTGGCCGGAGATCCCACGCCGCCACCTCAAGTTCGGCCGCCACGGCCACGTCGAGGACGAGGCCGGCGGACGGTTCTTCTCGCTCTACCGGGGCGAGATCGATGCGGTGTACTGCGCAGTCGTCGCCTACTACATGGACGAGCACGGTTATCCGGTCTTCCTTGAGCCGCCACCCGGTCCGAAGACCCGCGCGGAGCTCGAGGCCCGCGAGGCCGCCCGGGAACAGCGCCGCAACAGCCCGAGCCGGCACGACCGCGGGTCACGCGGTGACCCCACCGCAGTCGTAAGCTTCGCTCCCGCCTACGACACCCGCCACGTCACCGACGACCGTGCCGGCGCGCCCGACCTCATGGTCGGAAGTGACGCGCTCAAGAAGGTTCGGCTTGACGAGCCCGTGCCCGTCGTCGTCGACCACAACCGCGAGCACGTCGTCGGGCAGGTACGCAACTTCTGGGTTCACGAGGACGTCGACCTCGGCACGCGATGCCGCAGGTGGTGGTTCGCGAGCTGCCACCTCACGGAAGCGCCAAGCTGGCTCAAACGAGGCGGCGGCGTGTCGTGGTCGTACAACCTCCTGTCGGCCTATGACCTCGACGGCATCAGCATCATCACCAGCTGCCTCTTCCGAGAGGTCTCGCTGCTTACCCCGGCCACGCAGCCGGCGGAGCCGCTCGCCTGCGTCATGCTCCTTAAGCGAGAGGCCGCACGCACAAGCGCGCCTGCCGTCGGCCCCGATCGCCTCGCGGCCGACGAGATCATCGATGACGGGATCCTCCGGCGCCCCGCCATCGGCCGCGTGTTGGCGGTGCGGTGACGGATCGTCGGGCCGAGCTCGAGGTGGTCGGCCGAACCCCTGCGGCGAGATTCGGCCGACTACGAAGGCACCCTAGGGAATCCCAGCGCTCCGTCAAGCCGCCGTCGCCGGAACGGCTTTCTGCAGCGACCAACGCTGGGTGCCGCACCCCAACGCCGGCCGCCGCAGCTACCAACGTACTGGCGGCCATCCCTGACCGACCCACCCCAAAGGACGAGTAGTTGTGGGTGAACGGGGAGTCTCACGCGACCGACCGGGTTGAGGGATGAGCGACCGGATGCGTGACTTTTCGGCTGCTTCCCGCCGGATCGAGGCCGCCACGGTGGTGGCGGCGTTGGAGCGGGCGCTTCCGGCTGCTCCGGTTGGGGCGGAAGGGGTGCGGGTCGCGATCGCACGGCGGTTGGCGTCCCAGCTCGACGAGCCGATGCCGGGTTACGCGTTGGCGAGGGTGGCGTCGGAGTTGCGGGCGGTGCTCGATGAGCTTGAGCCGGGCGAGCGTTCCGAGGGCGGGTCGGAGCAGGCGCGTCGAATCCTGGGCGAACTGCGTGCGCTCTGATGGACTACCGGCCTGAGGACGAACTGAGGCATGAGGCGGCGGGGCGTCTGCTCGAGGTGCTGGATGCGATGCCGACCGGGACGCTCAGGATCGTCGGCCGCGGGCTGGGCTGGGCGGCGGTCGGCTGGCCGGCTTCGGGCAGGCGATGGAGTACGCGGCCGACGGCGGGCGCGGCTCCTGGCTCGCGCACCTGAAACTAAGCGTGGAGCTTGCGCGGCTGCGGCGGGACGCGAGCTGCTCGAGATGCTCGAGGTGAGCCGTGGGTGGCGCTGCGGGAGGCGCTGCTCAAGGTGAGCGACCCGGCAGCCCGCTCGATGCGGCGTACCGTGCGTGGAAGCCCCGGAACCGGACCGACTGGCGGTACATGCGCGTCACGAAGCTGGCGGATCGCGTGTTCCGGGTGCGACAGGCTCCGGCGAAACGTCCGACGTCGAGGCGGACGCCGCGGACACGCCGCGCTGTAGGCGGCCGCGCTCGCGCTCGCGCACCCGGCCGAGAACCTGCTGAACCTGCACATCTAGACGCTCGCCTCCGCCGAGCTGGCACCCGGTGAAGGGCGGCACGGCACCGGTTCTGCTCATCGAGCTCGGGCTCGAGCAGTGCCCGCGGATCTCGATCTCGGCTCCGTCCCCGGAGGACGAGACCCTGATCCAGACGTGGCTCCGTCGTACAGGTGCCACGGCGGCGTTGAAGATCGCCGTCGACGCCGCCCCAGACGAGCTCGACCCACGCGGGCGGAGGCAGGCTGCGTGACCGTCACCCCGACCAAACGGTTCACACGCCGTCATACCTGCCCCGTCTGCCGAGGCGGAGACGACATGAACCGCGGCGTCGGGAAGCGGTGCAGCGGCTACCTGTCCGACGACGGCGCCTGGGCCCACTGCACCACCCGCGAGGAGCACGCCGGCCACCTTCCGCCGACGAGCGCGGAGCCGCCGACGTTCGCGCACCGGCTCGAGGGCGAGTGCCGCTGCGGCGAGACGCACGGCCTGGCATGGATTGACCGCCCCGCGACGAGTACGCGTCGGGAGATCGTCGCGGTGTACGAGTACGTCGACGAGACCGGGCGGCCGCTCTTCGAGGTGGTGCGATACGAGCCGAAGCACTCCCTGTAACGCCGGCCTGACGGCACCTGGGGGCTCGGCGACACGCGGCGGGTGCTCTACCGGCTCCCGATCGTGCTCGGCGCGATCAAGCTCGGCGCACCGATCTACATCGTCGAGGGCGAAGAAGGACGTGCACGCGATCGAGGACGCGGGCGCCGTCGCCACCTGCAACCCGACGGGTGCCGGGAAGTGGCGAGACGAGTTCACCGAGCTGATCGCGCACGCACCATCGGTTCGTGTCATCGCCGACCGGGACGAGGAAGGCCGCCGACACGCCGCGGCCGTAGCCTCGAGCCTCTTCAGGGCGGGCGTCGCCGACGTTGTCACGCTCGAACCGGCCGTCGGGAAGGATGTGGCGGAACACCTGGCGGGCGGAAAGACGCTCGAGGATCTCGTCCCCGCCGACCTCTCCCAGAGTTCGCGTCCCGACCGGGACGCGGTTGGGACGCGAAGTGCAGCCACCCCGGCGGAGACAGGGGGAACTGCGATCGCGTCCCCGCGTCCCGACGTAGTAGGGACGCGGGACGGGACGCAGTCCTTCTCCACCGGCGCCGTGAGCGTCGATCTTGAGTTCGAAGACGTCGCGACGTTCGCGGACGAGAACGAGGAGGGGGCTGCACCTCTCTTGGGGGACGACGACGAGATCCTGATCGCGGAGGACGCCGACGTCATGTCGTACGGCGACGGCGGTGCCGGCAAGACGACGCTGATGAACGACCTCGCGCTGCATCTCGCGGCCGGGGATGCATGGCTGGGGGTGCCGGCAGGGCGAGCGTGCCGTGTGGGGATCGTGGAGAACGAGGGGCCGCGGCCGCTCTTCCGGAAGAAGCTGCGGCGGAAGATCCGCGGCTGGACGGGCTCCGATATCGGCGGACACCTGCTGATGCTGAAGGACCCGTGGGGAGGGGTGGCGCTCGACAAGGAGCAGGTGCGGGTCGCGCTCGCCGCCGCGATCGCCGAGCACGAGCTGGACGTCGTCTTCATCGGCCCGGTGCCGCGCTCGGGGATGAACGACGCGGGGACGCTGCAGCAGGTCGTCGAGTACACGAAGCTGCTCGCGGACGTAAGGATTCGCTCAGGGCGGCGGGTGACGTTCGTGCTCGTCCACCACGAGAACCGGGCGGGGCAGGTGTCGGGTGCGTGGGAGGGCGCCGTCGACACGCTCTTCCACGTCCAGGCGCAGGGGCACGGGCAGACCCGGCTCTTCATCCAGAAGGCGCGGTGGGGTGGTGCGTACCACAAGCAGAAGCTGCAGCTCGTCTGGACGGAGGGCGGGGGGTTCGACGTGACCGACGAGGAGGAGCGCGACGACAACGCCGTCGCCGACGAGATCCTCGAGTTCGTCCTGAACCACGGCGGGACCGGCTGGAACAAGGTCGACCAGGCCGTCGCCGGGAAGGGCGACCGGCTGCGGACGATCCGCGACGGGCTCCTCGATGGTGGCCGCCTCGTGAACCGTGGGTCCGATGCGCGGATGAAGCTCTGGCACCTCGACGACCCGGCGCTGCCGGTGGAGGCCGCATGACGCGCCGCGGCGAGTTCCTGTGGGGGATCGTCTGCGAGGGCGCCATCGACGCGTTCTGCGGCCGTCCACGGGAGCACAACCCGTACGACCCGACGCTGCACGCCGCCGAGGCATGGTTCTACGGCTGGGATGAGGGCCGATGGCTGCTCGAGCTCCGCGGCCAGGAGGAGGCGGCGCGGTGGCTGCGGGAGGCGGCGTGACGTTGCGGCTGCTACGCGGCGCGGTACTCGAACGCTTCGGGCTCAAGCTGCTCGAGTTGGTCGCGCCGACTGCGGCGCACGTCGGCGATTGCGGCGACGACGTGGTGGTCGAGCCCGTTGTCGAGTGCCGAGTCGATGAGCACGCTCAAGAGCTGGATGTCGTCTTGGAGTTCGTTGGCGTCGGGTGTCATGACCGCGGGGTTGCCGCTGCCGCAACCTTGAAACCTGGGAACCGTCTCCCGTGACCGACCGGCTCCTCGAGGCGCACGAGATCGCCGAGCTGCTCGAGCGGGCGACGGCTTCAGGCGCCGACGATGTGCGCGACCGCGAGAAGCGTGAGGAGCAAGAACCCGAGCGTAGGCATGAGCATCAGGTCTTTCATGGTTTCTGTATCGACCAACCGCGCGGGGAGCTTAAGGCGTGAGCGACCCGCTGCTGCGGACGCGTGAGGTGGCAAAGCTCGTCGGGCTCTCGCCGGAGACGATCCTGCGCCGGCACCGTGCGGGGGAGCTGCCGGGGTGCGGCTGGCATCGAACGTGCTGCGGTTCCGGGAGAGCGACGTTGAGGCGTGGCTGACACGTAGCGCGACGTCGCCGGTATCTGCGACTAGCCGACAGCCGGAGATCGTTAATGATCGGCGCATGGGTGATTGCGCCACCCTCCTCCGGTTCGTTCATGATGCGTGCGGCCCCTGGCCGGCGGCGCAATCGTCGTGCTGGGGGCCGTTGCGCTGAGAGGAGAGCGGCTATGCCCGCTAGCGATCTGTCCAACGGTGAGCTCCTGAACGAGCTCCGCGTGCTCGCAATGGAGGCACGCGACCGCTGTTCGCTGTACATCAGGGAAGTCAGGGACGACGGCGGCGACATCGGGAACGCCCTCACGTTCCTCAAGCAGGTCGGCAACGCGCTCAGCCCCAGCCGCGGTGACCTGTACGACCTCAACTCCAGCATCCACTGCCTCAAGTGGGTGCTCGACAAGGCGGCGGCCTCAAGGCCGACGCCCGAACGGGATAGCGCCCTGAGCTGGTCGGCGTTTCTCGCGGGACACCCGGAGGTGGAGACGACGCCGAAGCCGACGCCGACTCAGACGGCTCTGCGGCGGCAGTTGGCGGCAGAGAGGCGTGCGCTTGAGTCGGTCCACCTGAGCCCGGAGCGGTTCGTCGAGGCGCTAAGGGTTGCGAGCGCCGAGAGCCGGGAAGCCCCGTCGCCGTTTCGGCCGTGGCGCGTGTCCTCGTTGACGGGACGAAGGTGAAGCCGGGAACGCGGCCGTGGCGGAAGGTCAATGCGCGAGTGACGGCAACGCTTCGCACGCACGTGGCGAGGGCACGGTCAGGCAGCACGGACCCGAAGACTCGCGGGACGGCCGCGTGACGTGCCGCTGGGAGGTCGCAGATGCCAGTGACCAGCGCGGCAGCATCCACAAGACGATCACTGGGTTCGGAATCCGGTGGTACGACGAGACAGGAGCCCGCCGCCGCAAGGGGAGCTTCTCCTCTCGCTCCGCCGCCCGAGCCTGGTTCCGTGACGTCGAGACCCCGCAGATGCGCGGAGAAACGCCGGCACCATTGCCGCTGACACTCGCTGTTTGCTGACCGATTCCTGGAGCGGTACGCGGCTGATCGTTCGGCGTCCACCGTGAAGTCGCTGCGGTGGAGGCTTGTCCGGCCTCTGCGTGAGTTCGGCGACGTGCAACCACCTGACCTTCGGACGGGCGAGCTCGCTCGTGGGAAGCCTCGCTGCCGCCGAGGTTCCGGCATGACGTTGTGCGTGCGTTGCGGATGGTGCTCCACGCGGCCGTCGCATGGGAACACCTGACCAAGAACCCGGCGCAGGCGACAGGTAAGAACCCGCCGGTGGTGGAGCGTGCCGTGCTCGAGCCCGAGGATGTTGAACGGCTCGCTGCGGAGATGGCCCACCCGTACGAAGTCGCGATCATCGTCGGCGCGTGGTGCTACCTCCGACCCGCTGAACTGCTTGCGCGCTCGAACGTAGGGATGTCGGCGAGGGCATCCTCACTGTGCGCGGCACGAAAACGGCCCGCTCACGAGGGACGGTCCCTGTGCCGCTGAGAGCCGCTCAGGCGCTCGCGAAGCTCACGCCACGTCTGGAAACCCGCTTGTTGTTAGCAAGCCCGCAGGGGGACTCCTACGACGCCTGTAACTGGCGTCGCCGTGAGTTCAACTGGGCGAGGGAGGCGGCAGGTTTGGCAGGCGAGGTCACGCCGTACACGCTCCGGCATTCAGGGATCGGGTGGGCGCTCCACGCGGGCATCCCGGCCAGCGACGTTGCGCGTTTCGGCGGCACTAGCGTGACGATGCTCGAGACCCGGTACCACCATCTGCTCTCCACAAGCGCGTACTCTGCACGCGCCAAACTGGACGAGTTCAATCGTTTGGGCCAAGAGTCGGCCACGGAGTCGGACACCAGTGACCACGGGTCACTCAGAATCGGCGCTGTGCAGGGCGTTCCTGAGTGCGCCCGGCAAGATTCGAACTTGCGACCTCTGCCTCCGCAGGGCAGCGCTCTATCCCCTGAGCTACGGGCGCCTGTGAGGCGGTGGGCGGAGCGTCAGTGTAGCTGCGTCGCGGTGCGGGAGCCGACGTGCAGCTCGGCGTCGTCCGGCACCTCGCGGCGCACGTAGGCCAGCGCGAGCACGCCGTCGGCGTCGCGGGCGGCGCTCGTGACACGGCCGACCACTTTCCCCTCGTGCTCGAGCGGCGCATCGTACTCCGGCAGCTCCTGGCCCGCGATGCGGAGCAGCCGCAGGCCCCGGTTCGGGCGGCCCCGGTAGTGGAGGCGCGCGACGGGCTCCTGCCCGGGGTAGCAACCCTTCGTGAACGAGACGGCGCGTGCGTCGAGCCCCGCCTCCGCCGGCAGCACGCGTTCGTCGATCTCCCGCCCCACGCATGGCGTCCGCGCCGCGATCCGCAGCAGCTCGAGCTCCTCGTCGGTGACCTCGCCGGCGCCGGGCGGCGCAGCCTCGTCGACGAGCTCGACCGCCTCGACGCCGTAGTCGCGGTTGGGGATCCCGCCGCTGCCGCCGAGGACGACGAGCGAGCGGTGCTCCCCGGGCTCGATCTCCGCCTTCGTCGCGAAGCGCGCGCGGCGCAGCTCGGCTGCGAGCCGCGGGCCGAGGCTCGGCTCTGTGAGCAGCAGGAAGTCGTCGTGCCCGCGCCGCCACACGACGACCGGCGCGACCACGCGCCCCTTCGGCGTCAGCAGGAGCGCCTCGCAGGACCCGTCGAGGTCGAGGCTCGCGACCTCGTTCGAGAGCATCCGCTCCAGGTACGCCGCCGCCTCGGGCCCGGAGACACGGACGAAATCCCGAGGGCGCCTCCCCACACGCACCGCCGTCGTCACCACGGCATCTAGTGTAGGGACGTGTTCAGGGGCAAGGCCGAGCGGAAGGTGCGCGAGGCGGGGTACGACCCGGCGCGGCTGCCCCCCGGCCAGTACCTGACGGAGAAGTGGCCCGTCCTGCACGCGGGTGAGGTGCCGCAGGTCGACCTCGCGACGTGGGACTTCCGCGTGTGGGGAGAGGTCGAACGGGAGGTGACGCTCGGCTGGGACGAGCTGCAGGCGCTGCCGCGGACGGAGCACACGCAGGACATCCACTGCGTCACCCGCTGGTCGAGGTTCGACATGACCTTCGGCGGCATCCATCCCCGGGAACTCGAGGCGCTGGCCCGACCCACGCCCGCCGCGCGCTTCGTCGTCGCGCACGCGGAAGGCGGGTTCACCGCGAACGTCCCGCTCTCGTCTCTGCGGGACGAGCACGCGCTGCTCGCGGACTCCGCCGACGGCGAGCCGCTGACGCCGGAGCACGGCTGGCCGCTCCGGCTCGTGATCCCCGGCAAGTACTTCTGGAAGAGCGCGAAGTGGCTGCGCGGGCTCGAGCTCACCGCGACGGACCGCCCCGGCTTCTGGGAGCGCTACGGCTACCACAACGACGCCGATCCCTTCGAGGAGCAGCGCTACGGCTTCTGACGGCGGCGGAGGGCGCTCGCGCCGCGGCTCGGACGTGACGGAAAAGGCGGAGGGCCGGCGTCGAGCCGGCCCTCCGGGTGCAGCGTGAGCCCGAGGGCTCGTTACATCATCCCGCCCATGTCGCCCATGCCGCCGCCGGGCATTCCCGCGCCGGCACCAGCCTTCTCGGGCGCCTCGGCCACGATGGCCTCGGTGGTGAGGATGTTCTTCGCGATCGACGCCGCGTTCTGGAGCGCCGAGCGGGTCACCATCGTCGGGTCGCCGATCCCGGACTTGAGCAGGTCCTCGACCTCGCCGGTGTCGACGTTGAGGCCGAAGCCGCGCTCCGCCGAGCGGACGTTCGCGACCGCGATCGAGCCTTCGAGGCCCGCGTTCGTCGCGAGCTGCCGAAGCGGCTCCTCGAGCGCGCGCAGGATGATCTGCGCTCCGGTGCGCTCGTCGCCGTCGAGCTCGCCGAGCACGGACTCGCGGACCGCCTCCGCGGCATTCAGGAGCGCCACGCCGCCACCCGGGACCTGACCCTCCTCGAGGGCCGCACGGGCCGCCTGCAGCGCGTCCTCGACGCGGTGCTTCTTCTCCTTCATCTCCGTCTCCGTCGACGCGCCGACCTTGATCACGGCGACGCCGCCGGACAGCTTCGCGAGCCGCTCCTGGAGCTTCTCGCGGTCGAAGTCCGAGTCGGTGTTCTCGATCTCCGCCTTCAGCTGCTTGATGCGGGCCTTGATCGCATCCGACTCGCCCGCACCGTCGATGATCGTCGTCGAGTCCTTGTCGACGACGATGCGGCGCGCGCGACCGAGCTGCGAGACCTTCGTGTTCTCGAGCTTGAGGCCCATCTCCTCGGTGATCACCTCGGCGCCGCTCAGGATCGCGATGTCCTCGAGCATGCGCTTGCGGCGGTCGCCGAAGCCCGGCGCCTTCACTGCGACGGCCTGGAACGTGCCGCGCAGCTTGTTGACGACGATCGTCGCGAGCGACTCCCCCTCGACGTCCTCCGCCACGATCAGCAGCGGCCGGCCGGCCTGGATGACCTGCTCGAGCACGGGCAGCAGATCCTTCACGGCACCGATCTTCTGGTTGGCGACGAGGACGTACGGGTCGTCGAGCACGGCCTCCATGCGCTCGGCGTCCGTGATCATGTACGGCGACAGGTAGCCCTTGTCGAACTGCATGCCCTCCGTGAACTCGAGCTCGAGGCC
>DASQNG010000120.1:0-4304 GCA_035645095.1 Gaiellaceae bacterium | reverse complement strand
AGGCACGCGCCGTAGACGAAGTCCTCGTACTCCGCCAGCGTCATCCCGGCCTCCGCTGCCGACGCCTCCGTCGGGTACTGGACGACGGCCCAGCGCACCTCGAGCGCGCGCGCCCGCCGCGCCGCCGGCTCCATCGCCTTCTGCAGGAGCGCTCGCCGCTCCGCCGGGAGGTCGGCGCCGGCGCGGGTGTCCTCCGGCGCCCGGATCGTCAGGCGCGCGTCCTCGGTCGCGAGCGCGTGTCGCTCGATCGGCGGCAGCTCCTCCAGCAGCTCGAGCGGCGCCTCCAGCGCCCAGTCGACGTCGACGCGGAAGCGGTCGGGGCCCCAGTGGACGCGCGGCAGGAAGTAGGCGCCGCGGCGGCCGATCGTCCGCGCCAGCTCCTCGAGGAGCGGCCGCGCGAGCGGGGTCGAGCGGACGGAGACCTGCCAACCGGGCTGCACGTCGAGGCAGCGCTCGACGAGGAGGCGCGCGAGTGAGGCGACGCGCGGATCCGTGGTCGGCGGCACAGCCGCGCATCCTGGCGCTTCCGGACGTGGGGTGCGGCAGCCAGCGGACAACGTCGTGTTCGTCACATACTCTCCGCTCCTCGCGAGCCGGGGCCTTCGGGGACAGAGACGCCCACTCGTCCACTTCCACAAGGGGGGAGAACATCGTGAAGAGGTTCCTCGCCGCCGCGCTGGCGGTGCCGGTTCTGCTTCTCGCAGGGGGCGCGGCTGCCGCGCCCGACGGGCCGTCGAACGCGCCCGAGCGGTTCCTCGCCGGCTTCGACAAGACGCGAGCGGGTGCCGAGCGGGCCGCGATCGCACGTAACGGGGGACAGGTGACAGCCGACTTTGCCGAGATCGGCGCGCTCGCGGTCACGATCTCCGAGCGGGGCCTGTCGGCGCTCGCACGCGAGCGGGGCGTCGCCTACGTAGAGCGGGACGAATGGCGCGTGCCGCTGGGTCTCGCCGACACGCAGCTGACACCGTCGCCGTCGAACGGCCTCTACGGGCTGCTGACGACGACGTCCACGGCTGCGCACGCCCGCGGCTGGAAGGGTCAGGGGATCAAGGCGTGCGTGGCCGACACCGGCCTCGACACCCTGCACCCGGACATCGCGCCGAACTACGTCTCCGGGACGGACACGATCAGCGGCGACAGCAATCCCGACGTCCGTGACAGCGGCGCCGGCGACGAGACGCACGGGACGCACGTCGCGGGCACCGTCGTCGGTGCGCACAACACGGTCGGCGTGTTCGGGGCCGCGTACGAGGCGAAGCTGTACCACGCGCGTGTCCTCAGGAACAGCGGCGGCAGCTCGAGCCAGATCATGAACGGCGTCAAGTGGCTGGTCGAGACCGCGGGCTGCAAGATCGTGAACATGAGCCTCGGCGGCGGTCGCGCGATGAAGACCGAGGAGCGCTTCTACAACAGCATGCGCTCAAAGGGGGCGCTCATCATCGCCGCCACCGGTAACGACAGCGCGGCGCGCGTCAGCTATCCGGCTGCGTACCCCGTCAACGTGGCGGTCGGCGCCGTCGACCGAAACAACGTGAAGGCGTCGTTCTCGAACACCGGCACGAACATCGACCTCGTCGCCCCGGGCGTCACCGTGCTGTCGGCGGTGCCCGCCGGGCTCGGCTCCGAGTCCTCCGTCACCTCCGGAAGCAGCTACATCGCCTACGGGCTCGAGTACTCCGGACGCACGAGCGCGAGCGGCGTCACCGGAACGGTGGTCGACTGTGGTCTCGCGAAAACGATCTCCGACTGCAAGGCCAACGGGGCGGCGAGGTTCGTCGCGCTCATCCAGCGCGGCGAAATCAGCTTCGGCGACAAGGTGAAGAACGCGACCGCGGCCGGTGCGGCCGCCGCCGTGATCTACAACAACGCTCCGGAGGAGTTCACCGGCACGCTCGGCGCCGCCGGCACATGGATCCCGTCGGTCGCCGTCTCCGGCGCCGACGGCGGGGTGCTCAAGGGCCGCATCGGTGCCTCCGCCACGGTCGTGAGCGTCGTCTCCTCGTGGGATCACATGGACGGGACCTCGATGGCGACCCCGCACGTCTCGGGCGTCGCGGCACAGGTCTGGTCGGCAAAGCCGTCGCTGACGCCGGCGGCGGTCGAAGACCACCTGTTCACGACGGCGAAGAACCTCGGTCCGGCCGGCTACGACACCACGTACGGCCACGGACTCGTGCAGGCCGAAGCGGCCGTGATCCGCGCGGGGTAGGCCTTCACCCAGCGGGAGGCGGGCGGCCACGGACGCCCGCCTCCCGTGCTCGCGTAGTCTCGGCGCGTGGACGCGGTCCTGCTCGCCCTCGCGTCCGCGTTCCTGTTCGGCGCCATGACGGTCGCGCTCCGGTTCGGGCTCCGGCGCGAGCCCGACGCGGAGGCCGCCGCGCTGCTCACGATCCTCCCTGCGCTCGCGGTCACGCTGCCGTTCGTGGTTTCGCAGCCGCTCGCGCTTGGCGGCGTCTGGCCGTTCCTGCTCGCCGGCCTGCTCGGGCCTGGGCTCTCGCAGCTCCTCTTCACGTTCGCCGTCCGCGACGCGGGCCCGTCGCGGACGTCGGTGGCGGTCGGCACGGCGCCGCTCTTCTCGGTCGCGATCGCGCTCCTCTTCCTCGGCGAGCCCCTGCAGGCGGCGCTCGTCGTGGGTGCACTGCTGATCGTGCTGGGCGGGATCCTGCTCGTCGGCGAGCGCGGGCGGCCGCAGCACGTGAAGCGGATCGGACTCGCGTTCGCGCTCGCGGCGACCGTCGTCTTCGCCGTCCGCGACAACCTCGTGCGCTGGCTGTCCCTCGATACGGACGTCTCGCCGGCCCTCGCGGCCGCGGCGACGCTCGCCGCGGGCGCGGCAGTCGCGACGGCGTGGGTGCTGGCTTCGCGCCGCGGGCGGCTCCCGCTGCGCGGGCTGCCGGCCTTCGTACCGGCCGGGGTGCTCTTCGGGCTCTCGTACGTGTGCCTCTTCGAGGGGTACTACCGCGGGAAGGTGTCGGTCGTGTCGCCGCTCGTCGCCACCGAGTCGCTGTGGGGAGTCGCGCTCTCCGCGCTGCTCCTCCGCCGGCACGAGCTCGTCGGCCCACGGCTCCTCGCCGGCGCCGCCGCCGTCGTCGCGGGCGGCGCGCTGATCGGCGTCTTCCGCTAGCTCCCGCGCTTAAATCTGCTACTCTTCGGCTCAGATTTTCTCAGCCCTAGTACGAGATCAAGGAGCGGATCAGCATGGCGAAGACGATCGGAATCGACCTTGGCACGACCAACAGCTGCATGGCCGTGCTCGAGGGCGGCGAGCCCACGGTGATTCCGAACGCGGAGGGCGGGCGCACGACGCCGTCCGTCGTCGCGTTCACGAAGGACTCCCAGCGACTCGTCGGAGCGCCCGCCCGGCGCCAGCAGGTGACGAACCCCCAGAACACGGTCTTCTCGATCAAGCGCTTCATGGGGCGGAAGTGGGACGAGGTCTCGGAGGAGATGACGATCGTCCCCTACGAGGTCGACAAAGGCCCGAACGGCGACGCGATGGTCGAGGTCGCCGGGGCCGAGTACGCGCCGCCCGAGATCAGCGCGATGATCCTGCAGAAGCTGAAGGCGGACGCGGAGGCGTACCTCGGCGAGCCCGTCACGGACGCCGTCGTCACCGTGCCCGCGTACTTCAACAACGCGCAGCGCGAGGCGACGAAGGACGCCGGCAAGATCGCCGGTCTCAACGTGCTCCGCATCATCAACGAGCCGACCGCGGCAGCCCTCGCGTACGGGCTCGACAAGGAGGGCGCCGACCAGACGATCCTCGTCTTCGACCTCGGCGGCGGCACCTTCGACGTGTCCGTCCTCGAGCTCGGCGACGGCGTCTTCGAGGTGAAGTCGACGAACGGCGACAACCACCTCGGCGGTGACAACTTCGACAAGGCGATCGTCGACTGGATGGTCGCGGAGTTCAAGCGCGACCAGGGGATCGACCTCGGCGCCGACAAGATGGCGCTGCAGCGCCTCTACGAGGCCGCCGAGAAGGCGAAGATCGAGCTCTCCTCGACGATGACGACGCAGATCAACCTGCCGTTCGTCACCGCGACGCAGGAGGGGCCGAAGCACCTCGACCTCCAGCTGACGCGCGCGAAGCTCGGCGAGATCACCGCCGACCTGATCGAGCGCACCGTCGGCCCCACGAAGGCGGCGCTGAAGGACGCGGGGCTCGAGCCGGCGCAGATCGAGCACGTCGTCCTCGTCGGCGGCATGACGCGGATGCCCGCCGTGCAGGAGAAGGTGAAGGAGCTGCTCGGCAAGGACCCGCACAAGGGCGTGAACCCGGACGAGGTCGTCGCGATCGG
>DASQNG010000119.1:0-27444 GCA_035645095.1 Gaiellaceae bacterium | reverse complement strand
CCCTGGGAGCCGAACGTCCGCAGCTCGCGGCCGGCCGAGCGAACCGTCACGTCGTCGAGGTGCGGGCCAAGACCCGTTACTCCGCGCTCCAGGTCCCGGCCGAGCCGCGCCTCGAGCTCGACAACCGTCGCCGGGCGGCCCTCGTAGTCGAGCCCTGCTGACGGCAGCCCGAGCTCGTCCGCCCTCTCCGCGAACGCCGGTGCGAGCAGTTGGAGCGTCGCACGCCGTCCGTCCACGAGTTCCGCGCCGAGCGAGGCCACCTGCTCCGTCCACGGTGCGATCGCGTCTCGGGTCGAGAGCCCGAGGGCCGCACGGCGTAGCGCGGCGTTCCGCTGGCCGACGGCAGCGGCATACTCGAGCGGGACGGCGGCGCGGCCGGGGAGCAGGCGGCCGAGGACGCGGTCGAAGTAGGCGCGCCGGGCGGCCGGGCCTCCCTTGACGACGGCGAGCCGGTCGGGGGTGAAGACGAGTGTCGCCACCTCCCCGCGCAGCTGCTCGGCCGAGCGCAGGGTCGCGCCATTCAGTTTCGCCCGCTTCCCGCTGCCGGGCTGCAGCATCACCTCGAGCTCGAGCCCGCGCCGACCCTGGTCGCCCTGCAGCGCCACCCGGGCCCCTGACGCGTCGAGCCGCACGAGCTGCGCATCGGCGCGCGTTCGCGGCGAGAACCCCTGCGTTCCGACGTGCAGTGCCTCAAGCAGGTTCGTCTTCCCGGCCCCGTTCGCGCCCGTGACGAGCACGAGGCCGGGCCGGAGCGCGAGGTCGAGGCGCTCGTAGGAGCGGAAGTCGCGGAGCTGGACGCTGCGGATGATCAGCGGCGCCGGGCTAGCCGGCCAGCCGGATCGGCATGAGCAGGTACGTGTAGTCGCCTGCGGGATCCTCGAGGATCGCCGGCCGCAGCGGGTTGATCAGCTTCACCCGGACGTCGTCGCCCGAGATCGAATCGATCCCGTCCCGGAGGAACTCGGCGTTGAAGCCGATCACGAACTCCTCGCCCGTGTACTGCACCGGCAGCGTCTCCCGTGCCTCGCCGACGTCCTGCGTCTGGGCGGACACCGTCAGCTCACCCTCCGCGAAGCGGAGCCGCAGCGGCGAGTTCCGCAGCGCGAGGACGGAGGCGCGGCGGACGACGTCGTGGAACTCCGAGCGCGGGAGCGTCAGCTCGATCTCGAAGCTCTCCGGGAGCAGCTGACGGTAGTTCGGGAACTGGCCATCGATCCGCCGGGTCGTGAGCCAGGCGCCGCCCGTGCCGAAGACGACGTGGTTCTCGTGCACGCCGAGTTCGACGGTGTCGCCGCCCGCGAGCCGCGAGAGCTCCTGCAGCGCCCGTGCCGGGATGATCGCCTCCAGCTCCGGCGCCGCCGAGTCGAGCTGCGTCTCCTTCACCGCGAGGCGGTAGGAGTCCGTCGCGACCATGACGAGCCGCCCCCGCTCGAAGCGGACGAGGATGCCGGTGAGCACCGGCCGCGACTCGTCGCGCGACGCGGAGCGCGCGACGCGGTCCACCGTCTCGAGCAGCGCACCGCGCTCGATCGCATGCAGCTGCGCCTCGACGGCCGGCAGCCGCGGGAAGTCCTCGGCCGAGTACGTGTTCAGCCGGTAGCTCGCCGTGCCGGACGCGACGTGCGCAACCCCCTCCTCGGGGCGGTACTCGAGTGTCACGGCAGGATCCGGGAGCAGTCGCGCGAGGTCGACGAGGAGCTTCCCGGGGATCACGACGGAGCCGTCGCCGTCGACCTCGGCATCGAGCGTCGTTCGCAGCGAGAGCTCCATGTCCGTGGCGGCGAGCGTGACGCGGCCGCCTTCGGCGGAGAGCAGGATCCCGGAGAGCACCTGGACGGCGCCGCGCGTCGACACGGCGCGCGCGACGACGGCGAGCTTCGCCACGAGCTCGTCACGTGTGCAGGTGATCCTCATCCCCGAGTCGAGCACGGGTGCTCCCTCCAGTTCGGGCGCGTCGAGTGCCGCGCCCTGTTCGCCGACGACCGTCGTTTCTAGATCCATGATCTTCCTTTAATTCCGCAGTAGCAGTCGTAGGGAGTGTGGACGACGGGGAAGACGGCACGAGACGCCGCAGCCGAGCCGTTCGTGCGGTGGGTCCCGCCGGTGGAGAAACAGGCGGTCTCAACAGGCGCCGGCGGCGGGAGTGCGGGTCCCACAGAACTCACCCGGCCTGCTTGATCCGTGCGGTCAACTCCTGCACAAGGTTGTACACAGAGCGATCTTCGCGGATCATGCCCTCGATCTTCGCGTTCGCGTGCATCACGGTCGTGTGGTCGCGGCCGCCGAACTCCTTGCCGATCTTCGGCAGCGAGGAGTCCGTGAGCGCCCGCGACAGGTACATCGCGACCTGACGTGGGTACGCGATTGCCTGCGAGCGCTTGGCGCTGCAGAGCTCGGTGACGCTCAGCCCGAAGCGGTCGGAGACCGTCTCCTGGATCCGGCGGATCGAGATCTCGATCGATTCGCCCTGCGGGAAGACGTCCTTCAGCACGTCCTCCGCGAGAGCGACCGTCATCGGCCGCCCCGTCAACGACGAGAAGGCGACGACACGCGTGAGCGCTCCCTCGAGCTCGCGGATGTTCGTCGTCACGCGCTCCGCGACGTAGGTGAGCACCTCCGGGTCGGGAACGTGGATCCGATCGGTCTTCACGCGCTTGCGCAGGATCGCGATCCGGGTCTCGAGGTCGGGGGGCTGGATGTCCGTGATGAGGCCCCACTCGAAGCGTGAGCGCAGCCGCTCCTCGAGCGTCGCGATCTCCTTCGGCGGCCGGTCGGACGAGATCACGATC
The DNA here is from genome assembly GCA_035645095.1 of Gaiellaceae bacterium. Classification (GTDB taxonomy): domain Bacteria; phylum Actinomycetota; class Thermoleophilia; order Gaiellales; family Gaiellaceae; genus Gaiellasilicea. The sequence goes on along the minus strand of DASQNG010000119.1, from coordinate 24,655 downwards.
TGGCTGCCGGACTCGTAGAGCGAGTTGAAGGTGTGGAAGAACTCCTCCTGGATCCGCTCCTTCCCTTCGAAGAACTGCACGTCGTCGACGAGCAGCACGTCGTAGGTGCGGTAGCGCTGCTTGAAGCCCTCGATCCGCTTGTCGCGGAGCGAGTTGATGAAGTCGTTCATGAAGGTCTCGCTCGTCACGTAGCGCGCCGTCAGCCCGCTCCCGTGCTCGCCGACGTACTGCCCCACTGCCTGCAGCAGGTGTGTCTTGCCGAGTCCCGTGCCGCCGTAGATGAAGAGCGGGTTGTACGCCTGTGCGGGCGCCTCGGCGACCGCGAGCGCGGCCGCGTGCGCGAAGCGGTTCGACGACCCGATCACGAAGAGGTCGAAGGTGTACTTCTGGCTCATCGTGCCGCCCGGGGTCCCGACGGGGGCGGGGGCCGGCTCGACGACGCCGTCCGCGCGACCGGGTCGGACCGGCTCGAGCGGCGGCGCCGTGTCGACGACGGTGAGCCGGATGCGCCGCTCGTTGCCCGTCGCGTCCTTCACCGCCGCGCCGATGAGACCGAGGAAGTGTCCCTCGATCCACTCACGCGTGAAGTCGTTCGGGACGGCGATCGTGAACGCGTCGTCGTCCAGATCGGCCCCGCCCGCGTCGGCGAACCAGGTGCCGAAGGTGGCGTCGTTCAGCGCTCCTCTGAGCCGACTCGAGACCTCCTCCCAGAGGGTCGCCGCAGTCAGCTCGATTTGGTGCTCCACACGCCTCCCAGACTCCTGCGCCGTCCCGCCAGCGGCGCGAGCATAGCAGCGTTCGGCGGCGCGTCCCAATGACTAGCAGCGGCAAAAAGGTAGCTATTTGCAGGCTTTTCCGGAGCGCCCCAAGTTTCCACAGCTGTGGAGATCCTGTGGGTGAACGTGTGTCGGCGATGCCCCTTTGCGGCCCTTTCACGACGGACGCCCCGCTGTGGACAACGTGTGCAAACGACCCTCGTCTATACTGCCGCGACGCCGCCGGCCGGCGGCGTTCTTCCTGCGAGAGCACCCATGAAGCGCACCTACCAGCCCAACGTCCGCCGCCGCAAGCGGAAGCACGGCTTCCGCGCGCGCATGGCGACGCGTGCCGGCCAGGCGATCCTCAAGCGGCGCCGCAACAAGGGCCGCAAGCGGCTCTCGGCCTGAGCGTCGACCTGACCGTGCAGCGCCGGAGCCGCCTCTCCCGGTCGCGGGACTTCGACGCCGTGTACCGCCACGGCCGCTCCACCTCCACGCGCTTCCTCGTCCTCTACTGGTTCCCTCGCGAAGGCGACGGCGCTCCCGCCGTCCCGCGGCTCGGGCTCGCGGTGCCGAAGAGCGTCGGGACCGCCGTCGCGCGGAACCGGGTCAAGCGACGGCTGCGGGAGACGTGGCAGGAGCTCGCCGCCGCCGCCGACGCGAGCCACGACTACGTCCTCGTGGCGCGGCCGGGGCTCGCGGAGGCCGCCGACGCCCGCGGTCACGCCTGGCTGCGCGAGCGGGTCGAAGAGGTGCTCGAGAAGGCGGCGCAGCCGAAGGTGGCGCCGTGAAGTACGTCGGGATCGCTCTCGTCCACGCGTGGCGCTCCACGTTCGGGCTGCTGACGCCGGAGGGGACCTGCAAGTACCACCCGAGCTGCTCGCAGTACGCCCTCGATGCGCTCCACCGCCACGGGCTCGCCCGGGGCTCGGCGAAAGCGGCGTGGCGCCTCCTCCGTTGCAACCCCTGGAGTCACGGCGGAGTCGACTACGCATGATCCTCGCCGGGATCCTCACGCCGCTCGAGGACGTGCTCACCTGGGCCCTCGTCCACCTGCACGACACCGTCGGCCTGACCTGGGCCTGGTCGATCGTCGCGCTGACGGTGATCGTCCGCATGCTCCTCGTCCCGCTGACGGTGCGCCAGATCCACTCGATGCAGAACCTGCAGGCGCACGCGCCGGAGATGAAGGCGATCCAGCAGCGCTGGAAGAACGACCGGCAGCGGATGAACCAGGAGCTGATGCAGTTCTACAAGGAGAACCAGATCAACCCGGCTGCGTCGTGCCTGCCGATCCTGGCGCAGATCCCGGTCTTCATCGGCCTCTTCTTCGTGCTGAAGGGCTTCGAGCGCGAGATCCTGCCGCGGTTCCCGGCCTCCGATCTCGACTGGCTCAGCCTGGTCACGATCACGGAGAACACGAAGGTCGGCTGGGGGCCGCTGCTGATCGTGGCCTACGCCGTCAGCCAGCTCACCTCGACGTTCCTGATGTCGACGACGATGCAGCCGGCGCAGCGCGCGCTGATGCTCGTCCTCCCGATCGCGTTCATCCCGTTCGTCCTCAACTTCCCGTCTGGCCTCATGATCTACTGGCTGACGACGAACCTCTGGACGACCGGCCAGGGACTGATCACGCGGAGGCTCGTCCCGAAGCGGGAGCCTCCGCCGAAGAAGACGTCGCGCACGCCGCCGAAGGAGGCCGCCGCACCGCCTCCGGCCCGGGCCACCGAGAAGAAGGGTGCCGGCCCCGGCAACGGCACGCAGCCGCAGCGCGTCCGGAAGGTGAAGCGCAAGAAGGGTGGCGCCCGGCGGTGAGGGAGGTCTCCGTCGAGGCGGCCGGCGAGACGGTCGGCGAGGCGAAGTGGGCCGCGCTGCGGGAGCTCGAGCGGGCCCGGCCCGGTCTCGACAAGTCGGCGGTCAGGTTCCAGGTCGTCTCCGAGGGCGAACGGGGCCTCCTCGGAGTCGGGTTCGAGCCTGCCCGCGTGCTGGCGAGCGTTCCCGATCCGGGTTCCCCCGCCACGGACGGCACGCCGCCACGGGAGGACGAGACGCCCTCCGCGGCCGTCCTGCGGGAGCTCGTCGAGCGAACGGTGCGGGCGATCGGCGTCCAGTGCGCCGTGGACGTGCGCGAGGGGGACGAGGAGATCCTCGTCACGTGCGGCGGGCCCGACCTGGGCGTCCTGATCGGCCGCCACGGCCAGACGATCGACGCCGTCCAGTACCTTGCGAACGCGATCCTCTTCCGCGGCGGTGAGACTCGGAAGCGCGCCGTCGTCGACGCCGCGGGCTACCGCGCCCGGCGGCAGGCCACGCTGCACTCCCTGGCCGCGCGCGGCGCCGAGCGCGCGGTGGCCACGGGGGAGCGGGTCGCGCTCGAGCCGATGGGGGCCGTCGAGCGCCGGATCGTGCACGAGCGGCTGAAGGACGACCCGATGGTCGAGACCCTCAGCGAGGGAGTCGAGCCGCACCGGTTCGTCGTGGTCGTCCCGCGCGGACTCGCTGTCTGAGCTCCTCGACCGCTGGCTTGCGGCCGTCGTGGAGACGCCGGGCCTGACGGCGTTGCGCGCACCCGCCGAGGCGCGTCGCGTCCTGCTCGACGACGCGCTCGCCGGCGCGCCGCTCGTCGCCCGCTTCCCCGGACCGGTCGTGGACGTCGGCTCCGGCGGCGGGACACCCGGCGTCCCGCTCGCCATCGCGCTGCCGGAGCGCGAGGTCACGCTACTCGAGGCGGAGTTGCGGAAGGCGGCGTTCCTCGAACGTTGGGCCGAGGAGCTGCCGAACGTGCGCGTCGTCCGAGGTCGCGCCGAGGAGCAGGAGACGGACGTCTTCGGCGTCGCCGTCGCGAAGGCGCTCGCTCCGCCGCCGGTCGCGGCCGAGTGGTGCCTGCCGCTCGTGCGTCCAGGGGGCGGCGTCGTTCTCTGGGTCGGTCCGACGGCGGACGCCGACGCGGTGACGACGGTCGCCCACCGCCTCGCCGCCGAGCGAGAGGAGTCGCCGCCGGGCTTCCTCGTGCTCCGGAAGAGCGGCCCGACGCCGGCCGGCTTCCCGCGGCGCACGGGAGTCGCGCGGAAGCGGCCGCTCGCCTAGCGGTCGAGCTCCTGGAAGAGCGTCAACTGGAGCCCCGCGGGCGCCTCGAGGCGCGCGTTCAGCGAGCGCCACGGCGTCTCGCGCGGCTCCGCGAGCACCCTCGCCCCAGCCCCCTCCAGCCGCCGTGTCGCTCCGGCGGCGTCGTCCACCTCGAACGCGAGCCGAACGTGGCCGGCGACGCGCCGGCCGACCTCCACCTCGTCGACGAACTCCGCGTGCTCCGGCTCGAGCAGCTCGAGCGTCGCACGCCCGGCCTCGAGGATCGTGACGCGGCCGCGGCCTGAGAACGCGGCGACCTCCCGCAGGCCGAGCACGTCGCGGTAGAAGCGGAGCGCCTCCTCGTAGTCCTCCGCCGTCACCGCGACCCGCAGCTCGTGCACGCCCACGGGCGCAGGATACGGCGCTCCACGGCCGATCGCGCCAGCCGGGTCGCTCTCTAGGCTGGCTGGGTGCCCGGCACGATCTACGCGCTCGCGAACCAGAAGGGGGGCGTCGGCAAGACGACGACGGCCGTGAACCTGGCCGCCTGCGTCGCCGAGGCGGGCGAGCGCGTCCTCCTCGTCGACCTCGACCCGCAGGCGAACGCGACGTCGGGTCTCGGGGAGCGGGCGAACGGCGTCTCTTCCTACGACCTCCTGGACGGTGCGCCCGTCGCCGAGATCGCGCGGGCGACGCGGTTCGCGAACCTCGAGCTCGTCCCCGCGAAGCCCGAGCTCGCCGGCGCGGCGGTGGAGCTCTCGCGGCACGCGGATGGGGAGCGCTACCTCCGCAGCGCTCTGGCGGGCGCGCGCGAGCGGTACCGGTACGTGTTCCTCGACTGCCCGCCGTCGTTCGGCCCGCTGACGGTGAACGCGCTCGCGGCCGCGGACAGCGTGATCGTCCCGGTGCAGGCCGAGTACTACGCGCTCGAGGGGCTCTCGCAGCTCCTGGGGTCGATCGAGCTCGTGAAGGCGCGGCTGAACCCGCGGCTCGGGATCGCCGGCATCCTCCTCACGATGGTCGACGGACGCACCCGCCTGGCGGCCGAGGTCGAGGCCGAGGTGCGCCGGCACTTCGGCGACCTCGTCTTCACCACGACCGTGCCCCGCTCGGTGCGTCTCGCCGAGGCGCCGAGCCACGGCCTCCCGGCGATTGCGTACGACCGCCGCTCGAGCGGGGCGGAGGCGTACTGGAAGGTGGCGATGGAGCTTGTCGAGCGACGCTAACGTGACACGCCGGCGCGGCCTCGGCCGCGGGCTCGAGGTACTGATGGGTGGCTCCGAGGGCGGCGGACCGCAGCTCGCGCACCTGCCCGTCGACGCGATCCGTGCGAACCCGAAGCAGCCGCGCCGCCGCTTCGAGCCGGAGGCGACGGCGGGCCTCGCGAGCTCGATCCGCGAGGAGGGCCTGCTCCAGCCGGTCGTCGTGCGACCGCGTGTGGAGGGCGGCTACGAGCTGATCGCGGGCGAACGGCGCTGGCGGGCGGCGCGCGAGGCCGGCCTCGACACGCTGCCGGCGATCGTGCGCCACGCCGACGACCGCGACTCGCTCCTGCTCGCGCTCGTCGAGAACGTCGCCCGCGAGCAGCTCTCGCCGGTGGAGGAGGCGCGCGCATACGCGACGCTGATCGACGAGTTCGAGCTCACCCTCGCCGAGGTCGCGGGTCGCGTCGGCCGCTCGAAGCCCTCCGTGTCGAACCGGCTGCGCCTGCTCGAGCTGCCGGAGGAGGTGCTGTGGATGGTCGCGCGCGGGGAGCTGTCCGAGGGGCACGCGCGCGCCGTGCTCGCACTCCCGGACCACGAGGAGCGCAAGCGGCTCGCGGCCCGGATCATCCGGGATGGGATGTCGGTGCGTTCGGCCGAGCGGGCGGCGCAGGACGGCGGCGCAGCACGCCGGCCGCGCGGAGGCCGCCGGGTCGACCCTGCGCTCGCAGAGCGCGCACGACACGAGGCGGAGCGGCTGACGGGGCTGCCGGCGCGGGTGACTGCAGGGAAGCTCGAGCTCCACTTCGGCGACGACGTCCGCCTAGGGGAGCTGGTGGAGACGCTCGAGCGACTGGCTGCACCGCCGGACGCTGCCGGAGGTGCGTAGCACAAAGCGAGAGTCGTAGTACAGGCCGCGCAGCGGCCTCTTCGGGGATCTTCGGGCGGGCGGCGCCCGAGCGAGGCCGACCTTGCGCAGCGAGATGGGCGATCCTGGATTCGAACCAGGGACCTCCGCCTTATCAGAGCGGCGCTCTAACCAGCTGAGCTAATCGCCCGCGCGGTCGAGGATTGTAGCCGCGGCGGCCGGTGCGCTAGTGGACGTGCTGCGTGCGGCGGACGTAGTCCTCGAGCGCGAGCAGGAAGTGCTCGTCGCTCGCGATCTCCGTGATCGTCCCCTTCGTCTCGTCGTCGAGCTGCCGGTCGTTCGAGAGGTTCGCGATGAACGGGCCGAGCGTGCCGGCCTTCGACATCGCGGCCATGCGCAGGCAGAGCGCACGCGTCGCCTCGTCCTGGGCGACCGCCTCGAGGGACTCGATGTCGTGCAGCCACAGGTCGACCATGCACGTTCAACGAGCGCGCCCGACGCCCGGATACGGGCGCCGCCCCCGAGCCGCTTCCGGGCTCCGCGACCGCCCCCGAGCCACGGTTTCCGCCGCAGGGGGCTGGGCTACACTGACGCGGAGGAGCTACGAGATGCGGGAGATGGAGATCTACGGCGTCAGCTTCGACCTTGTCGGCAAGCAGCCGATCGTGCTCCTGAAGACCGCCGACGACAGCAAGTTCCTGCCGATCTGGATCGGCCACTCCGAGGCCGCGGCGATCCTCGTGAAGCTCCAGAACGCGTCGACCGCGCGGCCGATGACGCACGACCTGTTCGCCGAGCTGCTCGGCCATCTCGAGGCCGAGGTGGTGTCGGTGACGGTGACGGAGTTGCGCGAGAACACCTTCTACGCCCGCATCACGATCCAGCAGAACGGCTCGGAGATCGAGCTCGACTCCCGCCCTTCCGACGCAATCGCGCTGGCCGTCCGCTCGGGGGCGAGGATCTACGCCGCGGACGAAGTGATCGAGGAGTCCGGGATCGAGTTCGAGGGCGAAGGCAACGAGAGCGAGGAGGTGGCGGGCGTGACGCCGCTCTCGGACCTCGACCCCGCGGAGTTCCGCCGCTTCCTCGACAGCGTCTCGCCGGACGAGTTCGGCGGCGGCAGTGACTAGCGCCCGTCGTTCGACTCTGCCGCGGTGACCTCGCGCTTCGTGAGCGCCAGCAGCTCGTCGTAGAACGTGCGCAGCCCGTCAGGGGACAGCGGGCCGCCGTTGCGCTCGGCGAGGTGGCGGTGCATCCGCTCCTCCCGCCCGCGGTCGAGGAAGGCGACTCCCAGCTCCTCCTTCACGGCCTTCAGCTCCACCACGAGCGCGAGCCGCTCGTTCACCGCGGCGACGATCCGCTCGTCCGTCGCCGCGAGCTCCTCGCGCAGCTGCCGGATCCGCCGGTCGTCCTCCTGCGTCACGGTCTCCCCCTCACCTCGAGCGCCACCGGCTTCCCCGTCCGCTCGATCGTGATCAGGCGGAACGGGAAGACGAGCCTAGCCGCGCCCGGCCGGGCGAGCGACGGCGTCCGCTCGCGCACGGTGACGACGACGCGCCGCCGCTCCTCGCGCACCTCCAGCACCTCCACCGCGTAGGCGCTGCTCGAGCGCGGCCCGGACGAGACGAGGACTGCCTCCCGGCCGGCGAGCCGGAGCCGCGGCACTGTCGCCGAGCGGCCCCCGCGCGTCAGGTGCTCGCGGAGCGACTCCCGCGTCCGGAAGACCCGCAGCTCCGCACGCAGCGGCTCGGCCAGCGTCGCCGCCGTCACGTCCTCCCAGCCGAGCGGCGCGCCGCCGCCGTGCGCCCAGAGCTGCCGCCAGCCGAGCCAGCCCGCCGCCGCGACGAGCGCGGCCGCGAGCAGCACGGCGCTACGTGAAGACGACGACGCGCGTGCCGTAGCCGTGGCGGGAGAAGAGGGAGGGCGCGAGCCACATCGGCACCCGCACGCAGCCGTGCGAGGCCGGGTACGCCGGGACGGAGGGATAGCCGTGGATCGCGAAACCGCGCAGGAAGTACATCGGGTACCACAGGATCCAGTCCCAGCCGCCCACCTTGCGGTAGACGTGGAACGTGCCGACCGGCGTGTTCCCGGTTGCGCCGGTGGAGACGTGCACGATGCGGTGGACGCCGCCGCCGACGATCTCGTAGAGCACGTTCCGCGTCTTGTCGACCTCGATGTGGTCGCCGCCGCCGCTGCGCGGCCGCGGTACGCCTGCCGCCGCCAGCCGCCGCCAGAACGCGTCGTCGACCCGGCCGGTACGCCGGAGCCCGTGCACCTTCTGGAACGCGAGCACCGCCTCCACGGTGTCGGAGCCGTACACGGTGTCGGCGCCCCGGAGCGCGTACCGCAGCTCCGCGAGGCGGCGCTCGAGCGACAGCACCGCTGGGCCGCGCGACCCGTACCCGAGCCGGGGGAGGACGACCCGGGCGCGCAGTTCCCTCCGGACCGGCACGTAGCCGGCCGCCGGGCGCGACTCCACCACGATGCGCAGCGCCTGCGCCACCCTCGTCGGCAGCGGCACCGCCACGACGCCGCGCCCCGCCTGTCGTGCGACCACCCGTGTGCCGGCGAGGACGCGGATCGAGAGGGCTCCGGAAGACGGCGGCACGAGCTGTGCGGTCGCCGTGTGCGCGTCGCCGACGGCGAGCAGCGGCGGCACCGAGAGCGAGAGTGCCGGCCGGACGGTGACGGCACGAGGCGCCGACCGCAGCTTCCCGTACCGCGCCTCGTATGCCCCCGGCGCGCGCAGGCGCACCATCGTGCGGAACCGTCCGTCGGGCTGGACGGAGGCGGAGGTGACGTACGTCCGGCCGCGGTAGATCTGGACGCGCGCACCGGGTACGGCGGGCTGCAGGGCGCCGGCGAGGACGGTCGCGGCGTCGTGCTGCGCGGCCGGCGGTGCCTCCAGCGACAGCGTCCGCGTCGTGACCACCACGACCACCTGCGCCTGCGCCGTCTCGCCGAGCTCGTCCGTCGCCGTCACCACCGCCACGTGCCGCCCGGCGCGATAGGTGTGAGTGACGACCGGCCCGACGGCCGTGGCTCCGTCGCCGAGCGCCCAGCTGTAGGCTGCGGCGTCGCCGGACGCCGTGAGCGTCACGCGGAGCGGACTGACGCCGGCTCCCGGTGACGCCGACGCCGTGACGGCGGGCGGCGCCGCGGCTGTCGCGGGCGCGAGCGCCAGTGCGAGCGCAACCACGACGAGACCCCTCACGGACGGAAGGATAGGCAGCGCTAGGCCGCCACGGAGACGATGAGGCTGGTGGCGTTGAAGGCGCAGTGCACCACCATCGGCGGGTAGACGCTCCTCGTCCGGAGCCGGAGGAGGGCGACGACGAGCCCGAAGAGGACGAGCGCCGGTAGCGCCAGCCGGAGCCCGTGCCCGAGGCCGAACGCGACCGCGGTCGCGACCACGGCCACTGGAACACCGAAGCGGGCGAGGAGCGACATCCCGGCTCCGCGGTAGACGAGCTCCTCGACGACGGGCCCGACGAATGCGACGGCGACGAAGTTGGCGGCGTACGCGCCCGCCCGCGCCGGGTCCCACTCCTGCGGCGTCAGGCCCTGCTCGTCGGTGGCGCCGAGGGCGCGCAGCAGCAGGCCGGCGCCGAGGAGGATCGTGACGTAGGCGCCGAGTGCGAGCCCAAGCGCCCGCGGCCAGGAGCGCGGGCCATGGAGCGCGAAGACCTCGCGGAGCGGCAGCCCGCGCACGATCAACGTGACGAGCCCGAGCAGGAGGATGTACACGATCACCCCGCCGATCGCCGTCTCGTACCGGTACAGCGCGTCCTCCTCGGGCCGGGCGCCGCCCGCGCGGCTCCCGTAGGAGATCGCCGCGAGCGTCCCGACGACGAGCAGCCAGGCCACGATCCGCCACGGCTCCGCCCTCACGCGACCCACTGCCACAGCGCCCATTGCACCACGAAGAGCCCGAGCAGGAGCGACGAGATGCCGAGCACCGCCTCGTGGACGACCCGCCGCCGGCCGAGCAGGGCGAGCGCGAGGACGAGCGGAAAGACGACGAGCCCGAACCGCGGCAGCGAGAGCAGCGGCCAGCGCTCCGACGGGAACGAGAGGGGGAGCGCGAGGCTCGCTGCGGCGAAGAGGCCGTACGCGGCGCCGAACGCGTGCCAGGCGACGGCCGCGAGCGCGAGGAAGGCGAGCGCGAAGGCCAGGTGCTGCAGGTCGAGCGCAAACGCGCGCGAGTCGGCAGGATCGAGCACGGCTGCGAGGCCGTGCCAGAGCCCCCCGAGCGGGCCGAGCGGTGAGAGGCTTCGCTCCCAGATCCCCTCCTGTGCGCGCAGGAACGCAAGGGGCTCGCCGATCCAGAGCGCGAGGACGAACGGGTAGAGCGCGGCGCCGGCGACGGCTACCGGCAGCGTGAGGAGGGCGCGGCCACGGTGCTCGGCCCGCCAGGCGAGGAGCGCGAGCGCCGGCAGGAGGGCGATCCCCGCGGGTCGCGTCAGCATCGCGAGCCCGGCGGCCGCGCCGGCGCCGAGGAAGCGGCCGCGCTCGGCGAGCAGGAATGTCGCGAGCGCGAGCGCGAGGTAGAGCGACTCGCTGTAGACCGCCTGGAGGAAGAGCGCGGTCGGGAAGACGGCGAGGTAGAGGACGGCCCGCCGCGCGCCGGCGGCCCCGAGCCGCGGCAGCGCGAGGCGATGGAGGAGCACGAAGGCCGCGAGGCAGGCGGCGAGCGACAGCAGGACGCCGGCGAGGACGTAGTGGCCCGCAAGCAGCCGCCCGAGGAGCCCCACGAGCGCGGGGTACAGCGGGAAGAACGCCGGCGTGCTGGACGGCGCCGGCGAGTAGCCGTCCTCCGCGATCCGCAGGTACCAGTCGCTGTCCCACCGCGCCCACACGTCGATCCCGACGCCGAGCTCGTGCAGCCGGGGGGAGTCCCACCGGTCAGCGTTCGGGTGGCGGTTCGGCACGAAGAGGTGGAGCGCGAGCAGCGCGACGGCCCAGATCCCGAGGCGGCTCCACAGGAAGATCGAGAGGACCGAGCCCTCCCGGAGCGCGCGCAGCCGGGCCACGTCGCGACGATAGCCCGCTGAGGAACGCGGCCGCCGCCGTCGAATCGGTGCCGCATGCAGGTCTGGGAGCGGCTCGTGGTGGTCGGCGTCGTGCTCACGGCGACCCTGGTGCTGGCGCGCGTGATCGACCGGCGGATGGTCGGCGGCGAGCGCTCGCCCGAGGCCGTGACGCGCTACCGGGTGCTGCGCCGCAGCATCACGGCGGCCGTCGTCGCCTTCGGCGTCCTCTCGGCGCTGCTCGTGATCCCGCAGGTGCGCGCGCTGGCGGGGGCGCTGCTCGCGTCATCGGCGGTGATCGGCCTCATCTTCGGCTTCGCCTCGCAACGCACGCTCGGAAACTTCGTCGCCGGCTTGATGATCGCGTTCACCCAGCCGCTCCGCCTGGGCGACCGGGTCGAGGTCGGCGGCGTCGGCGGCACGGTCGAGGAGATCGGCCTCATCTACACCTTCATCCGCACCGACGACAACTCCCGGCTCGTGATCCCGAACGAGAAACTTGCGTCGGATACCATCCGGAACTCGACGATACGCAGCCCGGCGACGTACGCGCAGGTGACAGTGCAGGTTCCGAATACAACCGATCTCGGCGCGCTCGTGGCCGATCTCCGTGGCGAGGCGCCGGGAGATCTGGACGCCGTCTTCGTCAGCTCCCTCGAAGGGCTTCCCTCCGTCACGGTCCGTGCGTGGGCCGAAACCGGCGCGGCCGCCGAGGAGCTCGAGCACGACCTGCGGCTGCGCGTCCACCGCCGGGTGCGCGAGCACGGGCTCGCCGCGTGAGTCCAGCCACCAGGGACCGCGCGCGGCACGAGCCCGATCACGACCGGTTCGGCGACCGCAGGCGAAAGCGTCGCCGGGTGGAGCGCAAGCGCGTTCGCCGCCGCGCTGCCGCGCTCGGCACCGTCGCCGTGCTGGCGCTCCTCTTCGTGGTCGGCGGCGCCGCGGTCACGAGTGTCGCGACGTTCGGCTCCTCCTGCGACCTCGACTCGCTCCGTCCCGTCGAGATCGGCCAGAACTCCTTCGTCTACGCCGCCGACAACAGCATCCTCGCCTCGATCCCGTCCGAGAAGAACCGGCAGCCGGTGCCGCTGCGCCGGATCAGCCCGTGGGTGCCGAAGGCGACGGTTGCGATCGAGGACCGCCGCTTCTACGAGCACGGCGGGATCGACCCGGAAGGGATCGCGCGTGCCGTCTGGGCCGACGTGCAGGCCGGAAAGGTCGTGCAGGGCGGCTCGACGATCACGCAGCAGCTCGTACGGAACCTGTACCCCGTGTCCCGGGAGCAGACGGTCGAGCGGAAGCTGAAGGAGGCCTGCCTCGCGATCAAGCTCAACAAGACGCGGACGAAGGACTGGATCCTGACGAGCTACATGAACCAGATCTACTACGGCAACCTCGCCTACGGGATCGAGGCGGCCGCCCAGACCTACTTCTCGAAGCCGGCGGCGAACCTCAACCTCCCAGAGGCGGCGCTGATCGCGGGCATGCCGCAGGCGCCCAGCGACTACGACCCGTTCGAGCAGGGGGAGCTCGCGACGAAACGGCGGAACCAGGTACTGCGGGCGATGCTGGACAACGGCGACATCGACCTGGAGCAGTACCGCTGGGCCGCGAAGCGCGGCCTGGGCCTGAAGGCGGGGAAGCTCTACCGGACGCTGCGCGAGCCGTACTTCTACAGCTACGTTCGCGAGCAGCTGATCGCGGAGTACGGCGCCGAGACCGTCCGCTCGGGCGGGCTCAAGGTCTACACCACGATCGACCCGCGCTTCCAGCGGGCGGCGCAGCGCGCGATCAAGGACACGCTCTACGAGAAGACGGATCCTGCGGCGGCGATCATCTCGATCAATCCCGCGAACGGGGCGATCCGCGCGATGCTCGCGGTGACGCCGAACGTGCGCAAGAACCAGTTCAACCTGCTCTCGCAGGCGAAGCGACAGGCGGGCTCGACGTTCAAGACGTTCGTGCTCGCGGCGGCCGTCGAGGCGGGCGCGAATCCCGAGAGCGTCGGGTACGAGTCGGCGCCCTACAGGTACACGCCGGAGCCGAACGGCGACTGCGAGGACGGCAGGGGCGGCTGGTGGTGCGTGAAGACCTATGACGACAGCTACCGGGGCTGGACGACCGTGGCCCGCGCGACGCTCAGTTCGGACAACACGGTCTACGCGCAACTCACGCTCGACGTGACGCCGGAGGCGGTCGGCCGGATGGCGGAGAAGCTCGGCGTCCGGACGCCGCTCAGGGTCGGCGGGGCGTACGTCCCGTCGATGGGCCTCGGCTCGATCGACGTCTCACCGCTCGACATGGCCTCCGCGTACGCCACTCTGGCGGCCGGCGGGATCTACTCCGAGCCGATGGCGATCCGGAAGGTCGTGCTCCCGAACGGCAAGGAGGACAACGGAGCCGGCTGGGGCAAGCCGAAGCGCAAGCGCGTGATCAGCGACGGGGTCGCCTACACCGTGACGAAGATCCTCGAGCAGAACGTCCTCTACGGGACGGGCACGGCCGCGCAGTTCGGGCCTCCCGCGGCCGGTAAGACCGGGACGACCGACAACCACGCCGACGCCTGGTTCTGCGGCTACACCCCGCGCCTGCAGACGACGGTGTGGGTCGGCTATCCGCAGGGCCAGGTGCCGATGAAGGACGTGCACGGCATCAGCGTGACCGGCGGCAGCTTCCCGTCCGAGATCTGGCGGCGCTTCATGGACTCCGCGATCGGCCACCTCGAGCCCGTCCCGTGGACGGAGCCGCAGAACTGGCCGGAATGGAAGTCGTTCGAGGTCGGCCGACACTCCCGTACGAACGGGTACTACTCGGAGCCGTCCTACGAGAGCACGAGCAGCTACGTCACGCCGGCGCCGTCGTCCACCCCGTCCGCCTCGTCGCCGGCCTCGGCGCCCGCGCCCACTCAAACCCCGGCGCCCGCACCCGCTCCGGCTCCCTCACCGGCGCCCGCCCCTGCCCCGGCTCCCGCTCCGGCACCCGCTCCCGCTCCGGGCCCGTCGCCCGAGCCCCCCTCGGAGCCGCCGCCGGTGCCGACCGCGCCCTGACGCTCGAGCGCGCGGCGGCGCCCGCGCTCGGCGGGTTCGTCGCGGCCGCGACGGCGACCTGTGTCGCCGCCGCCTGGGTCGGCGGCGCGCCACTCGTCCCAGAGGACGGAGGCCGTGCGGGAGGGGACGGCGCAGCGGTCGTCGTGTTCTTCGCCGCGCTCGTGACGGCGTTCTGCGCCTACGCCGCCGCGCTCTTCGTGCTGCGCCGGGCAGGTGGCCGGCTCGTTCTCATCGCCGCGGTCGCCGTCGTCGTCCAGCTGCTGCCGCTCGGTGCCCCGCCGCTCCTCTCGACCGATGCGTGGACCTACTGGGAGTACGGCGAAATCGCGGAGGAAGGCGGCAACCCGTACAGCGACCCGCCGCGGGCGTTTCCGGCGAACCCGGCCTACGACCATGCGGGCGCCGCCTGGCGCGACACGACCTCCGTCTACGGGCCGGTCTTCACGTTGCTCTCCGAGGGCGTGGCGCGGGCCGCGGGCACGTCGTCGGCCGCCGCCGCGTGGAGCTTCAAAGTCCTGGCCGCCGCCGCGATGCTCGCGTTGACCGCGCTCGCCGCGCTCCTGGCGCGGGACCGCGTCCGGGCGGCCGCGTTCGTCGGCTGGAACCCGCTGCTCGCCGTCCACTTCGCCGGCGGCGGCCACAACGACGCCCTGATGCTCGCCCTCGTCCTCGGCGCGCTCGTGCTTGCGGCTGGCGGCCGCCGCAGAGCCGCGGCGGCCGCGTGGGTGCTCTCGATCACCGTCAAGTGGGTGTCAGCGATCTTTTTCCTCTTGCGCGCGCTCGAGGCGCGTGCGTCCCGGCGGCCGGTCGCCCATCTCTCGTTCGCCGCCGCGACGCTCGCCGTCGCCGCCGTCGCCACGTGGCGGTACGGGGTCGAGTGGCTGCGCGCGTTCGCTCCCCTCGCGCAGAACGCGGAGACGAGCACGAGCTACGCGCTGCCGAGCAGGCTCGAGCTCCTGGGGCTGCCGCGCCCGGTCGCGCTCGGGCTAGCGGGGGCCGCCCTCCTCGGCGGGCTGGTCCTTCTCGCCCGCCGTGCGCACCGGGGAGAGGCGCACCTCGGCCGGACCGGCTGCCTGCTCGTCGCGACGACGCCGTACCTCGCGCCGTGGTACGCGGTCTGGGCCGTGCCGCTCGCGGCCGCCGACGACGATCCGCCGGCGCAGCTCGCGGCGCTCGGGCTCTGTGCGTACCTGCTTCCCCAGACCGTCCCGCTCTAGACGCTGCGGCGGCGGAAGAGGACGACGCCGTCCTCGTCGAAGACGACCCGCCAGGCGGGATCGGCGCGAAGCTCGCGAACGCGGCTGGCGACAGGGAGCGGGGCGATTCGGTCGCGGTAGCCTGGCCGCGTCTCGTCCACGGCCACCCATTCCGCGTCCTCGAGGACCGGGAAGCTGAGGATGCGGCGGCGCTCGGAGAGGTGCGCACCGAGGGAGTTCGTGGCGCTGACGATCGCGTCCGAGGGGACGAGCCGCACCGCTCGCGCCGCGACCCGGTCGTGCGCCGTCACCTCGTAGGCGCGGGCGGAGACCGTTTCGGCGCCCGGGAACGCGCGCCAGACGGGGAGCGGCCCACGCAGGTAGTTCGCGGCCAGCGCGACGACGACGACCGCCGTCGCGGCGGCGGCCGTCCAACCCTGCCGGCGGAGGCGCTTCGCACCGAAGAGCGCGGCGACCACGAGGGACGGGATCAGCGTCGCGGTGTAGTGGAAGTGGATCGACTGCTGCGTCCGCGTCGACGAGAGGAGGTTCGCCGCCAGCTCCGGGAACGCCGGCAGCAGCGCAAGCGGCGCGAGCAGCGGCAGCGCCAGGAGCGGCAGCAGCAGGTCGAGCAGGTACGGCAGCGTGCGGTCGTCGAAGGCGACGCGGAGCACCTTGAGCGGGTCGCGGACGACGGTCTCCAGGATCCCGACCGGGCCGCCGCCGACGGCGGCGTAGCGCCCCTCGAAGGCCGAGACGCCGCGCGGCGAGAAGTGGGGAACGGCGACGGCGACGGCGAAGGCGGACGTGGCGACGCCGGCCGCCGCGATCGCAAGCCCCGCCCGACGCCGCCTGCGTGCGAGCCAGTACCAGACGCCGAGCATCGCCACCGCGAGCCCGACGTGCTCCTTCGTCAGGCAGGCGGCCGCCACGACGAGCGCGAACGGCAGCAGCCGGTCCTCGTCGAGGTACCAGAACGCAGCGAGGAGCAGCGGCGTCGCGAGCGCGACGGGGTGGAACTCGCTCAGCGTCATCCACTGCGTCGCCGGGTGCAGCAGGTACGCGAGCGCGAACCCGAGCCCCGCGCGCTCGGAGGCGAGATGCTTCCGGGCGAGCAGGAAGACGGGAACGGCGCCCGCGGCGACGGCGATCACCTGTGCGACGAGGAGGAGCGACGGGTGCGGCCACAGCCACCAGAGCGGCGCGAACGCGGCGAGGATCGGATCGAAGTGCGCGCCGAGCCTCGTCATCTGCTCGCCGCGCAGGTTCGTCACCTCGAGCGGGTCGCCGTGCGCCGTCGCCCACACCGCCTGCGTCATGTTCCCGAGGTCGAAGCGACCGGTGTTGAAGGCGACGTGCTTCAGAACGGAGAGCGCCGACAAGGCCGACGCGAACGCGGTGACGGCGGCGGCGAGGAGGATCCGCCAGGTCACGGCGTCGCGACGGTCTCGAGCAGTGTCCGCCAGCGCCGGCCGAGCACCTCTTCGCTGGCGCCCTTCCAGTATGCGGCGAGGCCTGCGGCCGCGAGGCGTTCGGCGAGTTCGGGCTCGTTCGCGAGCCGCCGCAGCGCCGCCGCGAGCGCCTGCGCGTCTCCGGGCGGCACGAGGAGCGCGCTCTCGCCATCGACGAGGAGCTCCCGCGCCGCCGGCGTGTCGGCCGTGACGACCGGCGCGCCGCAGGCGAGGCCGCCGAAGACCTTGTTCGGGATCACCCGCTGCGCCTTCGCCGAGGTGCCGAACACGCCGAGCGCGCAGCCACTCGCGTGCAGCTCCGCCGGGAGCCGCTCGTACTCCACCCATTCCACCCACGCCACGTTCGGCGGGCGGTCGTGGAGCAGCGGCTCGAGCTGGCCGCTCCCGACGACGCGGAACGGGAGCTCCGGCGCGAGCCGGGCTGCCGCGACGATGGTCTCCAGCCCGTGGAGCGGGATCAGCTTGCCGACGAAGAGCGCCGAGAACCGCTTCGGCCGCCGCCAGCCCGGGCCGAAGACTCGCTCCTCCGCGCCGACGAAACACGTCGTTACCCGACGCTCCGGCAGGCCTCCGAGCGCCCGCAGGTACGCGGCGTTCGCCTCGGTGTCGGCCACCACGAGGTCGGCCGCGCGGAGCGCTCGGCGGTCGAGGAGGCGGACCGCCCGCGCCGCGGGCGAGCCGGGGGCGAAGCGACCCCGGTCCTCCACGAGGGTGTCCGTGAGCGAGACGAGCGGGTTGAAGACGACGGGGCGTCCCCTCGCGGCACGCCGGGCCGCCGCCAGGTCGAGCTGCCCGGGGTACCCGACGACGACGACGTCGAACGGCTCCGGCGCGCGGCGCACGAGCAGCCGTCCCTGCGCGCGCGCGAGGCGCGCGGCCGCACCGGCGCCGGCGGCGAACTTGTGCCGCCGTCCCTCCCACACCGGCTCGTGGTGCTCGACCACCTCGACGCCGGCGCCGCGCAGGCACGAGACGACCTGCGCGTTCCGCGGGTAGCCGCGCTCGTACGTGCCGAAGTAGAGCGCGCGCATCCGGGCGCGCTAGCGGAGGATCTCGTCCACGTGCAGCTCGGCCGCGCGGGACGTCCCCGACCGCTCCTCGTGGTGGCTCGTGAGGAGCTCGCTGAGGAGGCCGAGCGAGAGCAGCTGCACGCCGACGACCACGAGGAGCACGCCGAGCGTGAGCAGCGGACGGTGGCCGATCGCAGCACCGCCGAGCTTGATCGCGGTGAGGTAGCCGAGGACGACGGTGCCGAGCGCCCCGAGCAGCAGCCCGAGCCCGCCGAAGAGGTGGAGCGGCCGGTGCCGGTAGCGGCCCATGAACGTCACCGTGAGCAGGTCGAGGAAGCCCCGGACGTAGCGCTCCATCCCGTACCGGGAGCGTCCGTGCCCGCGCGGGCGGTGGTTGACCGGGATCTCCGCGATGCGGAAGCCGCGGTAGTGCGCGAGCACCGGGATGTACCGGTGCAGCTCACCGTAGATCCGCAGCCCGCTCACGACCTCGGCGCGATAGGCCTTCAGGCCACAGTTGAGGTCGTGTAGGCGGACGCCGGAGATCCGCCCGGTGACCCAGTTGAAGATCCGCGAGGGGATGCGCCGGGTGAGCGGGTCGCGCCGGCGCGCCTTCCAGCCCGAGACGAGGTCGAAGCCCTCCTCGAGCTTCGCGAGGAGGCGCGGGATCTCGGCCGGGTCGTCCTGCAGGTCGCCGTCGATCGTGACGACCAGGTCGCCGCGCGCCTCCTCGAACCCGGCCTGCAGCGCCGCCGCCTTGCCGAAGTTGCGTCTCAGGCGGACGACGCGCACGTTCTCCTGCGCCGCATGGAGGCGCGTCAGCGCCGCGAACGTGCCGTCTGTCGAGCCGTCGTCGACGAAGACGACCTCCCACGGGCTGCCGTGCCCGTCCAGCGCGGAGCCGAGCTCGTCGAGCAGGAGCGCGACGCTCCGCTCCTCGTCGTGCACCGGGACGACGACGGAGATCACGCCGCGAGCGTACCCGCGCCGGCGGGCTAGCGTATGCGGCGATGACCCCTCTCCTCTCGCTGGACGAGGCGCTTCGGCGCGTGCTCGAGCACGCGCGCCCGCTCGACGGCGAGGGCGTCGAGCTGGCCGCGGCGGCCGGGCGCGTGGTGGCGGAGCAGGTACGCGCCGCAGTCGACCTGCCGCCGTTCCCGAGTTCCGCGATGGACGGCTATGCCGTTCGCGCCACCGACACGCCCGGCACGTTGCCCGTAGTGGGTCGCGTCGCCGCGGGGCGCCCGCTCGAGCGTCGTCTCGAACAGGGAGAGGCCGCCGAGATCTCCACAGGTGGCCTTGTGCCGGATGGTGCAGACGCGGTCGTCCCGCTCGAGGTAGTTGCTCTATCTGACAACAGAGTCCGCGTCGACACCGCCGTCGCCGCCGGCGCGCACGTCCGGCCGCGAGGCGGGGATGCGCGCAAAGGCGACGTCCTGCTCGAGCCCGGGGCGGTGCTGCGTCCGTCGGTCGTCGGCGCGCTGGCCGCCGCGGGTGTCGCCGCCGTCGCCTGCGCCCGGCGGCCGCGAGTGGCGGTGCTCAGCACCGGGACGGAGCTCCGCCCGCCAGGTGTGCCGCTGCGCCCCGGGGAGATCTACGAGGCGAACGGCGCGATGCTCGCCGCTGCTGCCGCCGGCGCGGGCGCACTGCCGGAGCTCCTCGACCCCGTGACCGACGATGCAGCTGCCCACCGCGGGCAGCTCGCGCGTGCCCTCGAGGCGGACGTCGTCGTCACCTCGGGAGGCGTCTCGGTCGGCCCGCACGATCTCGTGCGCGCGGTGGGGGCGGAGCTGGGCGTGCGGGAGGTCTTCTGGCGCGTGGCGGTGAAGCCCGGCAAGCCGGTGTCGTTCGGTGTCCGGGGCCGGACGCTCGTCTTCGGGCTGCCGGGGAACCCGGTCTCCGCGCTCGTCGGCTTCGAGCTCTTCGTGCGGCCCGCGCTGCGCGCCCTGCAGGGGGCGGACGCGGGGCCGCGGTACGCGCGCGGCCGCCTCGGTTCGTCCGTCCGGCGTCTGCGCGAGCGCGACCAGCTCGTCCGGGCGCGGACGCGCGAGGAGGAAGGAGAGGTCGTGCTCGAGCCGCTGTCGGGGCAGGAGTCGCACATGATCGCGCGCGCCGCCGGAGCGGATGCCCTCGTGCTCGTGCGGCGCGGCGACGGCGAGGTCGCGGCGGGCGAGAGCCTCCCGTACCTCCCGTTCTAGCCGGCCGCGAGCGCCTGCCGTTCGCCGCCCGCCGGCGTCACCGCGACCGGCCGGGCGTACGTGATCCAGCGATGCGAGGCGAAGAAGCGCGGGTGGCACGCCTGGAGCGCGAGCTGCTCCACGCCCTTCGACTCGAGCACGGACAGCTCGGTCGCGGGCACGATCCGGTGCCCCGTGACGCGGTACTCGTAGGCGGCGTACGGGAGCTCGACCACGACCTTGTCGCCCTTGCGGAGCCGGTCGATGCGCGAGAACGGGGCACCGTAGGTCGTGCGGTGGCCGGCGACGTACACGAGCTGGCCCTCACCGGGGACGGCGGAGCCGAGATAGCGGCCCGGGCCGCGCTTCAGCGTCGCGGTGTCGGTGCCGTTGACGACGATCTCGTCGACGCCGAGCGTCGGGAGCCGGAGCCTCGCCACTGCGTCGCCGCGCGCGAGCTGCGAGCGGAACGCCTTCGCAGCGGCCGCGAGGTCGCGCCTCCGCTTCTCCGGCGAGGCGGTGGTCGCGAGCGGCCGTGCGGACGGGGCGTCGACGAGGCGCTCGAACTCCTGCTCGAGCTCGCGCTGCTCGAGGCCGTTCGCGATCGCCGTCACCGGATCCTGCCACTGCCACACCGTCACCGCCCACACGAGCGTGAGGACGCCGGCGACGACGAGCAGGGTTCCGGCCACCCTGAGGAGCCTGCGTCTCATGCCTCTACCGCGTCGTTCCGGCCGCCGGTGACGGCGCGAAGCCGCGGCCGACGCCGTGAGCGCCGGTGGAGCCGCGACGTCCGGTCTCCGGCGTCGGGGTACGGCGCGTAGCGGCCCGCGGCGAGCGCCGCCAGTTGCGCCGCGGCAGCGAGCCACGCCACGCAGAAGAGCGCGAACGGCCAGGGCACATAGCCGCTCGCGAGCAACGAGAGGACGTACCAGGGAGTCTCGGCGCCCATCCCGTACGGGCGGGCGACGGCGACGAGCAGCAGCACGGCGCCGGAGAGGCCGGTGAGGAAGAGGAGGATCCGTGCGAGCGCGGGTGCGCCGTGCACCTGCGGCAGCCACAGCCACGCATAGAGCGACGGTAGCAAGTAGACGAGCGCGTACGGATTCGTCACCACGACGAGCAGTGCGAGCAGTGCGAGTGCGAGCAGCGCGGCGCAGTGACCCGCGAGCGCCTCGTCCGGTGCGGCCCGCCGGCGTGGGATCAGCCGCTCGCGGCCGACGAGCCAGCCGAGGCCGAGGACGGCGCCGACGAGCGCCAGCCGGACCGCGTCGGGCTCCACGCCGGGTGCGTCCGGTGCGAGCGGCCGGCCCGGCTCCGCAAGGGGGAAGAGGCCGACCTGCGCACCTGCGAGCAGGACGAGGGCGGCGAAGAGCCAGAAGCCGACACGGTCGCGCAGGGCGAGGAAGGCCGGCCGCAGCGGCACGCGGCGGCGACGCAGGCGCGCGAAGAGGTCCACGGTGCCGATCAGGAAGGGCAAGAGCGCGCTGATCAGCACGAGCGCGAGCGTCCACCCGAGCACGGTGCGACTACCGAGGTACACGTACGGCGACGTCCCCTGCGTCAACTCGAGGCCCTGGTCGAGGGAGCCCAGGACGCCCTGCACCCCGCGCCCGACCTCCGTCAGCCGCTGGACGTCGAGCGGCGCGTCCTCGTACCTCCCGGGCCGCTGCTCGGGCAGCGTCGTCACCGTCAGCGCGGGAACGCCGCGCGCGAGCAACGGCCCCTGCTCCCGCAACGTGTGCGGGAAGCCGAGGTCGAGCAGCTGCCGCAGCACGCCCGGCCGCCCGGGCTCGCGGCCGGTCTCCTCGAGCAATCGCGTCGCGACCGTCCGCACGAGCGCACCGTCGGCTACGCGCGGGGCGTCGCCGTCGAGCACGAGCCGTGCCCGCCCAGGCCCCGCGAGCGCGTCCAGGACGACAACGGCCACGGCGTCGCGGGCGAGCGGCGACCGGTTAGCGAAGCGGGCCGCTCCGAGTGCGCCGTACGCCCCGCCGTCCGTCGAGACGAAGACGAGGGTGTGCTCCGGCCGTGCGCGTACGCCCGACGGACCGGCGACCGGAGCGTAGGCGCGCGCGAGCTCGATCAGCGCTGCGGTGCCCGACGCGTTGTCGTTCTCGCCAGGCGACGCGCCGGTGTTGTCGCGGTGCGCGAGGAAGACGATCGCGCCGCGCGAAGGGCCTGGCGCGACCGCGACGACGTTCCGGAGCTCCACGTGCCCCCGCCCGGGAAGCCGCGTGCGGAAGCGGACGAGCTGCGGTTCGAAGCCGTAGAGGCGCAGCTGGTCGCGGAACCACGCCGCGGCGCCGAGGGCGTCCGCCGAGCCGGGCGAGCGGTCCGGGTAGTCGCGGGCGAGCTCCTGCGCCAGCGCGGCGGCCGTGGTGCCGTCGAAGCCGGGCGGGAGCGCGGGCGCCGGGAGCGGTTGCGGGCGTCCGACGAGGAGCGCAGCGAGGAGCAGCGGGAGCGCGACGAGCAGCCACGTGCCCCGGACGGTGCGGGGGTTGATCGGCCGCTCGGCACCACCACGTCGCCGCGGGCGGCGGCCCCGCCGCACCGGCCGCGCTCCTCCTGCCGGCGAGCCGGTTCCGGGCAGCATCGTCCGGCCAGTGTAGGCTGCGCACGGCCCGTACCATTCGCCCCGAGATGGCGGACGCGGCCACGATCCTCCTCGTCGACGACGAGGAGGCGATCCAGAAGCTCTTGCGGTACCCGCTCGAGCGGGAAGGCTTCCGCGTGGTCGCCGCGCTCGACGGCGAGGAGGCGTTGCGCCGCTTCGGCGAGGAGGCGTTCGACCTCGTCGTTCTCGACCTGATGCTGCCCAAGCTCGACGGCCTCGAGGTCTGCAAGCGCCTGCGCGCCACGAGCACCGTCCCGATCATCATGCTGACCGCGCGGGACGACGAGCTCGACAAGGTCATCGGGCTCGAGCTGGGAGCGGACGACTACATCACGAAGCCGTTCTCGATCCGCGAGTTCCGCAGCCGGGTGCGTGCGTTGTTGCGCCGGGCCGCGGCGCCCCCTCCGGCCGAGGCGGACGCGGACGTGATCGAGGAGGCCGACGTCCGGATCGACCTCCCCCGCCGCACGGTCGAGGTTCGCGGCATCGAGGCGCGGCTGACGTTCGTGGAATTCGAGCTCCTTCGCGTCCTGGCTTCCGCGCCGGGACGCGTCTTCTCGCGCCGGCAGCTGCTCGAGCGTCTGCGCGGGGACGCGGAGTACCGCGAGCCGCGCACGATCGACGTCCACGTCCGGCACCTGCGCGAGAAGATCGAGCGGGACGCGCGCGAGCCGGAGCTGATCCTGACCGTACGGGGCGTCGGCTACCGCTTCCGGGACCGGCCGTGATCAGGGGCATACGGCTCCGGCTGGCGCTCGGGCTGCTCGTCGTCGTCGGTGGAGCGCTCGGTGTCGCGTACCTGATCATCGTGCCGACGCTGGAATCGCGGCTCGTGGGGGCGAAGCTCGAGCAGCTCGCCAAGGACGCTCGCACCGTCGGCAGCTGCCTCGAGACCGAGGCGTTTTCGTGGCAGGAGTGCGCCGACCGCGGCGCCACCCTTCTGCACGCGCGCACCGTGGTCTACCTCGTCCTGCCGGCAGGCGCGCAGCCCCTGCTCCAGATCGTGGGCGACTCGCAGCTGACGACTTCGTCGACGGACGTCGCGCGGGACCCTGTGGCGATCCGTGCAGCGGTCTCCGGCCGCCCGCAGACGGGGACCGTCGAACGAAAGGGGGAGCGTTTCGGCGAGGCGGCGCTGCCGACGCCCGGCGGCCCGATCGTGCTGATGACGAGCTCACTCGAGGATTCGCTGTCGAGCGTGGCGGTCGTCGAGCGCCGGCTTGCGATCGCGGCCGTGATCGCGCTCGTCGTCGCGCTCCTCGTCGGCTACGGCGGCGCCTCGCTGCACGCGCGTCGGATCCGGCGCCTCGAGCGAGGCGCAGAGCGCATCGCGGCGGGCCGCTTCGACGAGCCGGTGCTCGACCGCGGCAACGACGAGCTCGGGGAGCTCGCAGACGCGTTCGACCGGATGCGCGTGCGGCTCGAGAACCTCGACCGCGCGCGCCGCGAGTTCATCGCGAACGCGTCGCACGAGCTGCGCACGCCGCTCTTCTCGCTCGGCGGCTTCCTGGAGCTGCTCACCGACGAGGAACTCGACGAGGCGACGCGGGCGGAGTTCCTGACGACGATGCGCGAGCAGGTCGAGCGGCTGACGAAGCTCGCGACCGACCTGCTCGACCTGACGAGACTCGACGCCGGCCGGCTGCACGTCGACGACGCGGGCGTCGATCTCGTCGACGTCGCGCACGTCCTCTGCGAGGAGTTCCGCGTGGTCGCCGAGCGCGGCCGGCACCGGCTCCGGATCGACGACGACGGCGCGCCCCTCGCGCGCGCGGACGAGCAGCGCGTGCTGCAGGCGGCACGGGCGCTCGTGGACAACGCGCTCGTGCACACGCCTGCGGGCACCGAGGTCGTGCTGCGGGTCGCGCGCGAGGACGGGCAGGCGGTGCTCGCGGTCTGCGACGACGGGACAGGGATTCCCGCCGCTGCCCTGCCCCACGTCTTCGATCGCTTCTACCGTGCCGACGGCGACAGGGCGTCCGGCAGCGGCCTCGGTCTTGCGATCGCGCGTGAGCTGGCGACGTTGATGGGCGGCCGCGTGAGGCTCGAGTCGCGTCCCGGGCGGACCGTTGTTTCCCTCGTGCTGCCGCTCGAGGAGCGCGAAGCAGCGGAGCCCGAGCGCACCCCCGTTTTCACGTGAAAACGGGGGATGCCCACGCCGGATGACGCGGGCTACAGTTGGCGGATGCGCGCTACCGTCATCGCCGTC
>DASQNG010000118.1:0-19200 GCA_035645095.1 Gaiellaceae bacterium | reverse complement strand
GGGCTCGTGATGGGCGTGATGCTGATCCCCACGATCGCGTCGCTCTCCGAGGACGCGATGGGAGCCGTCCCGCGCACCCTTCGCGACGGCGCGTACGCGCTCGGCTCGACGCGCCTCCAGGTCTCGACCCGGATCGTCGTGCCCGCGGCGGTCTCGGGGATCGTTGCGTCCTTCGTGCTCGGGCTCTCGCGGGCGGTCGGCGAGACGATGATCGTGCTGATCGCCGCCGGGCAGCAGGCGAACCTGACCTTCGACCCGCGGGAGGCGGTCGCCACGATGACCGCGTTCATCGCCGCCACCGGCGCCGGCGACGTCCCCACCGGCTCCCTCGAGTACAAGACGATCTTCGCGGTCGGCGCGACCCTCTTCGTGCTCACGCTCGTGATGAACGTCGTCTCGATCCGGCTCGTCCGCCGCTACCAGGAGGTGTACGAGTGACCGCCCGCCGCGTTCGGGGCGGCGTCTTCCAGGCGGCGCTCCTCCTCTCGCTCGCGGTCGGCTTCGTCACGCTCGCGGCGCTGCTCGTCGACGTGCTGGGAGACGGCATCGGCTACGTCGACCGGACCCTGTTCACGCAGGCGCCCTCGATCGACCCGTCGCAGGCGGGCGCGCGGCCGGCGATCCTGGCGACGATCTACCTCGGCGGGCTGCTGCTCCTGTTCGCCGTGCCGATCGGCCTCGGCACCGCGATCTACCTGGAGGAGTACGCGAACCGGGAGCGCTGGTACAACCGCCTGCTCGAGCTGAACATCCAGAACCTGGCCGCGGTGCCCTCGATCATCTGGGGCATCCTCGGGCTCGCCTTCCTCGTGCGCGGGCTCGGCCTCGGGCGCGTGCTTCTCGCCGGCGCGCTGATCCTGACGCTGCTCGTGCTGCCGACCGTGATCATCGCCGCTCGCGAGGCGATCCGCGCCGTCCCGGACTCCATCCGCCAGGGCGCGTACGCCCTCGGTGCGACGAAGTGGCAGGTCGTCTCGCGCCAGGTGCTTCCGGCCGCCATCCCGGGCATCGCCACCGGCTCGATCCTCGCGCTCTCGCGCGCGCTCGGCGAGACGGCGCCACTGATCATGATCGGCGCGGTCACCTACATCGCCTTCGACCCGACCATCCTCGGCCCGTTCACGGCGCTCCCGATCCAGATCTACCAGTGGGTGCGCCTGCCACAGGCCGAGTTCAAGCTGCTCGCCGCGGCCGCGATCATCGTCCTCCTTGCGATCCTCCTGACGATGAACGCGTTCGCGATCTGGCTCCGCAACCGCTACCGCAGGACCTGGTGAGGGAGGACGTGCTGCACATGACCACCATCGAAGGGCCGCGCCTCGTCGACGTCGGCCGGACGGCCCCCGAAGAGGCGCTCGTCGGCGGGGAGCCGGTGTTCCGCGTGCGCGACCTGGCCGTCGCCTACAGCGGCGCGCTCGCGCTCCGTGACGTCGAGCTCGACATCCACCCGAACTCCGTGACGGCGTTCATCGGGCCGTCCGGCTGCGGCAAGAGCACCTTCATCCGCTGCTTCAACCGGATGAACGACCTGATCCCGAACGCGACCGTGCGCGGCGACGTCCTCTACCACGGGCAGGACCTGTACGGCTCCGACGTCGACCCCGTGGAGGTGCGGCGTCGGATCGGGATGGTGTTCCAGAAGCCGAACCCGTTCCCGAAGTCGATCTTCGACAACGTCGCCTTCGGGCCGCGGGTGCTCGGCACGACGGACGGCCTCGCCGAGCGCGTGCAGAAGGCGCTCGAGGACGCGGCGCTGTGGGACGAGGTGAAGGACCGGCTGAAGGAGTCCGCGCTCGGCCTCTCCGGCGGGCAGCAGCAGCGCCTCTGCATCGCGCGGGCGCTCGCGGTCGAGCCGGACGTGATCCTGATGGACGAGCCGGCCTCGGCGCTCGACCCGATCTCGACGACGCGGATCGAGGACCTGATGCACGAGCTCAAGCGCGAGTACACGATCGTGATCGTGACCCATAACATGCAGCAGGCGGCGCGGGTCGCCGACATGACGGCGTTCTTCAGCGTCGACGTCGGCGAGGACGGCCGTCGCACGGGGATCCTCGTCGAGTACGACCGGACGTCGAAGATCTTCACGACGCCGGGCGACCAGCGCACCGAGGACTACGTGACCGGGAGGTTCGGCTGATGCGCATCTCGTTCCAGGAGGAGCTGGACGGCCTCGAGCAGGCGGTGCAGGCCGAAGGCGAGCTCGTGCTCCGCTCCCTGCGCGCCGCGGTGGAGACCGTCTGCACGCAGGACGTCGAGCTTGCGGACGAGGTGATCGCCTTCGACGACGACGTCGACGGGCGCTACTTCGAGGTGCAGCAGGGCGTCGAGCTCCTGCTCGCGCGCCAGACCCCCGTCGCCACCGACCTCCGCCTCGTGCTCGCCCTCCTCCACGACAACCTCCACCTCGAGCGTGCCGGCGACCTCTGCGTCACGATCGCGAAGCTGACGAAGCTGACGCGGGGGCTGCCGACCGACCAGGCGCTCCTCGACGGGTTCAAGGAGATGGGCGAGCGGGCCGAGCAGATGATCCGCGTCGCGCTCCGGTCGCTCGCCGAGCGCGACCGCTACGCCGCGGAGTCGCTGCTCGAGCTCGACGAGCTGATCGACCGTGCGAACCGGCGCGTCGTCAGCCACCTGCTCGACCTCGGGCACGACCTCGAGCGGCGGGAGTGGGGCCTGCGGATGATCCTCGTGTCGCGCTGCCTCTAGCGGATCGGCGACCACGCGGTCGACATCGGCGAGCAGACGGTCTTCCTCGTCACCGGAGAGTTCCGCGAGTTCACGGACGCGTCCCGCTAGGCGCGGCCTCGCGGTCACCAGGCCGCAACCACCGCGTCACCGCCTTTCAGCCCACGGCTCCACCCGCCGCTCGAAGAATCGGGAGCGACAGCAGGTTCCACGAGCAAGGGGAGGATCCACATGAAAAAGGTCATCGCGCTCGCGCTGGTCGGGGGCGTCGTCGCCACGGGCGCAGCGGCCGCGGCCGGTGCGGCGTCCGGGCCGGCGGCGACACCGAAGCCGCTCCGGGGGACGATCACCGCCGACGGGTCGAGCACGGTCGGGCCGTACACGACCGCGGCTGCCGAGGGGTTCCAGAAGCGGCACCGCGGCGTCCGGGTCACCGTCGGCATCTCCGGCACCGGCGGCGGCTTCGAGCGCTTCTGCAAGGGCGAGACGGACCTCTCGAACGCGTCCCGCCCGATGAAGGCCTCCGAGGCGGTGCTCTGCCGTGACAACGGAGTGAAGTGGCTCGCCTTCACGGTCGCGAACGACGGGCTCAGCGTCGTGGTGAACAAGGCGAACACGTGGGCGAGCTGCCTCACGACGACGGAGCTGAAGGCGATCTGGAACACCGGCTCGAGGATCTCGAGCTGGAAGGACGTGCGCCCCGGCTTCCCCGACGTGCCCCTCAAGCTCTTCGGCGCCGGCACCGATTCGGGCACGTTCGACTACTTCACCGAGGCGATCAACGGCAAGGCGCGGCAGAGCCGCTCCGACTACCTCGCGACGGAGGACGACAACATCGTCGTCCAGGGCGTGAGCGGGGAGCGCGGCGGCATGGGCTACTTCGGCTTCTCCTACTACGAGGAGAACAAGGACAAGCTGAAGGTGCTCGCGATCGACGGCGGCAAGGGCTGCGTCACGCCGAGCCTGCGGACGGTGCAGTCGAACCGGTACCGGCCGCTCTCGCGCCCGCTTTTCGTCTACGCGAAGCTGTCGTCGTTCCGGCGCCCCGAGGTGGCGGCGTTCGTCGGCTACGTCTTCAACAACGAGCGGGCGATCGCCCGGAAGGCGCGCTTCGTGCCGCTGACCGACAGCCAGCTGCGGAAGGCGCGCTACCAGTACCGGCAGGCCCTGAAGCGGGCGTTCGGCTAGAGGCCCGCTCCGGGTTTCACATCGAGACGTCTCTCTAGGCGGTTCCGGGGGCGGACGCGGCGGTGGCTGTCCGCCGCGTCTGCCACCGCCGGGCGAAGAACGCGAGGCCGGCGATCGCCGAGACGAGGCCGAAGACGACGAAGGAGCCGCCGGGCAGCCGCGTCAGCAGCTCCATCAGCCCGCCGATCGAAGCGGCCGCCGGGACGGTCAGGACCCACGCGACGAGGATGTTCCCGGCCACGCCCCAGCGGACGGCGGAGAGCCGCCGGGTCGCGCCGGCCCCGAGCACGGACCCGGAGATCGTGTGCGTCGTCGAGACGGGGAAGCCGACGTTGCCGGTGAACCAGAGGATCGACGCGGTCGAGGTCTCGGCCGCGAACCCCTGCGGCGGCTCGAGCTTCGCGACGCGGGTCCCCAGCGTCCGGATGATCCGCCAGCCGCCGGCGTAGGTGCCGAGCGCCATCGCGGTCGCCGCGCTCACGATCACCCACAGCGGCACCCGGAAATTGTCGGAGTCGACGTGGCCCGCCGCGATCAGCGCGAGAGTGATGATGCCCATCGTCTTCTGCGCGTCGTTCGTGCCGTGCGTCAGGGCGACGAAGCCGGCCGAGACGAGCTGGAGCCGGCGGAAGACGCGATTCACCCCACCCGGCGAGCGCCGCCGGATGATCCAGAGGAGCACGAACATCACGAGGCCCGCGCCCAGGAAGCCGACGATCGGCGCCGCGAGCGACGGGATCAGCACCCGGTCGACGAGCCCCCCGACGAGGAGCACGTCGGGGCCGGCGGCGACGACCGCCGCGCCAGCTACGCCGCCGATGAGCGCGTGGCTCGAGCTCGTCGGCAGCCCGTAGAACCACGTGATCAGGTTCCACGTGATCGCACCCACGAGGCCTGCGAGGACGACGTCCGTCGTGACGATGTCGGCGTCGACGACCCCCTTCGCCACGGTCGCCGCGACCTCGATCGAGACGAACGCCCCGACGAAGTTCAGGATCGCGGCGCCGAGGACGGCACGCCGGGGCGAGATCGCGCGCGTCGAGACGCTCGTGGCGATCGCGTTCGCAGTGTCGTGGAAGCCGTTGGTGAAGTCGAAGAAGAGCGCGACGGCGACGACCGCGACCAGCGTGGCGTCCACGCGCTAGGCGTTCTTGACGACGATGTTGGCGATCACGTTCGCGACGGTCTCGGCCGCGTCGAGGGCCCGCTCGAGCGCCTCGTAGATGTCCTTCCAGCGGATCACGATCAGCGGGTCGATCCGTGAGTCGCGGAAGAGCGCGCCGATCGCGTCGTGCACCACGCGGTCGCCCTCGTCCTCCAGCCGCTTCAGCTCCACGAGTGAGTCCTGGATCCCGCGGAAGCCTTTCAACTGCCCGAGCGCCGTCGCCATCTGCTCGACCGCGCGGACGATGATCCCGCACTGCTCCACCGACTGGCGTGTTGGCGTCGCGACGCCGTACAGCGCGAGCAACGAGCTCGCCTCCTCGATGTAGTCGACAACGTCGTCGAGCTTCGTGGCGAGCTCGTAGATGTCCTCGCGGTCGAAGGGGGTGATGTACTGCGTGTTGAGCAGCTGGATCAGGTCGTGCGTGACCTGGTCGCCCTCCGTCTCGATCGCCTTGATGTCCGCCTGAGTGACGGATGAGTTGGGGTACTCGCGAAAGCGGACCTCCGTCTGGCGCGCGCAGAGGAGCGCGATCTCCCCTGCACGGGCGAAGAGGTCGTAGAACTCGGTCGTGCGCGGAACGAGGCGGAGGAGGCCCATGACCGCGTGCGGTTTACCAGATATTCATGCTTCGGGCACCGACAGCCGCCCGCCCGCCGGCGCGGCCGCCACGAACGGTCGCCGAGCCGGCGTGGGCCCCTCGTGGGTTCTTGCCTGTAGCCCGGGCTGGAGCGACTGAAGCAGCGCCCCCGAACCGGAGGCGCGACTACGCGAGCGCGTCGAGCAGGAGCGCCTGGAAGTGCGCGACCAGCCGCTC
This sequence comes from Gaiellaceae bacterium, assembly GCA_035645095.1. Lineage (GTDB taxonomy): Bacteria > Actinomycetota > Thermoleophilia > Gaiellales > Gaiellaceae > Gaiellasilicea. The sequence goes on along the minus strand of DASQNG010000118.1, from coordinate 13,339 downwards.
GGATTCCGCAAGAAGGTGCCCGTGCGGGACGGCACCGGAGCCGACGCCTCGCTGCACGCGCTCGACGAGCGCCGTGTCCTCGCGCCCCACCTGCTCGTCGAAGGCGAGGAACTCGCCGATCCACGTCTCGTCCACCTCCGGACCGACGAAGTAGTCGAGGAACCTCGTCGCCCGCTCCGGCCCCGCCGGCAGCACCGGTCCGAGCGAGAGGTTCGCGCGGCCGGGCATGACGTTGATGGTCAGGTTCGGCCACACGAAGTGGAACTCCCCCCGCGCGACCTCCCCCGTCGGGTCGAAGGCGCCGGACCAGCGCTCCTTCACGGGCCCGTACTGGCTCGAGACGAAGCGGCTCTCGGTGAGGACGTAGGCGTCCTTCGAGACGTCCACCACCTTCGAGAAGCCCGGGTGCGCCACCTGGCAGTGGTAACACTCCAGGTAGTTCTCGCAGAGGAGCTTCCAGTTCGCCTCGTAGGCCGAGTGCGACCGGTGCAGGAACCGGAGCGATTCGACGTCGAGGCCGGCGGCCGCGACGAGCTGCGGCAGCTCGCCCAGCGTCTCCGCGAGCGGCGCCGCGTCGGCATCCGGGTTCACGAACACGAAGGGCCCCCACGTGTCGACGGCCGCCGGGAGGAGGGCGAGCGCGTCGCGGTCGAAGCCCGGCTCGTGCTCGGCCCGCGGTGCCGCGCGCAGGGAGCCGTCGAGCCCGTAGGTCCACGCATGGTAGGGACACTGCAGCGTCTCGCGCCTGCCCTCGCCCTCGCAGACGAGCGAGCCGCGGTGGCGGCAGACGTTGAGGAGTGCCCGGACGTCGCCCTCGCGGTCGCGCACGACGACGAGCGGCACGCCGCCGGCGTCGCACGTGAAGTAGGAGCCGGGCTCCGCCACCTGCTCCGCCCGGCCCGCGTACTGCCAGCTGCGCCGGAAGATGCGATCGCGCTCGAGCCGCAGGACGGCAGGGTCGGAGTACCACTCCCACGGGGTCGTGCGGGTCGCCGCGACGGTCGCCACCGGCTGAGCCTAGAGGCTTGATGTGAAACGCGTGCGGGTCTGTGGAGCCACCGCGCCGCCGGGCCGTCTCGGCGCCCTTCACGCAGGCGTCGGGCGTGCGCTTCGGACGCCGAGCCGCCCTGGCTTGGTGTGGGGCCCCCACAGCGCGCCAGTTCCACAACAAGCCTCTAGAGGTCGCGGTGGCGGGCCTGCATGAAGCAGGAGAGGCCGTACGCGGCGAGCCCCGCCGCCACCGCGCAGAGGAGGACGGTGCCGTAGTGCCGGCTCGCGACCTCGTGCAGCGTCGCGTCGAGTCCGCGCGCCTCCTTCGGGTCGAACTCCCACGCGGCCTTCCCGAGGAAGAGCGCGACGAGCGCGAAGACCACGGCGCGTGCGAGGTGGCCGCCGATGCCGGTCACGGCCGCTTCCTCCGCGTCGCCCATCCGCCACGTGCGGAGCCGCTTGCGGAAGTTGCACGTCGCCGCGCGGTACGCGTTCCAGCCCGCGACGGCGAGGAAGCCGGCCGCGGCGGCGAAGACGAGGTAGCGGCCGAAGGGGAGCCCGAGCACGCCCGCGGTCCTCGGCCGCCGTGCCGCTGCCGCCGCCGGAGTCGGCGCCGAGGATCTTCGCGACCGTCAGGACGCCGAGGCCGCCGTACCACCGCCCGCGCCCGATCGCGCTCGCGCGCTTCGCCAGCCCGGGGCGTCGTCGCCCTTGTCGTCGCGGTCGTAGACGCCCTGGGGCGATCCGCCACCCGCGTACCCGAACAGCCCGAGCGCGAGCAGCCCCAGCAGCCCGCGCCCGAAGGGCTGCGCCGCGATCTCGCGCAGTGCGCCGTTGCGGTCGCCCCGGTCGCCGTCCGACCCCAGCGCGACCCGCGTGGCGAGGAGTGCGACGACGAGGTACAGGATGCCCTTCGCCACGAGGCCGGCCCGTCCGAGGCGCCTCACCCACGGGCCCTGATTGGCGCGACGGGCGCGGCTGGCGAAGGAGGACGTGCTTACTTCTGCTTGTCCAGGAACCGCCCGGTCGAATCCGAGTTAAGCTCCTGCATACTCGTGAGCAGTGGCGTAGTATCCGCGTCCCGACGAGGCGAGGGAGGGGCGATGGAACGCGGTGACGCCGGGACCGTGCTCACGAGCGACGCGCACGCGGCGGCGCCCGCGCTCGCCCGGCGCTTCGTCGACAACGTCGAGACGGTCGTCCACGGCAAGCGGCAGCAGATCGAGCTCGTGCTGGCGGCGCTCGTCTGCGGCGGCCACGTCTTGCTCGAGGACGTGCCCGGCACTGCCAAGACGGTCCTCGCGCGCGCGATCGCGCAGTCGCTCGACGGCGCGACCCACGCCCGCGTCCAGTGCACGCCGGACCTGCAGCCGACCGACGTCACCGGCCTCTCGGTCTACAACCAGAAGGAGCGCGAGTTCGAGTTCCGGCCAGGGCCGATCTTCGCCAACGTCGTGCTCGTCGACGAGATCAACCGCGCGCTCCCGAAGACGCAGTCCGCGCTCCTCGAAGCGATGGCGGAGGGACAGGTGACGGCCGACGGCGTGACCCGGCTCGTGCCCCAGCCGTTCCTCCTGCTCGCGACCGAGAACCCGATCGAGTACGAGGGCACGTTCCCGCTCCCGGAGGCGCAGCTCGACCGCTTCTTCCTCCGCACGGGCCTCGGCTACCCGGGAGCCGACGACGAGCTGCGGATCGTCGAGGAGCAGCTCGACGGGCACCCGCTCGGTCGCCTCGGCCCGGTGCTCGACGTCGCGGACGTGGGGAGGCTGCGCGACGCGGCGCGCGGCGTCTACGTGGACGCGCTGCTACGGCAGTGGATCGTGGCGCTCGTCCGTGCGACGCGCGAGCTCGACACGGTCGTGATCGGGAGCTCCGTGCGCGGCACGCTCGCGCTCGAGTCGGCGGCGCGCGCCTGGGCGCTCGTGCAGGGGCGGGACTACGTGACGCCGGCGGACGTCCAGCTGCTCTTCGCCCCGGTGCTCGTCCACCGGATCGTGTTCCGCCCCGCCTTCCTCGCCGAGGTGCGGCGGTCGGGGTGGCCGGAGGCGGTCGAGCGGCTGCGCGAGCAGTGCTACGCGCTCGCGCCGCCGCCAGGGGCGTGACGTGCAGGTCGCCTCCCGCGGTGGCGCCGAGACCTTTCCGCTCGTGCCGCGCGGCCGGCTCGTCGGCGTCTCGTACGGGCCGCTCCGCAGCGTCCGCCGCGGCAGCGGGTCGGACGTCGCCGGCTCGCGGGCGTACCGCTCCGGCGACGACGTCGACCTGATCGACTGGGCGGCGTCGGCGCGGCTCTCGTCCGCGCTCGGCCGGGACGAGTTCGTCGTGCGGGAGCTCCACGCGGAGGAGGCACCGCGTGTGGTGGTGCTCGCCGATCGCAGCCCGTCGCTCGCGCTCTACCCGGAGCCGCTCCCGTGGCTGCGGAAGTGGCGCGCGCTCGAGGAGGCCGTCGCCGTCGTCACCGCGAGCGCTCTCGCCGCGCGCTCCTTCCCCGGCTACCTCGACTACGGCGAGGGCGACGCGTACTGGCGCTCGCCGCGCGGCGGCCGCGCCGCCGTGGCCGAGGAGCCGCGCACCGGGTTTGCGGCGCCGCCCGGATCCGTGACGGCAGGGCTCGTCCACCTGGCGCAGCTGCGTCCGGCGCCGCCGGTCGGGACGTTTCTCTTCGTGCTCTCGGACTTCCTCGACCCGCCGCCGACCGAGGCCTGGTACGACGCGCTCGAGCGGGGCTGGGACCTCGTGCCGGTCGTGATCCAGGACCCGCTGTGGGAGCGCAGCTTCCCGGACGTCGCCGGCGTCGTGCTCCCGCTCGTCGAGGCCGGCGGCGGCCGGCCGCGGCTCGTGCGACTGACCCGCCGCGAGGTCGTCTCGCGTCGCGACGCGAACGAGGGCCGCTTCGCCAGCCTGCGGGCGACGTTCGAAGAGCTCGGCGTCGAGCCGGTGGTGCTCGAGAGTCACGAGCGCGCAGCCGTCGCGCAGGCGTTCCTGGACTGGGCCGACGACCGCGTCGCGGCGCGGGGGCGCGGGCGGTGAGGCGGCTCGCGGCGCTCGCGCTGGCTCTCGCCGCGCTGCCCGGCTGTGCCGCGGAGCGGGACACGGCGCGGCTGGCAGGCGGGGAGCCGCTCGCGGTGACCCTCGAGCTGACGCCTCGCACGACATCGTTCGGCGACCCTGTGACGGCGACGATCGGCGTCCTCTACGACCCCGCGCGCGTCGACCCGGCGTCGCTCCGAATCAGGACGAGCTTCCGTCCGTGGCGCGCGACGCAGACGGTCGAGCGGGCGGAGCGGAACGGGCTCTCGCTCCTGCGCTACACGTTCCGGCTCACGTGCCTGACCGGCCCGTGCACGAGCGACGAGCGGCAGGTGCGCTACCTCTTCCCCGACGCCGAGCTCGCGTGGCGGGAACGTCGCGAGAAGAAGCTGCAGCTCTTGCCGTGGCCGGAGCTCGAGGTCGCGACGCGGCTGCCGCGCACGTACGTGGCGCCGGAGCCGGGCGACGCGACGCCGCCGCCCTGGCGCGCGGCCGCCGTCGTCCCGGAGCCGTCGTACCGTGTCGAGCCTCGCCGCCTGCGGGCCGGTCTCCTTGCGCTCGGCGTGCTCCTCGTCGGCGCGTCGGCGCTGCTCTCCGTCGCCGCGCTGCGCGCCCCGCGGGCGCCCAGGGCAGTGCCGCCGCTCGACCTGGCGTTGGCGCAGCTCGAGCGCGCGCGGACGCCCGCGGAGCGCCGGGCCGCGCTCGAGGCCGTGGCGGCGGAGCTGCACCCGGCGCTCGCCGTCGCCGCGCGCGAGCTCGCCTGGTCCGAGGTGGAGCCGTCGGTGCCGGCGGCGCAGGAGCTGACGGCGCGCGTCAGGGGAGCGGGCGCATGAGGGCCATCCCGACCGTCGACCGGACGCTGCTCCTGCGGCCCTCCCGGCGTACGCGTGCGGTCGTCGCGCTGCTCGGGCTCGCGGCGCTCCTCGCCGCGGCTGCGGCGGCGCACGCCGCGCGCGACCTGCAGGTGCGGCACACGGGCTTCCTGTCGCCCGGCGAGAGCACGATCCTCGTCGTCGACCTCTCGCTCAGCATCCCGCCGGTCGTCTACCGGCGGATGCAGCGCGTGGTGGAGGCTGTCTCGCGCGAGGACGGCACCGTGGGCCTCGTCGTCTTCTCCGACAGCGCCTACGAGCTCCTCCCACCCGGGACGCCCGCGCGGGAGCTGCGGCCGTACCTCCGCTTCTTCCGCACGGCGGCAAAGCCGCCGGGGGTCTTCCAGGACGACAGGCCGTACTACCTGCCGGATCCGTGGTCGGAAAACTTCCGCAGCGGCACGAAGATCTCCGAGGGGATCGACCTCGCGCGCGCGATCGTCGAGCGCGACCGCGTCCGTGCCTCCGTGCTGCTGCTGAGCGACCTCCACTCCGGGGAGCGCGACCACACGCCGCTCGTGACGGCGCTGCAGCGGCTCGGCGGCGCCGACGTCGAGCTGCGCGTGGTGCCGCTCTTCCCGCTCCCGCACAACCGGCAGCTCTTCCTCGACCTCGCGGGCCCGAACGCGTTCAGCGACTGGGAGAGGTTCGTCGCGCGTCCCCGCGGCGCCACGCTCGACGCTGTGCAGACGGCAGCGTCGTCGCCGGTCTCGCTCGCGCTCACCGGCGGGGCGCTGCTGGTGCTGCTCGCCGCGAACGAGCTCTGGTGCCGGCGCATCGACGTGACGGGGGCGCGGGCATGAGGCTGCTCACGCTCGCGGCCGCGCTGCTGTGCCTCGCGCTCGGCGTCGCGTCCCTAGTCCTTGCCGCCGACGTCGGCCGTGTCGAGCAGCGGCTCGCGGCCGACGACGCGCGGTTCGAGGTCGCGCCGCTCGGCGCCGGCTACTGGGCGGCGGAGGAACGGCTCCCGCGGCGCCTGGCGCGGCGTGTGCTCGACGTCGAGGACGACCTGGAGCACCGCCGTGCGGTGCAGGCGTTCTGGCAGTCGGGGCCGCGGCTGCCCGTGGAGGAGCGCGAGCAGTACGTGGCCGAGCGGGCGCGGGCGCAGCAGCTCCTGACGGCTGCCGAGCCGCACGCGCCGACACCCGAGCGCCGGGCACAGATCGCGAACCTCCGCGGCGTCCTCGCCCTCGTCGGGACGTCGGAGGACGGTAACCGCCGCAAGCTCGCGCAGGCCGCCGCGGACAACTTCAGCCGCGCAGTCCAGCGCGACCCGACCTACGAGGACGCGAAGTTCAACCTGGAGGTGATGCTGAAGAACGCCGACCAGACGACGGGGAGCGGTGAGGGGAGCGGGGGCAGCGGCGGCCGCAAGGGGACGAAGACGGGCGGCGCGGCCGCGAGCAGCGCCGGCTCCGGCTACTGATGGACGTCTCGCTGCTCACGCCGCTCGCAGCCCTCGTCGGGCTGCTCGGCACGATCCCCCTCGCGGCGCTCGCGGCCGGCGAGCGGCGCGCCCGCCGTGCAGCCGAGATCCTCTCGCTCGCGCCGCCGCGACGGCGCCGCGCGGTGGGGGTCGCGGTCGCACTCGTGTCGACCGCGGCGCTCGTCGCTGCCGCCGCGGCCCAGCCGGTCGTCGAGCGCGGTGCCGTCGAGCGCATGCGTCCGTCGGCGGAGGTCGTCGTCGTCCTCGACATCTCGCGGTCGATGCTCGCCCGCCGCGAGCCGGCGGAGCCGACGCGCTTCGACCGCGCGCAGGCGGCGGCGCTCGCGCTCCGGGAGGAGCTGCCGGACGTGCGGGTCGGCGTGGCGTCGTTCACGGACCGTGTCCTGCCGCATCTCTTCCCGACGACCGACGCCCGCGCCTACCGCTCCACGCTCCGCCGCGCGATCGGCGTCGACCGCCCGCCGCCGTCGGTGAAGAAGGTCGTCGGCACCTCGCTCGGCGCCCTCGGCGCGCTCGCGACGCGGAACTTCTTCGACCGCCGCACCGACGCCCGCGTCGCCGTCGTTCTGAGCGACTTCGAGTCGGAGCCGTGGGCGCCGGCGCAGCTCGGGGAGCTGCTCGCGAAGGAGCGGGTGCGGCTCGTGCTCCTCCGCGTCGGCGACGCGTCCGAGCGGATCTTCGAGACGGCCGAGGACGCGCGCTATGCGCCCGACCCGCGCGCGGAGGAGGCTGCGCAGCGGCTCGCGGCGGTCGGGCAGGGCGCGGTGTTCGGTGAGAGTGACGTGGGCGCGGCGGCCGCCGCCGTGCGGGCGGAGGTCGCGGGTGCGGCACCCGTGCTCGTGACGGAGGAGCGTGACGCCGTCGAGCTCGCCCGGTGGCTCGCGCTCGCGGCGCTGCTGCCGGTCGCGTTCGTCGTCCGCACGCGGAACCGCATCTAGGCCGGCGTGTGCCGGAAGCAGCGCGTGACGTGGTCGTCCACGAGCCCCGCCGCCTGCATCAGCGCGTAGACCGTCGTCGGGCCGACGAAGCGGAACCCGAGTCGCTTCAGCTCCTTCGAGAGCCTCCGCGACTCGGGCGTCTCCGAGGGGATGTCGGAGACGTTCCGCCAGGCGTTCCGGCGCGGCTCGCCGTCGACGGCCGACCACAGCACCTCCGGCAGCGACGTCCCCGCCTCCCGCAGCGCGAGCGTGGCGCGCGCGTTCGCAACCGTCGACTCGACCTTGAGGCGGTTGCGAACGATCGCGGGGTCGGCGAGCAGCCGCTCGACGTCCGCCGCCGTGTAGCGGGCCACGACCTCGGGGTCGAACTCCGCGAACAGGCGGCGGTAGCCCTCGCGCTTGCGCAGGATCGTCGACCACGAGAGGCCCGCCTGCGCCCCCTCGAGCGTCAGGAGCTCGAACAGCCGGTGCTCGTCCCGTTCGGGCACGCCCCACTCGTCGTCGTGGTAGCGGACGTAGAGCGGGTCGCCGAGCGGCACCCACCCGCACCGCGTCACGGCTGCGTCAGGTGCGCCCAGAGGTTCGTGAAGAGATGGTGGCCGACGGGGTTGTCGGAGCCGCCGAAGCCGAGCGTGCCGGCCGCGAACACCTTCGCGCCCGCCGGGGTCGCGTAGTACGTCATGTGCCCGCGGATAGTAGGATCCGCCATGGCGGGGTTCACCTCGGCGAGGAGCACCGTCCCCGTCGGCGAGTCAGGCGTCATCATGTCGAACTCGATCCCGTACCGGACGGTGCCGAGGGGCTGACCGTTCTCGAACGGGAGCCCCGCGAAGAGCCAGGGAGCGGCGCCGCGGTCGACGACGACGTACGGCCCGAGCCGCTGACCGCGGTCGTTCGCGCGGTACTGCACGCCGATCAGCCGTGCCTCCGGACGCCCGAGATCGCGGAACTTCTTGATCCGCCAGATGCGGTTCTGCTTGAGGTCGACGCGCCAGTAGAAGTTGTTCGCCGAGAGGAACGCGAGGTTGCCGCCGAGGTCGCGGTAGCGCTCCGTGAGGTCGAACGCCTTGACGGTCTTGTACTCGTGGTGGCCGACGAAGACGATCAGGTCGTAGAGGCGCGCGAGGTCGTCGCCGCTGGCGAAGGTGTCGAAGTCGTCTTCCGTCAGGTACTCCGCCCGGTGCCCCCGGTGGGTGAGGAAGCGCAGGAAGGCGCGGTCGTAGGAGCGGTAGTAGGGCGGCTTCCCCTGGTTGATGTACGGGCGCTGCAGGTTGACGCTCTTGATCGACTGCCGCGCGTACCAGGTGTCGCCGGTCCCGTCCTGGTTCGCGTCCCAGTGGTTGTACGACTGCCAGGTGTGCGTCGGCAGGACGACGGCGACGCGGCTCCACGAGCCGGGCTGCGGAGCGCGCACGACGAACGGTGCATACGTGACGCGGCGGTTCCGTGTCGTGATGCGGAGGAAGTAGAGGCCGCTCGACCAGTCGCCGACCCGCACCTTGAGCGGTGCCGCGCGGCCGGTCCGGTTCCAGCGGATCGTCTGCGGCGGTCCCCACGGCTTGCCGATGCTGTTCCACGGCCGTTCGGCCCCTGCTCGGAGCACCTGTAGCGTGAGGACGCGGTGCTTCGAGCGGAGGCTGACGGTCGCGACCTGACCCGGCAGGTAGCTCCTCTGCGTGAAGTGCGCGCTGAGGTTCGGCAGCGGCTTCGCGGGGCCGCGGGGCGCTTCCGAGTCCGGTGCGGCGTGGGCGGCGGCAGGAAAGCAGGCCGCGGCGACGACGGCCGCCACGCCCCCTGACCGCGAGAACGGATGCCGCGCGCGCGCCCTCAAGCCGCTCGAGTCTAGCGCCCGGGGCCGGCGGGGTTCACGTCCGCGAGGCGGCGTGCACCGTGAGACGGCACGCGACGAGGGAGAGAGGATGCTCGGCTGGGTCGGCGACATCGAACGGGAGACGATCGAGAACGGCACGTTCCGCACGGCGGTCTACACCGGGAAGCACGTGCAACTGACGCTGATGAGCCTCGCGCCGGGAGAGGACATCGGGCGGGAGGCGCACCCGCACCTCGACCAGTTCCTGCGCGTCGAGCGCGGCCGCGGTCGCGTCGAGCTCGGGCGCACGCGCGAGGTCGAGGAGACGCACGAGGTCGAGGCCGACTGGGCGATCGTCGTCCCGGCCGGCGTCTGGCACAACCTCGTGAACACCGGCGAGGAGGAGCTCAAGCTCTACTCGCTCTACGCGCCGCCGGAGCACCCGCTCGGCACCGTCCACCGCACGAAGGCGGAGGCGGAGGCCGCCAAGGCGGAGCACGACGTCGGCTAGCGGCTGCCGGCCGCGGCCGGCGCCTCGGAACCCAGTGCGTCGAGCAGCTCCCGGACGAGGTGCCCACGCTCGAGCGGATGGCGCAGCGGGAGGTTCGCCTGCACCGAGTAGTGGTTCCGGCGCCCGACGCGGCTGCGCTCGAGATACCCCTCCTCGACGAGGTCGCCGACGATCGATTGGGCCGAGCGCTCGGTGATTCCTACGCGCTCGGCGACGTCCCGCAGGCGCGTGTCCGGGTCTGCCGCGAGCACGAGCAGGACGTGGGCATGGTTCGTCAGGAACGTCCATCGGGCGGCCAATGCCCGAAGTTTGACAGAGGAATCGGATTTCGTCTATCGTGGCGGCTGCCGTAGGGGAGTATCCCTCCAGGCTCCGTCGTCACTTCGGCCCCAGCGCCCGGCGGGGCCCGCCGCTCTTGCGGCGGGGAGAGACCTCGGCTCGTCAACCGAGTCGAAAGGAGTCTCGTCATGGAGGTCGACCTCTGGATCTGGGCCACGCTGCTCGGCGGCATCGCCGTGCTGCTCGCGCTCGACCTGCTCGTGCTGCACCGCGACGCGCATGCCGTCTCGCTGCGCGAGGCAGGCGCGCTCTCCGCGCTCTGGGTCACGCTCGCGCTCGCCTTCGGCGGCGTGCTCTGGTGGTGGCAGGGCGGCACGGTCTCGGCGCAGTACCTGACGGGCTACGTCGTCGAGAAGAGCCTGTCGCTCGACAACGTCTTCGTCTTCGCGCTCATCTTCTCGTACTTCGCCGTCCCGGCCGAGCTGCGCTACCGCGTCCTCTTCTGGGGCGTCGTGCTCGCGATCGCGTTGCGCGCCGTCTTCATCGTCGCCGGGGTGACCCTGCTGGAGACGTTCGGGTGGGTCGCGTACGTGTTCGGCGCGTTCCTCATCGTCACTGGAGTCCGCATCGCGCGCCATACGACGGTCGAGATCCACCCGGAGCGGAACCCGGCCCTCCGCCTCCTGCGCCGCGTCGTCCCGATCACGCGCGACTACCGCGGCACCCGGCTCGTCGTGTGCGAGGGCGGCCGGCGCGCGGCCACGCCGCTGCTCGCGGCGTTTCTCGTGGTCGCGACCTTCGACGTCGTGTTCGCCGTCGACTCGATCCCGGCGATCCTCGCGATCACGACCGACACTTTCGTCGTCTTCGCTGCGAATGCTTTCGCGCTGCTCGGGCTGCGGTCGCTCTTCTTCCTCGTCGCGGGCGCGATGGGCCGGCTGCCGTCGCTCAACGTCGGGCTGGGCCTCGTGCTCGCCTTCGTCGGCACGAAGATGCTCGTCGCCGACTGGTGGAAGGTGCCGGTCTGGGTCTCGCTGCCTGTGATCGTCGGCTTGCTCGCCGGCACCGTCGCGCTCTCCGCGCTGCGAGGCCGGCGCGCGGAGCGGGCGCCGAGCGCGCCGGCCGCCGAGAGCGGGCGCGCGAGCTGAGCCGTCGTCGAGCGCCGCCCGCGCTGTAGGCGCGAGGCGGGGCAGAGGCACGCGGCGGGATGGCCCTCGGGTTACGCGGCGGCTGCTTCGGGCGCCGGCCGGGGAGACCGGCAGCAGGTCGGGCTCCGCGGCCAGGAGCTCGCGCATGCGCGCAAGACCGGTGAACATCCTGCTCTTCACGGTTCCGAGGGAGAGGCCGAGCGAGCTCGCCAGGTCGCTTTGGGTATAGCCGCCGTAGTACGCGAGCTCGATCAGCCGGCGCTCCCGCTCGGGCAGGCGCCGCAGCGCGCCCTGCACGAGCTCACGCTCGACGCGGAGCTCGGCGATGTCCTCGGCCGTCGCGCCGTGCGCCTCGCTCTGCACGACGAGCTCCGGGACGCGGTGGCGACTCTCGCGCCGGACGAGATCGACGGCTCGGCGGTGGACGATGGTGAGGATCCACGTGCGGGCGCTCCCACGCCCGGGGTCGAACGACCGAGCCGTGCGGAAGACGACGAGCATGCCCTCGACGAACGCGTCCTCTGCGAGGTGCCGGTCGACGAGCACGCGGAGAGCGAGACCGTAGGCGACTCGGTCGAACCGCTTGTACAGCTCGGTGAAGGCGGCGTCGCCGCCGAGAGCGACGAGCTGCAGGAGCGCCTCGTCGTCGTAGCGGGCGTGCGCCGCCGCGCGGGGGCCAGGGGCCGGTCTCATCTCTGCTCTTCCATGGCTATCTTTCGTAGAGACGGAGGGGTCGAGGGGCGTTACAAGCGACAGAGAGCCGAGAGGGCTGCCGGAGGCGCGCGCTGCGTCGCCCGGGCGTGTGCCCGACCGCGAGGTCGAGGCGTTGCTGCGCGGTGACGAACGTGCCTTCGCGACCGTCGTGGAGCGACACGCAGCGCCCATGCTCCGGGTCGCGCTGCTCTACGTCCGTGATGCGGCCGTTGCCGAAGAAGTCGTCCAGGAGACGTGGGTATCCGCCCTGCGCGGGCTCGATCGCTTCGAGCAGCGCTCCTCGTTCAAGACGTGGCTGTTCACGATCCTGGTCAACTGCGCGCGCCGGCGCGGGGTGCGGGAGGCGCGCAGCCTGCCGTTCTCCGCGGTCGCCGCTCGGGAACTGGCGACCCGCGACCAGCCGGACGCAGACCGCTTCTTCCCTGCCGACCACCCGCGCTGGCCGCGCGTCTGGTCGACCGTCGTCTCCACGTGGGACTTGCCGGAGGAGCGCCTGCTCGCGGCCGAGACACGCACCCGGCTGCTGCACGCGCTCTCGACCCTGCCGGAGGCGCAACGGCTCGTGTTCACGCTGCGGGACGTCGAGGGCTTCGCGGCGGACGAGGTTTGTAACCTTCTCGAGCTCACCGACTCCAACCAGCGAGTCCTTCTCCACCGGGCCCGACTGAAGATCCGCCGCGAACTGGAACGCTATTTCGAGCAGGGATTTCGCTGAGTGAGGCATGACATGATCGCCAGCTGCGAGGAGCTCGTCGACTTGTCGACGGAGTACTTCGAGCGGACCCTCGACGCGGCCTCGCGCCTGCGCTTCGAGCGGCATCTGGCCGCCTGCCCGGCGTGCCGCGGGTTCGTCGCGCAGCTGCGCAAGGCCCTGGTCGTCGCCGGATCGGTGCCGTCCGAGCCGCTTTCGGACGATGCGAGGGTCGCGCTCCTCGAAGCGTTTCGCGCGTGGAAGGTCGGACGATGATCCTCTTGAAGTTCCTGGGCCGCGACCGCGTCGCGTTGTACACGGGGTACGAATGGCCGCTCGACGAGTGGGTCGGCGCCGACGGCCCTCTCGGTCTCTGCGTGAACGGGACGCACGCCTGCCGCACCGCCGGTCTACCCGGCTGGATCGACGACGAGCTCTGGCTGATCGAGCTCGGCGGTGACCAGGAGACGCACGACGACGTCGTGGTGGCGCAGCGGGCGCGACTCGTCCGGCGTGTGGACGCGTGGGACGAGCAGGCGATGGGCGAGTTCACCGAGAGCGCGATCTGGCGGCTGCGCGACCTCATCGTCCTGGGGCTCGAGCTGCACGCACGCGACGGGCGCGACCTCGCGGGCGCGAGCGAGCTCGGGGACGTCCAGCAGGCGGCGGTGGCGCTCGCGCGGGCGGAGACGCGCTACGCGGACGTGCTCGTGCTGCTGGCGGACATCGTCGCGCTCGCCCGCGGCGCTCGCCCGGAGCAGTACGAGGTCGCAGACCACGACGAGGACCTGCCGACGTCGGGCGCGATTGCGGCGAACATCGCGTTCGTCGCCGCGGACATCTCGGGCCGGTGCGCCGTTGCGGCCTCGGACGACGAGGCGTCGTACGACGCAGGCTTCGCCGAGGAGC
>DASQNG010000117.1:0-17184 GCA_035645095.1 Gaiellaceae bacterium | reverse complement strand
GGACTCCGGCCGGCTCCTCAGGCGCGGTCGGCCCGGGTGCGACCGGAATGGGCTCCCGCGGCGGCAGCAGCCCGAGCGGGTCGACGTAGCCGTGCGGCTCGACGGCAACGCGAACACCCAGATGGACGTGCGGCGCCGTCGTTCTCGCGTCGCCGCTCGCACCGACGCTGCCGACCACGGCGCCCTCGGCCACCGCTGCGCCGCGCGCGACCGTCGTCGTCGCGAGCTGGAGCAGCGTGACGGCGTAGCCGTCCGCAGTGAGAATGGTGACACCACGGCCGTGGCCCGGGAGCGCCCCTGCAAACGAGACGGTCCCGCCCGCCGGCGCCCTGACCGGCGTACCGACCGCCGCGCCGAGATCGACGCCGCGATGCTGGCCGCCTGCATAGGGGTCGTCTCCCAGCACGAAGGGCCTCAAGACTGGCCCGTCCACGGGCCAGCTCCAGGCGTGTGCGGCCGACGCGGCGATGAGCGTCGCGAGGACGACCGCGACAGTGAGCGTTCGACGCATGTCGCACCTGCCTCGGAGTCGAAGTGGAAGCGGTGCCGGAGACACCTGAGGCCACGGTAGCCGGGCGCGTCAGCCGGTTTGCAACGACTTCGAGTAGAGAGTGTTCCGAGAGACGCGCGTCAGCCGCGCGACCACGTCGGCGGCCTGCTTCCGCGGCATCCCGGCTCCGACGAGCTCTCGGACCGCGGCCAGCGCCTGCTCCTCCTCGGGGTGATCCGGCGAGGCGACGCCCCCGCCGACGACGAGCGTGAGCTCGCCCTTCGGCGCATCCCGGAAGCGCTCGGCGACCTCGTCCGCCCGTCCGCGCACGACCTCCTCGAAGCGTTTGGTCAGCTCACGGCACACCGCGACCTGCCGCTGCGGCAGCGCCCGTGCGAGCCCGCGCAGCGTCTCGGGCAACCGCTGCGGCGACTCGAATGCGACCGCCGGATGCTGCGACGACGTCAACTCCGCCCACAGCGCCGCGAGCGCGGCCTGGCCCCGAGGGAGATAGCCGAGGAACGTGTATCGCTCGCCGACGAGGCCGCTCGCGACGAGCGCCGTCTCGACGGCCGACGCCCCGGGAAGCACGGTGACGGCGACGCCGGCGTCGAGGGCGGCCGCGATCAGTCGCGCGCCGGGGTCGTTCACGCCCGGCAGCCCCGCGTCGCTGACGAGCGCGACCCGTTCGCCCGCCTGGAGCCGGGGCAGCAGCTCCGCGACCCGCGCGGCCTCGTTGTGCCGGTGGTAGCTGACGAGGCGCGCCTCGATCTCGTGCCGGCGCAGGAGGATCCTCGTGTGGCGGGTGTCCTCGCAGAGCACGAGCTCGGCCGCAGCGAGCTCGTGCAGCACCCGGAGGGTCACGTCGTCGAGGTTGCCGATCGGGGTCGCGCAGACGGCGAGCACGTCAGGCGGCGCGGTCGAGCGCCCCGAGGGCGACGAAGCCGGCGCCCACGAGCCCGGCGTCGGCCCCTAGCTCCGCGGCCTGCAGGCGGACGCCGCGGCCGGGCGCGAGCGACTCCCGTCGCGCCGCCTCGAGCGCCGGCGGGAACAGGAAGTCGGCGGCCGCGCTGCCGAAGCCGCCCCCGACGACGAAGAGCTGGATCCCGAAGACGTTGACGAGCGAGCCGATCGCCGCGCCGAGCAGCCGGCCGATCGCGGCGAGCGCGGCGACGGCGGCGGCGTCGCCGGCGCGAGCACGGTCGACGAGCTGCTCGGCGGTCGCGCCGGGGCCCCACAGCTCCTCTGCGGCGCGGTCGGCCGCGCTTCCCGAGGCGAGGGCCTCGAGATGCCCGCGGCCGGTGCACGCGCCCTGGCACGGCGGTCCGTCGGCGCGGACGACGAGGTGGCCGAGCTCCGTCCAGCCGCGGACCAGCCTGCCGCCCTGGACGATCCCGCCCCCCACGCCGGTGCCGAGCGTGAGCATCACGAGATCCTCCCCGCCCCCCGCCCCGACGCGCCATTCGCCGAGAGCGGCCGCGCTCGCGTCGTTCTCGACGGCGGCCGGCACGCCGAAGCGACCGGCCATCACGTTCGCCACCGAGACGCCCGCGAGCGGGATGTTGATCGACCCGAGCGAGACGCCCGTGCCCGGGTCGACGACGGACGGGACACCGAAGCCGAGCGCCTCGACGCCGCCGTCGAAGACGGCCGCCACGGCCTCCGCGAGGCCCTCGAGCAGCGCGTCCTGCGAGGCCGTCGGCGTCGGCACCTCGTGCCGCGCGTGGACGCGTCCGCTCGGGTCGAGCACCCCCGCAAGGATCTTCGTGCCGCCGACGTCGACGCCGATCACGCGGGGGGTGTCCACGAGCCGCGGCTACCATACCCGGCCGGATGGCGCAGGGAGAGAAGCCCTACAAGGTCTACCGGGGCGGCCGCGCCAAGGGGAAGGTTCCGGTCGCCGCGCGCCCGGGCGGGCGGGGCCGGAGGGGCGGCGACGGCCGGCCGCAGGGCTACGACGGCAGCCTCGTCCGCACGCGCCGGCCGCGCTGGGGCCGCCGCATCGGGCTCGTGCTGCTCTTCGTCGTGCTGCTGACCGTGGCGTGGGTCGTCGCGAGCTACCTCGCGTTCCGGAGCGGCGTCCAGGAGTCGAACGCACGGCTGCCGGCGAGCGTGACGGCGGCCCTCGCGCCCCAGGAGGGGCTACTCCTGTCGAAGCCGACGCTCGTGCTGCTGCTCGGCACCGACGGCGACCGCACCCAGGCTGCGCGTTCGGAGGCGAGCCGCTCCGATTCGATCCTGCTCGTGCGCACCGACCCGAAGCGGCATCGGATGGCGTTCCTCTCGATCCCGCGCGACCTCCGCGTCGAGATCCCGGGCTTCGGCTCGAACAAGATCAACGCAGCGTTCCAGCTGGGCGGGCCGGCCCTCGCGATGCGTACGATCCGCTCGCTCACCGGGCTCCAGCCCAACCACGTCGCGCTGGTGGACTTCGCCGACTTCCGCACCGTGATCGACGCGCTCGGCGGTGTCACGGTCGACGTGCCGAAGCCGATCCTCTCGAACCGGTTCGACTGCCCGTTCTCGACCCAGGCGCGTTGTCAGGAGTGGCCGGGCTGGCGCTTCGACCCCGGCGAGCAGCGGATGGACGGCCGGCGCGCGCTCGTCTACTCGCGCATCCGGGAGAACCGCCTCGACCCGGCGGAGAACGACCTGACCCGGGGCGAGCGCCAGCAGGCCGTCGTCGAGGCGATGGGCGACGAGATCGTCGGCCCGCGCACGTTCGTGCGGCTGCCGTTCATCGGCGACGATCTCGTGAGACCGCTCGCGACCGACCTCGGTGCGGGTGAGCTGCTGCAGCTCGGCTGGGTGCGGTTCCGATCGAACCCGCAGCGGACGCTGCACTGCCGGCTCGGCGGCGAGCTCGGCGCGGTCGGCGGATCCTCGGTGATCTTCGGCGATGACCGAAACTTCGCCGCGATCAGCATGTTCCAGGGCCGCTCCGCACCGCAGCCGCCGCCGCCCGGCGAGGCGCTCGCCGCAGGCTGCGTCGTCGGCCGCGGCGCCCGTTAGAGCCGCGGCGCCCGTTAGAGTCGCCTCGTGTCCATCCTCGGCTGGATCCTGTTCGGCCTGCTCGCAGGCGTCGTCGCCCGGGCGCTGACGCCGGGGCGGCAGGCGATCGGGTGCTTCGGGACGCTCGCCGTCGGCGTGGTGGGGGCGCTGCTCGGCGGCCTGCTCGGCGAGGCGGTGTTCGGCGAGGAGATCGACTTCGGCTGGGACCTGAAGCCGTTCCTGCTCGCGGTCGCGGGGTCGATCGTGCTGCTGCTCGCGCTCGGCGCGCTCAAGCGCGGCTAGGGCGCGGTGTGAAACTGGCACGCTGTGGGGCGTCGAGACCAAGCCAGAGTGGCGCGGCGTCCGAAGCACAGGCTGGACGCCTGCGTGAGGGTGCCGAAACGACCTGGCGCCGCGTCTGGGGCGGCTCCACAGCCCGCTCGCGTATCGCATCGAGCCTCTACGAGTCGGCGGCCGCGGCGCGCTTCTCGGTCGAGCCGCCGGAGCCGGAGTCCGACGAGCCGGAGTCGGACGAGGAGCCGGAGTCGGACGAGGAGCCGGACTCGCCACCGCCGTCCTTCGACGGCTTCTTGCCGGAGCCGCGCCCGTAGTCCGTCGCGTAGAAGCCCGACCCCTTGAAGTGCACCGCCACCGGGTAGAGGAGCTTCTCGACCGGCCCACGGCCGCACGCCTCGCAGCCGGCCGGTTCGGGGTCCGACATACGCTGGAAGACCTCGAAGGTGTGGCCGTCGGGGCAGCGGTACTCGTAGATCGGCATGGCTGCAGAAGGCTAGCAGCGAGGATTTCGGGCACGGGATGAGCGACAGCGCACATGCGACGGAGATCGGCGGCCGTGCCCTCGCTCTGCCGCGCGTGCTCGAGCGCCACTGGTTCCCGATGGGCGTGACGGCACTCATGGTCGTGACTGCCACTTTCCTCCTCCATCGACTGATGGCATGGCCGCCCCACGAGGACGAGACGCTCGCGCTCTTCGTCGGCCGGCACCCGCTCGGCGACCTCTTCCAGGTGGTGCTGGAGGAGCGCGGCGGGGCGCCGCTCCACTTCCTGCTCGCCTGGGTGGTCGCCCACCTCGGTTTCGGCCTGGAGGGGCTGCGGCTCGTCTCGGCCTTGCTCGCGGTCGGGAGTCTGCCGCTCATCGCGCTCCTCTGTCTCCGGCTCTCGGCCCGCCTCCCGGCGCTCGTCGCGACCGCGGTCGTCGCGCCGAGCTGGGTGCTGCTCTTCCACGGCGTCTACGGCCGCATGTACAGCCTCTTCCTCGTCACGAGTTTGCTCTCGTACCTCGCGCTGCTGGCGGCCCTCGAACGCGGCAGCCGTGGCCGGTGGGCGCTGTGGGGGCTCGCGATCCTGGCGACGATCGCGACGCACCCGTACGGCGCGCTCGTCCTCGGGTCGCAGGGGCTGTACGTGCTCGTCGCCCGCCGCGACCGGCTCCGCCAGGCGCTCGTCGCGGGGGTCGTCGTCGTGGCTGCGGGAACGCCGTTCTGGCTCACGAACCTCGTCCTGGCGTCACGCTTCGACGTGGGCGTCGGCGGCGGCGGCGCCAAGCTCGGCGGCCCGCTTCCCGTGGCGCGGTACCTGTGGCGCGTGCTCGGCGACCTGACCGCAGGCTGGTGGCCGGTGACGCTCGCGGCGCTCGCGCTGGTCGTGCTCGGCGCGCTGCGGCTGCGCCGCGAGGCGCTCGTGCTCGGCGCCTGCGTCCTCGGCGTGCCGTCGCTCGCTTTTCTGGCGGCGCGGCTCGGCAACGCGGCCTCGCCGGAGACACGGCACCTGATCTTCGTGCTGCCGTTCGTCGCGCTCGCGCTCGCGCTCGGCCTGCTGCGGTTGCGGGCGGCCGCCCCGGTCGCGCTCGTGGCGCTCGCGGCAGCACAGTTCGCCTGGGGTTGGCAGACGACGCCCGCTCTCTACGAGGGCGAGCCGGAGGCGCGGCGTGAGGCGCGGGCGGCGGCGGCCGCCCACCTCGCGACGACGAGCCGGCCCGACGACGTCCTCTTCGGGTTCGAGCCGCTCTACCTCGGCGCGTGGGAGCGGAACCCGGACTTCCCCCTCCCCGTGCTGCCGCGCGCCGACGCGCCGCTGGCGTTGCGGGTGCTGCAGCGGCTCGAGCGGCCGCTCGGCCGCGGCGTCTGGATCCTCGACTCGAGCAAGCCGAACAACATCGCACCGTCGCTCACGATCCGCTGGCGGAGCCCCAAGCCGGAGTACGCGTTCGACGTCCGGCGCTTCGGCCCGTTCCTCGTCATCAGGACGACGGATCCCGTGCGGACGCCGGAGCGGTACCTGGAGCGCGCCGGGCAGGCGCTCCTCGTCGGGAAGTCGCTCTGGCTCGGCGACGCCGACGTGAACCTCCAGACGGTCGAGCGTGCTGCGCGCGAGCTGCGCGGCTACGGCGCGCCGCGCTCCCTCTCGACGAGCTCGCGGTAGCACGGCGCCTCCTCGAAGGCCGCGAGCCCCGCCGGCGTCTGCCGCTGGTGCGGCCGCAGGCGGCGCGCGGTCGCGAGCGCCGCCGACGCGCCGACGGCGGCGCCGACGAGAAACGAGCGGGTCCTAGAGCGCCGCGACTGCCCGTCCATGCCAGGATCGTAGTGCGGTGATCGTGACGCTGGGCGACCTCCTGCTGGACGTGATCGTGCGCCTCGAGCAGCCGCTCGCCGACGGTGCGGACGCCGACGCGGTGACGCGGCTCGGCCCGGGTGGGCAAGCCGCGAACGTCGCCGCGTGGGTCGCCGCGCTCGGCGGCCGCGCCCGGTTCGTGGGCAAGCGCGCCGACGACGAGGCGGGCGCGACGGCGGGGCGAGCGCTCGAGCGCTACGGCGTCGACGTGCGCGGGCCGGTCGTCGGCGGACGGACGGGGACGGTCGTCTCGCTCGTGGGCGCCGACGGCGGGAGGACGATGGCCTCCGACCGCGGGGTCTCGCCGGAGCTCCGGGCGGATGAGCTCGACCCGGCCTGGCTCGCCGGGGGCGAGCACCTCCACCTGCCGGGCTACTCGCTGCTCCGCTCGCCGATCGACGGTGCCGCCCGCGCGGCCGCGGCGCTCGCACCGCGCGTCAGCGTCGACCTCTCCTCCTGGAGCGCGATCCGCGACTTCGGCCCGGCGCGCTTCCGCGCCCGGCTCGAAGAGCTCCGCCCGGCCGTCGTGTTCGCGAACGAGGAGGAGGAGCGCGCGCTCGGCGGGCCGCTCCCCGGCTGCACCTGGATCCTGAAGCGCGGCCCGCGCGGCGCCCGCTTCGCGGACCTCGAGCTGCCGCCGCTACCGGCCGACGTGGTCGACACGACCGGAGCCGGCGACGCGCTCGCAGCGGGCTATCTCGTCGGCGGCCCGGAGCTGGCGCTCGAAGCGGCGGCCCGTTGCGTGGAGCAGCTGGGCGCGATGCCGCCGGTAGGCTCGGGCGCGTGAAGGACGTCGTCCGCGTCTCGGAGGAGGTCGGTCGCGCGCTTGCGGAGCGGCGGCCGGTCGTGGCGCTCGAGACGACGCTCGTGGCGCACGGGTTCCCGTCGGGCGAGGGCGTCGCCGTCGGGCTCGAGAGCGAACGCCGTGTGCGCGCGGCCGGCGCCGTACCGGCGACGGTCGGGATCCTCGACGGCGCGCTCCACATCGGCCTCTCCGAGGAGGAGCTCGGCCACTTCCGCGCCGATGCCCGCAAAGTCGGCCCGCGCGACGTCGCCGCGGCCGTCGTGCAGGGTGCCGTGGGCGCGACGACCGTCGGCGGCACGCTGGCCGCCTGCCGGGCGGTCGGGATCGGCTTCATGGCGACCGGCGGCCTCGGCGGCGTCCACCGCGGCTTCCCCATTCCTCCCGACGTCTCGGGCGACCTCGGCGAGCTCCTCCGTACCGAGGCCCTCGTCGTCTCGTCCGGGGTCAAGTCGATCCTGGACGTCCCCGCGACCGCCGAACTGCTCGAGACGCTCGGCGTCCCCGTGCTCGGCTACGGCACCGACGACCTGCCGCTCTTCTACGTGGCCCACGGCGGGCCGCCGGTGTCGGCGCGCGTCGAGACGGCTGAGGAGGCCGCGCGCGTGGCGAAGGCGCACTGGGCGCTCGGCCGCCACTCGTCGCTCCTGCTCTGCCGCCCGACCAGCCGGAGCCTCGACGACGTGGAGCCGCTGATCGAGCGCGCGCTCGCCGACGCCGAGGCCCAGGGGATCGCCGGGCAGGCCGTGACGCCGTTCGTCCTCTCCTACCTTCACCGCGAGTCCGGCGGCCGCACCCTCGCCGCGAACCGCGACCTGATCGCCGACAACGCAACGCTGGCCGCGGAGGTGGCCGTCGCCTATGCCGCTCTATGACACCGTCCGTGACCTGCCGCTGACGATCGAGCAGGTCGAGCTCGAGCCGCGCGACCTCGCGCTCCGGCACATGACCCGCAGGACGACCGTCGTCCACCTGCACGGCGCCGGCGAGGAGGGGGTCGGTGAGGACGTGAGCTACGAGGAGGAGCTCCAGCTGGCGTTCACCCTCGACGCGCTTCCGGACCTGCGCGGCCGGCACACCCTGGACTCCTTCTCGTCGCTCGTCGCGGCGCAGCCCGGCTACCGGCCGTGGGGGCTCGAGTCGGCGGCGCTCGACCTCGCGCTGCGGCAGGCGGGCGCCTCCCTCGGTGACGCGGTTGGGCGCGAGCCACGGCCCGTCCGGTTCGTCGTCTCGCAGAGCGCGGTGCGCGAGCTGCGCGAGCTCTACCCGGAGCTCCGCTTCAAGCTGGACGCGAGCGATTCGTGGACCGACGACGTCGTCGCCGAGCTCGCCGAGACGGGCGCGGTCGACGTCGTCGACCTGAAGGGCCTCTACGAAGGGGACTGGGTGGACGCGACGCCGAGCGCGGAGCTGTACGGCCGGGTCGCCGCAGCCTTCCCGGACGCGTGGCTCGAGGACCCGCGCCTGAACGACGAAACGGCACCTGTGCTCGACCCGGAGCGGCACCGGATCACGTGGGACTTCCCGATCCACTCCGTCGCCGACGTCGACGCGCTCCCGTTCCCGCCCGTCTGCCTGAACTCGAAGCCGTCCCGGTTCGGTTCCGTCCGGCGGCTGTTCGACTTCTACGACGCTTGCGGCGAGCGCGGCATCGTGCTCTACGGCGGAGGCCAGTTCGAGCTCGGGCCCGGCCGCGGGCAGATTCAGCACCTCGCGGCGCTCTTCCACCCGGACGGGCCGAACGACGTCGCGCCGGGCGACTACAACGCCGGCGGCCCGCGACGCGGGCTGCCGCAGAGCCCGCTCCCGCCGCCGGGACGGGAGCCGGGCTTCCGCTAGGCTCGCGCAGGCTCAGGCCGAGAGCGCCTCGGCCAGGTCGAGCGTCGAGAGGACGCCGATCGGGCGTCCGGTGACGGGGTCGACGACGACGAGGTGCGAGACGGCGTTCTCGGTCATGAGCTGCGCGGCGCGCTCGAGGCTCTCGCCCGGGGAGACGAGGACGACGGGGGTCGCGGCCGAGCCGTCCGCCGTCTGGTCCTCGAGGTCGCGCGCGTACGCGGCGGCGACGAGGTCGAGATCGGAGACGACGCCCCAGACGATGTCCCGGCCGTTCTCGTCGTCCGTGACGATGACGCAGTGCACGCGGTGCCCCGCCATGACGCGGGCGATTCCGCGCAGCGACAGGTCACGGCGGCAGGTGACGACGCCGTGATGCATCGCGTCGCCGACGGTCAGGCTCCCGAGCGTCGGGTGGTACTGGCTTGGCGTGATGGTCGTGGTCATGGCACCGCTCCTGACGTGCGCTCGTTGGTTGTGCACACCCTGGCGTGCCACTCGAGGAGGCGCATCGGTGCGCCGCACGGACGGCCGTTACGGCGAACTACGGCTACTCGAGCGCGGCGAGCAGCTGGTCGAGCTCGAGCAGCTCGAGCGACTGCAGCTTCGAGCTGCCGCGCGCGCCGAGAGCCAGCGAGACCTTCGCGATCGTCGCCGCGTCGGGTGCCTCGACGACGTTGACGAAGTCGTACTCGCCGATGGTCGCCCATTGGTGGAGCACCCGCGCCCCCAGCTCCTCGACGTCCCGGTTCACCTCGCGCAGGCGCGTCGGGTTCGCCTTCAGCGTCTGCACGCCCTGCGGCGTCAGCGTCGTCAGCATCAGGTAGATCGGCATCGCGCCTCCGTGATCGTGGGGCGCGATCGTACTCCGGCGGCACCTCCGCGCGCGGCAGCCGCCTACGCCGACTCGCTCCGCACGCGGTCGCGCGCGGCCTGATCTTCGTAGAGCAGAGCAGCGCCGAGAAGGAACAGCGGCGTGAGCACAACAAGCGACAGGAACGCCGCAACCCGAAGCGTCGACTCCCCGACGCCTTGAAGCAGCAGGACGAGCACCGCGCCGGTGAGAAAGATGACGAGTACGAGCGTCGCGAGCGATCCCAGGGCGTGGACGAAGTCGGCCCGTGCCAGCACAACGCCGCGACGCAGGGCTGCTACGACGCCGAGCCTTTCGGCGACGGCCGCCGGCACCGCTAGGCCGATCAGCGCGAAGAGCACCAGGACGGCAAAGTCCCCGGCCGGCAGGACAAGCACGCGCTGGAAGAGAAACGGTAGGAGCGCCACCACGGCGGTGGCGAACGCGCTCGCGGACGGCGGCTTACGAGTTGCCACCACGACCGCAGCGAGGTACGCGGCGGCCCACACCAAGGTGCCGCCGACCGTCACCACCACTGCTCTGGCCACGCCATCGAGCTCAGCGTTCAGTACGCCGACGACGCCGGGCCCGAGGCCGATAGCGAGCGATGCCCGTAGGTTCCGTCCGTACAGCCGGATCGACTCCCCCACGAGCTGCCCCACTGTGCGGGTCTCCGGCGGGAGCGGCGGCGGCAGCTCGCGGCTCACGCGGCCGCCACCGTCGCGACGAGCCGCGGCGTCAGCGCCTCGAGTGCGGCGAGCGCGTCGGCGACGCGCCACTTCGTGCGGTCGGGCTCGTCGATCTCGTTCGCAACGACCCGCACCTCGACGGCCGGGACGCCGGCGAGCTCGGCGGCGCGCAGGACGCCGAAGCCCTCCATCGCCTCCACCGTCGCGCCGCGCGTGCCGCCGACCCTGGCGCTCGTGCCGATCGGCAGCGGCCGCAGCTCCGGGAGCGAGGCGAGCAGCGCAGCGACGAGCCGCGCGTCGGGGGCAGCGCGCGCGACGACGGGTATCGCGGCCGCGACGTCCTCGTAGACCGACTCGGTGCCGACGACCGCGGTGCCGACCTCGAGCCCCCGCGCGCCGGCGATCCCGACGTGCAGGACTGCGTCCGGCGGGTCGTCCGCGAGCGCCCGTGCGGTCGCCGCCGCCGCCTCGACCGGGCCGATCCCGCACACGAGCGTCGCCGCCCCCTCGGCCGCGACGACCTCGCGCCGGGTCGCCGCCACCACGAGAACGCGCCTCGACGCCAAGTACCGCGCTGTCGCTACTCGTCGTCGAGCTGCGCGGCGAGCGCCTCGGCCTCGTCGACGAGCGTCCCGATCGCGTCGAGGCCCGCCGCCCAGAAGCCGGGGTCGCCGAGGTCGAAGCCGAGCCGCGCCGCGAGCTCGGCCGGCGGCGCCGAGCCTCCGGCCCGCAGCAGGTCGAGGTACGGCTCGACGAGGGACTCGCCCTCGTCCAGGTAGCGACGGTAGATCGCGAGCGAGAACAGGTAGCCGAACGCATAGGCGTAGACGTATCCCGGGACGGCGATGAAGTGCGGCACGTAGCTCCACCAGATGCCGTAGTCCTCCGTCACCTCGACCGCCGGCCCGAGCATCCGTTCCTGCTCGGCCCGCCAGAGCTCGCACAGTCGGTCGACCGGCAGCTCGCCCTCGGTGCGGCGACCGGTGTGGATCGCGTCCTCGAAGCGGTTCATCGCGATCTGGCGGAAGACCGTCGCGATCGTGTCGTCGATCCGCCCGACGAGCAGGTCGAGCAGCGCGCGCGGGTCGTCCTCCCGCTCCCGCAGCTTCTCGAACGTGAGCGCCTCGGCGAACACCGACGCCGTCTCTGCGAGGGTGAGCGGCGTCGACGCGTTGAGGAGCCCCTTGTCCTGCGCGAGCACGCCGTGCAGCCCGTGCCCGAGCTCGTGGGCCAGAGTCAGGACGCTCCGGCGCTCGCCGGCGTAGTTCATCAGCACGTACGGGTGGACGTCGGGAACGAGCGTGGCGCAGAACGCGCCGAGCATCTTCCCGGGCCGGAGGGCGGCATCGATCCAGCTGCCGGAGAAGAAGCGCTCGGCGATGTCACCCGCAGTCGGGGAGAAGTCGGCGAAGGACTCGAGCACGAGCTCCTGCGCCTCGTCCCAGGCGATCGTGCCGCCGACGTCCTGGAGCGGCGCGAAGCGGTCGTAGTCGGCGAGCCGGTCGAGCCCGAGCAGCTTCGCCTTCAGCACGTAGTAGCGCTGCGGGATGTCGTAGCGGGCGACGATCGCGTCCACGAGGCTCTGCGCCGCCTCGTCCGGGATCTCGTTCGCCAGGTTGCGCGCCGAGATCCAGCTCGGGTAGCCACGCAGACGGTCCTCGACCGCGCGCTCGTTGAGGATCGTGTTGAGGATGTAGCCGCGCGTGCGCACCCCCGGCCGCAGCGCCTCGGTGACTGCCTCGGCGACGCGCCGCCGCTCCGGCTGCTCCGTCTCGCGCGACAGCCGCGCAAGCGCCTCGTCGAGCGAGAGCCCGCGCCCGTCGAGCTCCACGGTGAGCTCGGAGAGGAGCTCGTTGAAGAGGCGCCCCCACGCGCTCACCCCGGTGAGGTTCTTCTCCGCGGCGAGCTTCTCCTCGGGCTCCGAGAGGAGGTGGGGGCGGTAGCGGCGCCACGAGCGAAGGACGCTCGCGTAGTGCGCGAGCGCGTCGTCCTCGAGCAGCCGCTCGGCCGCGTCGTCCTCCAATGCGGCCCACTCCAGCTCGAAGAAGAGGAGCTCGGTCTCGATCTGCGTGTTGCGCTCGCGGACGCGCTGCACGAGCGCGCCGCGGCGCTGGTCGCTCGAGTCCGCGGCGAGCCGCAGCCGCGCGAAGATCTCGACGCGGGTGCCGATGCCGCGGATGCGCTCGAGCTCCCGCACCGCCTCCTCCAGCTCGGTCGCGGAGAGCGTGCCCAGGTTCCCTCGCCGCGCCTCCCGGAACGCAGTGGCCGCAGCGACGGCCTCTTCGAGGTCGGCCCCGAGCCGAGAGTCGTCCGGCCCCTCGTAAAGGTCGGAGAGGTCCCACTCGACCTGCTCCGCGCCTGTCGCCGTCGTCGCCATCGGGCGGAAAGCTACACGTCCCGTGCCGCGGGCCGGGCCGGTGCGGCGGCGACCCCGCCGGCGCATCCCGGCACGACCCGCGCTACCTTCCCGGCCGTGCCCGGGATGCGGCCTGAGGACGTCTTCGAGCTCACCGGCGCGAGCGACCCGCGCCTGCGGCCGGGGCGCGAGGAGGTCGCCTACGTCGTCTGGACGATCGACGCGGAGGCGAACGAGTACCGGCAGCGCATCTGGCTCGGGTCGCTCGACGGGTCGACACCGCCGCGCCCGTTCACGGCCGGCCCCAAGGACGCGCAGCCGCGCTGGTCGCCGGACGGGACGCGGCTCGCGTTCGTCTCCGCGCGGGAGCCCGGCCCGCGGCAGCTTTACGTCCTCCCGGCCGACGGCGGCGAGCCACAGCGGCTGACGGAGCTGAAGGAGGACGTCGGCGAGCCGGTGTGGTCGCCGGACGGCACCCGCCTCGCGTTCACCGCCCGAGTGCGCGACGCGGCCTACGAGGAAGAGGATGACAAGCGCCGTCCGCCCCGCCGCTTTACGCGGCTGCAGTTCAAGCTCGACAACGTCGGCTGGACCGGCGACCGCCGCCGGCACGTCTTCGTAGTGCCCGCCGACGCGAGCGCGGCGCCCGTGCAGCTGACGGACGGCGACTTCGAGCACCGGAACCCGGCCTGGTCGCCCGACGGCGCGAGGATCGCGTTCGTCTCCGCGCGGGACGAGGACTGGGACATCGGGGTCGGCAGCGACGTCTACACCGTGCCGGCCGACGGCGGCGAGCCGGAGCGGCTCACCGACGGCGACGGCCGCTACG
Organism: Gaiellaceae bacterium; assembly: GCA_035645095.1. GTDB lineage: Bacteria > Actinomycetota > Thermoleophilia > Gaiellales > Gaiellaceae > Gaiellasilicea. Next base: position 3,707 of record DASQNG010000117.1, on the reverse strand, counting down.
GCTCACCCGCCTTTTCTCCGGACGGCGCGCTGCTCGCCGTGAAGTGGCAACCGGGCGGCTTCGACTTCCCGTGGAACACGCAGATCGCTGTCGTCGACGCGGAAGGCGGCGGCGGCCGGCGCGTGCTGACGGCGTCGCTCGAGCGCACCTGCGACCCGCACCCGGAGATGCGCGAGCCGGCGTGGGACGGCGGCGAGATCGTGTTCGCGGTCGAGGACCGCGGCCACGTGCACCTCTATGCCGTGACCGCCGAAGGCGGGGAGCCGCGGCTCGTCTCCGGCGGCGCGATCGTGGTGGGCGGCTACGACGCCCGCGACGGCCGCACCGTCCACACCGCCACCACGCTCACCGGCCTCGCGGAGCTCTTCGCCGGCGAGCGGCGGCTGACGGAGCTCGGCGCCGACTTCGCAGCGGGTCGCGAGCTCGTCGCGCCGGAGCACTTCCTCGCCGTCTCCCCGGACGGCGCCGAGGTGGACGCGTGGCTCGTGCGACCCGCCGGCTTCGAGGAAAACGCCCGCTACCCGTTGCTGCTCACGATCCACGGCGGCCCGTTCACGCAGTACGGCGAGGGGTTCTTCGACGAGGTGCAGGTGTACGCCGGCGCCGGCTACGGCGTCGTCTACGCGAACCCGCGCGGCTCGTCCGGCCGCGACGACGCTTGGGGGCGCGCGATCCGGGGCCCGGGCGAGGAGCTGGGGCCGGGCTGGGGCAGCGTCGACTACGACGACCTGATGGCCGTCGCCGACGAGGCGCTGCGGCGCTTCGACTTCTTGGACGGGGACCGAACGGGCGTCCTGGGCGGCTCCTACGGCGGCTACATGACCTCGTGGATCGTCGGGCGCACGAACCGCTTCAAGGCCGCCTGCTCCGAGCGCGCCGTCAACCACCTCGTCTCGTTCTACGGCTCGAGCGACGTCGGCTGGGTGTTCAAGGGCTTCCACGGCGTCTTCGTGCACGAGGACGTCGAGACGTATCTCCGGATGTCGCCGTGGACGTACGCCGCGCGGATCGAGACGCCGCTCCTCATCCTCCACTCGGAGGACGACCTCCGCTGCAACATCGAGCAGGCCGAGCAGCTCTTCACGACGCTCCGCCTGCTGCGGAAGGACGCCGAGCTCGTCCGTTTCCCGGCCGAGAGCCACGAGCTGACGCGGTCCGGCAACCCGGTGCACCGCGTGCAGCGCTTCGAGCTCCTGCTCGAGTTCTTCGACCGCCACCTGAAGTCGACCGACGCCGCCTGAGCCCTCGTTCCGCGGGGACACCACGGACATCGCCTGGGTCAAGGCCCAGCCATGACCCCGGCGGACACGGTGGCGCCTGAGGTCAGTGCCGCATCCTGCGCACCTCGCCGCGGCCGGGCGCGCGCTACGCCGCGGCGGGAGCGGCAGCCACGCCGGCGCGCTCGAACACGAGGTCGCCTTCCTGCGCGTCGACGCGGATCGTCCCGCCGTCGGCGAACTCCCCCGCGAGCAGCCGCAGCGCGAGCGGGTTCTCGACGAGCCGCTGGATCGCGCGCTTCAGCGGCCGCGCGCCGTAGGCAGGGTCCCAGCCCGCTTCCGCGAGCGCCTCCTTCGCGGCGTCCGTCAGCTCGAGCTCGAGCCGCCGGTCGGCGAGCCGCGCCCGCAGCCGCTCCAGCTGGAGGTCCACGATCTCGGCGAGCTGCTCGCGCCCGAGTGCGCGGAAGACGACGATCTCGTCGATCCGGTTCAGGAACTCCGGCCGGAAGTGGTCGCGCATGGCCTCCGTCGAGCGGATGTTCGAGGTCATGATCAGCACCGTGTTCCGGAAGTCGACGGTGCGGCCGTGGCCGTCGGTCAGGCGGCCGTCGTCGAGCACCTGCAGCAGCACGTCGAATACCTCGTTGTGCGCCTTCTCGACCTCGTCGAGGAGGACGACGGAGTACGGCCGCCGGCGCACCGCCTCGGTCAGCTGGCCGCCCTCCTCGTAGCCGACGTAGCCCGGCGGGGCGCCGATCAGCCGGGCGACCGTGTGACGCTCCTGGTACTCCGACATGTCGATCCGAGTCATCGCCCGCTCGTCGTCGAACATGAACTCCGCGAGTGCCCGCGCCAGCTCCGTCTTGCCGACCCCGGTCGGGCCGAGGAAGACGAACGACCCGATCGGGCGGTTCGGGTCCTGCAGGCCGGTGCGCGCGCGGCGGAGCGCGTTCGCGACCGCCTCGACCGCCTCCTCCTGGCCGACGACGCGGCGGTGCAGCCGCTCCTCCATGTGGATCAGCTTCTCCGTCTCGCCTTCGAGCAGGCGCGACACGGGGATGCCGGTCCAGGAGCCGACTACGGCCGCGATGTCGTCCTCGTCGACCTCCTCCTTGACCATCGGCTCGGACGGCTTCTCGCGCTCGGCGAGCTCCCGCTCGAGCGCGGGCAGCTCGCCGTAGCGGATCTCCGCGACGCGCTGCAGGTTGCCGGCGCGCTCCTCGCGCTCGGCCTCCATCCGCAGCTCGTCGATCCGCGCGCTGATCTCGCCGATGCGGTCGAGCTGCGCCTTCTCCTCGGCCCAGCGCGCGGCGAGCGCGTCGCGCCGTTCCTTCGCGTCCGCGAGTGCGCGGCCGACCGGCTCGCGCACCTCGTCCGACTCGCCGCTCATCGCGGCGAGCTCGATCTCGAGCTGGCGTACCGCCCGCTCTGCCTGGTCGAGCTCGACCGGCGAGCTCTCCATCTCCATCTTCAGCCGGGACGCGGCCTCGTCCACGAGGTCGATCGCCTTGTCCGGGAGCTGCCGGTCCGCGATGTAGCGGTCGGAGAGCACGGCTGCCGCGACGAGCGCCGAGTCGGTGATACGCACGCCGCGGTGGTGGGCCTCGTAGCGCTCCTTCAGGCCGCGCAGGATCGCGATCGTGTCCGCGACGGAGGGCTCGCCGACGAACACCGGCTGGAACCGCCGCTCGAGCGCCGCGTCCTTCTCGATGTGCTTGCGGTACTCGTCGAGCGTCGTCGCGCCGACGCAGCGGAGCTCGCCGCGCGCCAGCATCGGCTTCAGCAGGTTCGCGGCGTCGACGGCGCCCTCGGCCGCGCCGGCACCCACGATCGTGTGCAGCTCGTCGATGAAGAGGACGATCTCGCCGGCGGCGTTCGTGATCTCCGCGAGCACGGCCTTCAGCCGCTCCTCGAACTCGCCGCGGTACTTCGCTCCCGCGAGCAGGGCGCCCACGTCGAGCGCCCATACGCGCTTCCCGCGCAGGCTCTCCGGGACGTCCTCGTTCACGATCCGCTGCGCGAGCCCCTCGGCGATCGCCGTCTTGCCCACGCCGGGCTCGCCGATCAGCACGGGGTTGTTCTTCGTCCGCCGCGAGAGCACCTGGATCACGCGGCGGATCTCCTCGTCGCGACCGATCACCGGGTCGAGCTTCCCCGCCTCCGCCGCCTCGGTGAGGTCGCGGCCGAACTTCGAGAGCGCCTGGTAGGTGCCCTCCGGATCCTGGCTCGTCACCCGCTGGCTGCCGCGCACCTCGCGGATGCGGGCGAGCAGCTCCTCGCGCGGGACGAGGTCGAGCGCGAGCAGCAGGTGCTCCGTCGAGACGTACTCGTCCTCGAGCTGCCGCATCTCGTCGAGGGCGCGGTCGAGCACGCGCGAGAAGGCGGCGCCGACCTGCGGCTGCTGCGCGCCGCCGTGCACGGACGGCTTCGTGGCCAGCCGCTCCTCGGCGTCCGCACGCAGCGCGGCCGCGTCGCCCACGAGCTGCTGCG
>DASQNG010000116.1:0-19285 GCA_035645095.1 Gaiellaceae bacterium | reverse complement strand
AGCTCGAGCTGATCGACTTCCGGGTGGAGGCGGATCACGCGATCGCAGACGCGTCGGTGCGCGAGCTCGGCCTCCCGCGCGTGGCGCTGATCGCGGTGATCGTCCGCCGCGGCGACCCGATCCCGCCGCGCGGCAGCACCGTCGTCCGCGGCGGCGACCTGCTCTACGTGCTCACACCGCGCGGCACCCGGCCGGACGTCGAGGACGTCTTCGCGCGCTGGCGGCGGCGCGTGTAGCCCTCGGGGGCGCTAGACAGGCGGCGCGCCCGGCTCGCGCTCGAGCAGCCGCAGCCGGTGCTCGACCTGCGCCAGCCGGAGCTCGAGCACGTCCCACTCCTCGCGGGTGACGAGGCCGAGCTCGCGTGCGAGCCGCTCGCCCGTCTCCTGCGGCAGGTCGCCGATGCGACCGACCCCGGACCGCAGCTGCGTGCTCAGCTCGTCGACGAGCTGGCGCAGGAGGAACGCGCCGTCGCTACCGGGCGCGGCCATGGGGCCGCGACTTCCGGCGCTGCCGCCGCTGCTCGCGCTTCGCGTCGGAGCCTGCCCGCGGCGGGACTGCGGCGGCGGGAGTCACGGCGTCACCGTCACCGTCTCCGGCGTCCCCGTCCCCGTCGGCGGCCGCGGCGGCCGCCTGCTCGTCCGCCGCTGCGAGGTCGCCCGGCGCGGCGGCCGGAACGAGCTCCGGCGTCGGCTGGGCGGCGGCTGCGCCCTGCGCGCGGAGGAGCATGCCGACCGAGGTGACGCCCTCGAGGCTGACGTCGTCCTTCTTGCGAGCCCAGTCGGGCTCCCGCTCCTTGAGCAGGCCGAGCAGCGGCGCCGCGATGAAGATCGAGGAGTACGCGCCCGCACCGATGCCGACGAGCAAGGCGAAGGCGAAGTCCTTCAGCGTCTCGCCGCCGAAGACGTAGAGCACGGCCACCGGGAGCAGGGTGCTGAACGTCGTGGCGAGCGAGCGCGGGATCATCTCCCACAGCGAGACGTTGCCGATCACGCGGAACGACGAGCGCCGCATCAGCGGGATGTTCTCCCGGATCCGGTCGAAGATGATGATCGTGTCGTAGATCGAGTAGCCGAGGACGGTCAGGATCGCGGCCACCGTGGCGGTCGAGACCTCCCGCTCGAGCAGTGCGTAGACGCCGACGGTGATGAGGACGTCGTGCAGCAGCGCGACGATCACCGGGACGGAGTACCGCCACTCGAAGCGCGCCGAGATGTAGATCACGATCAGGAGCAGCGAGAAGAAGATCGCGAGGATCGCGCCCTCGGCGATCTGCCGCCCGAAGCTGCCGGAGACGCTGCGGACGCTGGGCTCGGCTCCGAACTCCCGCTCGAGCTCCGTCGTCAGCCGTGTCTGCTCCGCCGGCTCGAGCGTCTTCGTGCGGATCGCGAACTCGCTGTACCGCGCGCCGTCGTTCGTCGCCGCGCCGCGACCGACGACGGTGGCGCCCTCCTGGCCGATCTTGCGCGTCTCGGCCCGGACGGCCTCGAGCGAGACCGGCTGCCGAGTCTCGAAGGTGACCTGGGTGCCGCCGCGGAAGTCGATCCCGAGGTTCATCCCCTTCAGGGCGAGGGCCCCGAGGCAGATCAGGAAGATCGCGGCGGACGCCGCGAACCACACGTTCCTTCGACCCATGAAGTCGCGGCGGAGGAACTTCGGCGGCTCGCTCTGCGCGCCCATCAGCCGCGGGCTGTCGAACCAGCGGAACCCGCCGAGGAGGCCGAGGATCGCGCGGGTCGCGGCGACCGCGGTCAGCAGCGAGATCGCGGTGCCGATCAGCAGCATGAGGGCGAATCCCTTGACGCCCGCCGTCGCGACGAGGAAGAGGATCAGCGCGGTGCCCGCGATCACGACGTTGGCGTCGAGGATCGTGCGGAACCCCTTGGCGTAGCCGGCCGCGATCGCGGCTCGTACGGACTTCCCGGAGCGGTACTCCTCCTTGATGCGTTCGAAGATGACGATGTTCGCGTCGGCCGCGACACCGAGCGTGAGGATCATCCCCGCGAAGCCCGGCAGCGTCAGCGTGACGTTGAAGAGGAGGATCGCGGCGTAGAGGAAGGCCGCGTAGATCGTGAGCCCGACGACCGCCACCGCGCCGAGGAAGCGGTAGTAGACGAGCAGGAAGAGCGCGACGACGATGAGGCCGGCCAGGGCCGCCTTCCACGCCTCCTCCAGCGAGTCCTTGCCGAGCGTCGCCGAGATCGCCGTCTGGTCGAGGGTCTGGAAGGTCACCGGGAGCGCACCGGTCTGGAGCACGAGCGCGAGGTTGCGCGCCTCCTCGATCGACCCGATGCCGGTGATCTGTGCCCCGTTCTGCCCGCCGATCCCGTTCGGGTACTGCTCCCAGTCGATCGACGGCCACGACTTGATCTCCCGGTCGAGCACGATCGCGAAGTGCTGCGTGATCTTCTGGCCGAGCAGCGTCGACTTGGTCTTCCCCCGCTGCGCCTCACGGGCGGTGATCTCGGCGAACCTGTCACCGCCGCGGTCCGTGAACTGCATCGTGACGATCGGCTCGCCGCGCGTCGTGTCGAAGTCCTGGCGCGTCCCGTCGAGCTTCAGGTCGCCGCCCGTCATCTCCGGCACAGCTTCGCCCGCCGCGACCGCCTCGGCGCTGCGGTCGTACCGGATCAGGTACCAGTAGTTGCGCGACGGATTCACCTGCTGGACACCGGGGCACACGACCTCGCCGACGCCGCAGGTGAGCACGACGGTGTTCGGCGGCACGCCGAAGATGCGCCAGCCGTCGGGCAGCTCGCCCTTCGTGCCGCTGCGCTCGACCGCGGTGCTCTGCAGGAGCGCGTCCTTCTTCGCCGTCGGCCCGGCGCGAAGCTTCTTCTTGTCGTCGAAGAGGTACCAGCTCTCCGCCGCGTCCTCCTCGACGAGCGACTGCTGCCCCGCCAGGAGCTCGAAGAGCGTCGGCGTCGCCACCGGGAAGCCTTGTGCGTCGACCGACGGCCGGACGAGGTTCGCCTCGAGGTCGTAGAGCTCGAGCTGGGCGGTGCGTCCGAGCACGTCGATCACCTGCTCCGGGTTCGTGATCCCGGGCATGTCGATCACGATCTGGTCGTCCCCTTGCGTGCGGATCTCCGGCTCCGAGACACCGAGGCGGTCGATGCGGTTCCGCAGGATCTCGACGGACCGCTGCAGGTCCTCCTCCTGCAACGGCCGGTCGCGCGGCGGAACCGCCTGCAGCGTCACCTCGAGGCCGCCCTGCAGGTCGAGCCCGAGCGTCGGCTCCTTGCCGATCGGCGACTGCGGGTACGCGAGCGCCGCCACGACGGCGAGCGCCACGGCGATGATCGCGATCAGGATGAGGTGCGGGCGCCGGTTCAAAGCGGGACGAACAGGTTAGCGCCGCGGCCTTTCACTCGCCCGTCGCCGACTCCGCGGCCGGCGCCTCGTCGTCTTCCTCCTCGACGACGCCGGCGACGGCGCGGCGCGCGACGCGGACGCTCGTGCCGGGCGCGATCTCGACGAGCAGGTCGTCGTCGGCGAGCAGCTCGCGCACGTGGCCGTAGAAGCCGCCGACCGTCAGCACCTCGTCGCCGACCTCGATGCTCGACTGCAGCTCCTGCTGCTCGACCTGGCGCTTGCGCTGCGGCCGGATCAGCAACAGCCACAGCAGGGCGAACATGGCGACGATCACGATCAGCTGACCCAAGGTTCCTCCTGTGGACCCGCGGCGAGCCGGGCGAGGCGCTCCGCGACGTACGGCCGCAGCTCGCCGCGTCCGATCGCCGCGCGCGCACCTGCGGTGAGTTCGAGCAGGAAGGAGAGATTATGCAGGCTGAGGAGCCTGAGCCCGAGCATCTCGTCCTGGTTCACGAGGTGACGGACGTAGGCCCGCGAGAAGCGCGTGCAGGCAGGGCAGGCGCACCCCTCCTCGAGTGGTCGCGGGTCGCGCGCGAACCGGGCGTTCCGCAGGTTGAGGCGTCCGGTCGACGTGAGCGCGGAGCCCGTGCGCGCCGTGCGCGTCGGCAGGACGCAGTCGAACATGTCGACCCCCGCGGCGAGGACGCGCAGGAGACCTTCGGCGTCGCCGATCCCCATGAAGTAGCGCGGCTTCTCGGCCGGCAGCAGCGGCGCCGCCCACGCCGTCGCTTCGAACATCTCCTCCCGGTCCTCGCCGACGGCGAGGCCGCCGAGCGCGTAGCCGTCGAACCCGAGCGGCACGAGCTCGTCGATCGACCGCCGGCGCAGCTCGGCGTCGGCTGCGCCCTGTGTGATCCCGAACACGAGCTGTCCCTCCGCGCGCTCCGCCTCCCGCTGCCGCCGCGCCCAGAGCGTCGTCCGCCGCACCGCGTCTTCGAGCTCCCGCCGCGGCACCCCTGCGGGCGGGCAGATGTCGAGACACATCGCCACGTCCGATCCGAGGTTGCGCTGGATGCGGGCCACGAGCTCGGGGGTGAAGCGGGCGCGGCCACCGTCGTAGACGGAGCGGAACGTGACGCCGTCGTCGTCGACCCGCTCGAGGGTGTCCCGCAGCGAGAAGGCCTGGAACCCGCCCGAGTCGGTGAGAATCGGCCCGTCCCACCCTGTGAAGGCGTGCAGGCCGCCGAGGGAGGCGATCAGCTCGTCGCCGGGGCGGAAGTGCAGGTGGTACGTGTTCCCGAGGACGACCTGCGCGCCGAGAGCCCGCACCTCGTCGGGGTGCAGCGTCTTCACCGTTCCCTTCGTCCCGACGGGCATGAACGCCGGCGTCCGCACCTCTCCGTGGGCCGTGCGCAGGACGCCCGCGCGCGCGGGGCCGTCGGTGGCGGTGACCTCGAAGTGACTCACAGGACGAGCATCGCGTCGCCGAACGAGTAGAAGCGGTAGCGCTCCGCGACAGCGGTGCGATAGAGGCGCCGCGTCTCCTCCACCCCGGCGAACGCCATCACGAGCGCGAGCAGCGTCGAACGCGGCAGGTGGAAGTTCGTCAGCAACGCGTCGACGCGCCGGAATGCGAAGCCGGGTGTCACGAAGAGCTCGGTGCGCCCCTCGAGCGGCGCACCGCGGGCGAGCGTCTCGAGGACACGCACCGTGGTCGTCCCGACTGCCAGCACGCGCGGCGCGGTACGGATCCGCTCCCATGCCTCCGGCCGCACGGCGTACCGCTCCCCGTGCAGCCGGTGCGTCTCCAGCGTGGGCGCCGTCAGGAGGCGGAAGGTGTCGAGCCCCACGTGCAGCGTCACCCGCTCCACGTCGAGCCGCTCGAGCAACGCGGGCGTGAAGTGGAGGCCGGCGGTGGGCGCCGCAGCCGAGCCCGGATCCTCCGCGTAGACGGTCTGGTAGCGCGAGCTGTCGGCGAGCCTCTCGCGGATGTACGGCGGCAGCGGCGGCTCGCCCGCCGGCTCGCCCTCGAGCCGCACCCGCCAGCGGCCCTCACCGAGGTGCTCGAGCAGCTCGACCGGCCCGTGTCGGTCGCCCGCGCGGAGACGGCGCGTCGGCCGGGCAAGGGCGAGCCACTCGCCGTTCCCCTCGTGCTCGAGCAGCAGCACCTCCCCCTTCGGCCGCGCGAGCCGGATCCGCGCGGGCACGACGCGGGTGTCGTTCACGACGACGAGGTGCTCGTCCAGCTCCTCCGGCAGCTCCGCGAACCGCCTGTGCCGGACCGCGCCGCTGGCACGGTCGTGGACGAGCAGCCGGGAGCCGTCCCGCACCTCCGCCGGATGCTGCGCGATCAGCTCCGGCGGCAGGTGGTACTCGAGCTCCGAGGAGTCCATCCGACGGGCAGCGTAGTCTCCTGCCCGTGGACGAAGCAGCTCTCGAGCGGGCGAAGGCGCGAATCGCGGCGGCCGCCGCCGGGCGCCCCGCGGCGGCCGAGCTTGAGGCGGCGCTCGAACGGTCGCGCGACCAGATCGAGGCACTCGCTCAGGCGGCGTCGGAGCTGGAGGCGACGCTGCCCGAGAAGATCGGCGCAGCGGTGCACGACGGACTCCGCGCGGAGGTGCTCCCCGTCGCCCGTCACCTCGCGGAGATCCGAGGGATGCTGAACCAGGCGATCCGCCGTCTCGAGCGGCTCGAGGGCGACCTGCTGGCCGAGCGGCACGCGCGCATCGACGATCTCGCGCTCCTCGTCGACCTCGTCTCGTCCGGCTGGAAGGGCGTCAGCGACCGTCTCGAGCGGCTGGAACGGTCGGAGCGGACGCGCGAGCCGCTCCCGCACCTTCGCGCGAGCTAACCCTCGAGCAACAGCAGGATCGCGGCGCACGACGCCGCCCACAGCACGACGGCGACGAGGATCGGCGCGTCGCGGACGAGGACGTTCTCCGGCTCCTCGCCCACGCCCGAGCGGTGCAGCAGCAGCAGGTAACGGAAGACGCCGAAGACGACGAACGGCACCGTCCATGCCAGCGCCTGCGTCTCGTGCGCCGTCAGCGCGTAGACGCTGTACGCCACCACAGTGGCCGCGGCGACGATCGTGACGAGCTGGTCGACGAGTGCGAGCGAGTATCCGGTCAGCACCGGGCGGCCCGGCGCCCGCTCGGCGCCGACGAGGACGAGCTCGCCGCGGCGCTTGCCGAGTGCGAGGAAGAGGGCGAGCAACGCTGTGCAGACGAGGAGCCAGGGCGAGATCCGCACGTCCACCGCCTCCGCGCCGGCCGCGGCCCGCACGACGAAGAGCGCCGCGATCGCCATCACGTCGACGAGGACGACGTGCTTCAACCGCAGCGTGTACGCGGCCTGCAGGCCGAGGAACAGCACGAGCAGCCCGAGCGCGCCGAGCCCGAGCAGCGCGGCACCCGCGAGGCCGGCGGCGCCGAGGGCACCCGCTGTTACGGCGGCCGTCCGCGGCGTCAGCTCTCCGCGGGCGAGCGGCCGGCGCCGCTTCAGCGGATGCCTGCGGTCGTCCTCCACGTCGCGGAGGTCGTTCAGGAGATACGCCGTGCTCGATGCGGCGCAGTAGACGGCGAATGCGAGCAGCGCGCGCAGCCACCGGCTCGGATCTGCGACCTGCGCCGCGAAGACGATCCCCGCGAGCAGGAGCAGGTTCTTCGTCCACTGCCGCGGCCGGAGCGCCGCGAGCAGTGCGGCCGCCGGACGACGCCGCGGCAGCAGCGGGAGGACGTCGGCCTCGCGCGCGGGACGTGCGGGAACGGCCACCGCGGGATCGTACTGTCGCTCCAGCATCGAAACCGGCACGAAATCGGCACGCACGTGCGCGATTTCGAACGTTAGGCTCGCAGCAGGGCTCGCGGGAGGACCCCACCCTGGGTGGGGGCGTGGGCGTGAGAAGCGTGGTCGGGCGGGCCGACCGATTCCTCAGCCGGCTACGTGTGCTGCGAGGGCAGGACGAGCCGGAAGCGGCTCCCGCTGCCGACTTCCGTATCGAGCTCGATCCGACCGCCGAGTGCTCCGGCGAGCTCCTTCGCGATCGGCAGGCCGAGACCGGTACCCCGTCCGTCGCGCGACCAGAACGGTCGGAAGATCCGTTCGCGCTCCTCGTCCGGGATCCCCGGCCCGGAATCGACGACGTCGACGGTCACGGAGCCGTTCGCCGCCGCGAGCTCCAGCTCGATGCGGCCGCCGTCGGGTGTCCACCGGAAGGCGTTCGAGAGCAGGTTGGAGATGATCTGCAGGACGCGGTCACCGTCGGAGACGATTACCGGCTCGGCTGCCGCGTTCCTCCGGTACTCGATGCTCCGCCGCCGGGCCTCGTCGCTGAACGTCGCGTACGCGCGGTCGCAGAGGCGGCCCATGTCGACCTCCTCCGCCATGACGGTGAAGCGGTGCGCGTCCAGCTTGGCGAGGTCGAGCACGTCCCCGACGAGCCGGCCCAGCCGCTCGGCCTCGGCCGCCACGATCGCGAGCGACGCCTCGGTCAGCTCCGGATCCGTGACGACGCCCTCCCGCAGAGCCGCGACGTGCCCGCGGATCGCGGTCAGCGGCGTGCGCAGCTCGTGGGAGACCGACATCAGGAAGTTCCGCTCCCTCTCCTCCGACTCCGCGAGCCGCGCCGCCATCTCCCGGAACCGGTCGGCGAGGTGCCCGATCTCGTCGCCCGACGGCACGTGCGGCACCTCGACCTCGTAGCGTCCCTCCGCGATCTCGTCGGCGGCGCTCGACAGCGCCAGCACGGGCCCGGTGATGCGCCGCGAGAGGTAGAGCGCGAGCGCGCCCACGATCGCGAGCGCGAGGACGAACGCCAGCGTCAGCCGCTCCAGCAACCTGAGCCACGCGTCGCGGAGCTCGTTCTGGGGCTTCGCGACGATGAGCGCACCGAACGGCGCGCTGCCGGGCTCGAACCGGAGCGGGTGCGACGCCGCGAGGAAGGTGCGATCCTCCCCCGGCGGGACGAACTCGAAGGTCACGATCCGGTTCGCCTGCCGGACGTCGATCCCGACGTCCGCCTGCGTCAGTCGCGTCAGGCCCGTCTCCTGACCAGGGAAGACGTTGAGCCCGACGTAGAAGAGCCGGTCGCCGGTCGCGGCCTCGAGCTTCTCGGCGGCGAAGGCCGGTGCGTCGCGGCCCTCGTCGCTGACGATGGCAGCGGACTCCGAGTACAGCTGGGCGAGACCCTCCGCCTCCCGGCGGAGCTCGCGCAGCGTCTCGGTCCGCGTGTGCTCCTGGAAGAGCCGGACGGCGACGAGGCTTGCGACGAGGAACGCGAGTGCGATCGCCGCCAGGAAGAGCGCCGGCAGGCGAAAGCGGAGCGACCGGAGCATCCGCTACGCGGCCGGTGCGGGCGCGCGCTCCGGTCCGACCTTGTAGCCGACGCCCCAGACGGTGACGATCGGCGAGGCGTCGCCGAGCTTCCGGCGCAGCTGCCGCACGTGCACGTCGACGGTCCGGGTGTCGCCGGCGAACGTGTACCCCCACACCCGCTCCAGCAGCTGGTCACGCGTCAGAACGAGCCCGCGATGGTCGAGCAGCTCCCAGAGGAGGTCGAATTCCTTCGGCGCGAGCTGAATCTCCTGCTCGCCCACCTTCACCTCGCGGCGGCCCGCGTTGATGACGAGGTCGCCGTGCCGCAGCTCCTGCGAGGCGTCCTCGCGGCGCCGCTCCGGGCCCGAGCGGCGGAGGACGGACTTCACGCGCGCGACCAGCTCACGCGGGTTGAACGGCTTCGTCAGGTAGTCGTCCGCACCGACCTCGAGGCCGATGATCTTGTCGACGTCCTCGTCACGCGCGGTCAGCATCAGGATCGGCACGTCGGACGTCTTGCGGATGCGCCGGCAGATTTCGATCCCGTCGAGATCCGGGAGCATCAGGTCGAGGATGATCAGCGCCGGCACCTCGGCCGCCACCTGCGTGAGCGCCGCGCTGCCGGTCGACGCCGTGCGAACGCCGTAGCCTGCATTCTTGAGGTAGAGAGCGACGAACGACGCGATCGACGCCTCGTCCTCGACGACCAGGATCGTCTGCGCGGCCCCGGCCATACGCGCTAACGCGGCAGGCTCGGTCCCGGATCGAGGCCGAGCCTGAAGCGCTTGGCGACCTCGGGCAGCAGCTTGCACTTCACCTTCGGCGAGCGACAGTCGTCGCCCTCCAGGGAGTACGTGCCGGGCGTGCCCTTCGCGGCGGCCTCGAGCGTCACCGTGCCGTTGCCGACAGCCGAGAGGTCGATGCCGGAGCCATTGAGGAAGATCCGGAAGCGGCCGCCCACGAGCCGGAAGCGGACGTTCGTGCCGCGGTAGACGACGCCGCCGTTCTCGAGCTGGCGCGTCGGGTACTCGTCGCCGAACACGACGGGATCGAACTGGTCCTCCGGCGTCAGGTCGGTGATGGTGACGAGGCCGTTGTCGAACCGGCCGATGACCCCGCCGCGCGCCTCTACCGTGACCTTGTCCCTGCCGGTCGACCCGGCCACCGAGAGCGTCCCGTCGCCGGCGCGACGCATCATCGCCGCCGAGCCGACCGCCGGGACGGCGAGCAGGCAGACGAGCAGCGCGAGGATGGTCTTCCGCATCGTCGTTCCAGTATCCCGGCTCCGGGTGAGTTGAGGGTGAGCGGCCTGTAAGGAAAGTGTAAGCGGACGGAGGAGTCGTGCCCGCCCCGCCGTCGCCGGCCGTCCTGCCCCTCGTGGTGCCGCCACAGCATCAGTGTGGCACAGCCTCGGGCGCTCGAGCTCGTCGCGACGCTTCCACGCCGGGCACCACCGCCGGGGGGCGCGACCACTGGAAAGCGACAGCAGCAGCGGCAGCGTTCCGGAGCCTGACGGGCGCGACGTCGCGGTACGTTCCCGCGGTGGCCGTCCTCGCCGTCGCCGTCTTCGTGGCCGCGCTCGCCGCGATCGCGCTCGAATGGACACATCGGACGAAGGTGGCGCTCCTCGGCGCAGCCGTGGTCGTGGTCGCCGGCGTCCTGGAGGAGCACGCGGCGATCGAGGCCGTCGACTGGAGCACCCTCGGGCTGCTCGTCGGGATGATGATCATCGTCGGGCTGACCGAGCGGACCGGCGTCTTCACCTACATCGCCCTCCGTGTCGCGCAGCTCTCCGGCGGACGGCCGATGCGTCTCGTCTTCCTGCTCGCGCTCGTCACCGGCGTCATGTCAGCGTTCCTCGACAACCTGACCGCGATCCTCCTCGTGGTTCCGATCACCCTGCTGCTCGCCGACCTGCTCCGGGTCTCGCCGATCCCGCTCGTGCTCGTCGAGGTGCTGGCGTCGAACATCGGCGGCACGGCCACGCTGATCGGCGACCCGCCGAACATCATGATCGGCAGCGCGCGCCCCGAGCTGAGCTTCCTCGACTTCATCGTGAACCTCGCCCCGGTGTCGTTCTTCACACTCCTGACGGTCACGGCCGGTCTCGCGCTCGCGTTCCGGAAGCAGCTCGTCGTCGCGCCGGAGCGAACGGGAGAGGTGGCGCGACTGGATCCCGCCGCCGACATGCGGGGGGCGCCCTACGTCAAGCGCTCCCTGGCAGTCCTCCTCGGCACGATCGTCGGGTTCTTCCTGCATGCCCCGCTCCACCTGGAGCCGGCGGTCGTCGCGCTCGCAGGCGCGACCGTGATGCTGCTCGTGGCCGCGGACGACGTCGAGAACGCGCTCGAGCGGGTCGAGTGGTCGACCATCTTCTTCTTCATCGGACTGTTCGTGATGGTCGGCGGGCTGGAGGAACGCGGCGTGATCGACCGGGTGGCCGAGGGCTTCGCCAGCGTCACCGGCGGGTCACGCACGCTCGAGGCGCTCGTGATCCTGTGGGGCGCCGCAGTCGGCTCGGCCGTGGTCGACAACATCCCGTTCACGGCCGCGATGATCCCGGTGGTCGACTCGCTCCAGGGAGACGGCTTCGACGACGCAACGTGGTGGGCGCTCGCCCTCGGCGCGTGCTTCGGCGGCAACGCGACGATCATCGCCGCGGCCGCGAACGTCGCAGCGAGCGGCGTCCTCGAGCGGAGCGGGAAGCCGATCTCGTTCCTCCGCTTCCTCGCCGTCGGGGTGCCGGCGACCGCCGCTTCCCTCGTGATCGCGACCGTGTATCTGATGATCTTCCAGCTGTGATCCGAGATCTCACCCTGGTGCCGACCTCGGTCGGGGCGGACGCCACGTTCGAGGAGGCGGCACGGCTGCTGCGCGAGAACCGGCTCGCGTCGGTCGCCGTCGTGGATGCCGCGGGCAAGGTCGTCGGGCTCTTCACCGACGAGGAGCTCCTGCTCGGCATCTCGCCGCGCTACCTCGACGATCTGCGCCACACGGCGTTCCTCGAGACGGAGCTGCCGTCGCTGCGCGAGCGTGCCGCCGAGGTGCGGCACGAGCCCGTGCGGAAGCACATGCGCAAGCCGGTCACGGTGCAGCAGGACGCGAGCCCGGTGCACGCGGCCGAGCGCTTCGTGCACACCGACGAGGCAGCGATCGCGGTCGTGGACGGCAGCGGCCGCTTCTGCGGGATGCTCGAGCGCACCGAGCTCGCGCACGCGATGCTGCGGCGCCTGACGGCTCCGCCGCCGGATCAGTCGTAGCGATAGAAGCCGCGCCCGCTCTTGCGCCCGAGCAGCCCGGCGTTCCGCATCGCCACGAGGCGCGGCGGCGGCGCCATCCGCGGCTCCCGCGTCTTCTCGTACAGCGCCTCTGAGGCGTGCACGTGCACGTCGATCCCGACGAGGTCGACCAGCGTGCACGGCCCCATCGGCCAGCCGGCGCCGTGCCGCAGCCCGGTGTCGAGGTCATCGGGCGTCACCCGCGCCTCGTCGAGAACGCGGACGCAGTCGTTCAGGAGCGGGATCAGGACCCTGTTCACGACGAACCCCGGTGTGTCGTGGCAGCGGATCGGCGTCTTCCCGATCCGCTCGCCGAAGGCGTAGGCGGTCTCGAAGGCATCGTCCGCGGTCAGCTCGGCGCGCACGATCTCGACGAGAGGCATCAGCGGCGCAGGGTTGAAGAAGTGCATCCCGACGACGCGCTCCGGGCGCTGCGTCGCCGCCGCGATCTCGGTGACGGAGAGCGCGGAGGTGTTCGTCGCGAGGACGGTCCCGGGACGGGTGATCCGGTCGAGCTCGGCGAAGAGCTCCTGCTTCGGCCCGAGCTCCTCGACGATCGCCTCGACGACGAGGTCGCAGCCGGCGAGATCGGCGACGTCCGTCGTCAGCTCGAGCAGCCCGAGCGCCTCGTCCCGCCGCGCCTGCTCGAGGTGGCCCTTCTCGACTTTTCGGGTCAGGAAGTGCCCGACCCGGTCGCGCGCCCGCTCACCGAGTTCCGCGCTGATCTCACGGCCCACGGTGGCCACGCCCGCCTCGACGCAGAGCTGCGCGATCCCGGCGCCCATCGCGCCGAGCCCGACCACCCCGACCTTCCGCACCTCCACGGCGGCGATCCTACCGGCGGACGCGGCTAGCGCAGGGTGAGGTCGGAGCGCGTGTCGCGCGAGTCGACGCCGAACGCGAGGGCGAGCGGCCCGACGACGAGGAGCAAGATGAGGACGATTCCAGCCATGCCGACAGTGTTGTCGTGCAGGGACTATTAGCGCAACTCGTATTTTGCTTCAATAGCATCATGGAACGTGATGGAGATCGTCGGGACCCCTGGCTCGGCGTGGAGCTGCGCCACCTCGCGGCGCTCGAGGCCGTGGCGCGCACCGGCTCCTTCGGCCGCGGCGCGGCCGCGCTCGGGTACACCCAGTCGGCCGTCAGCCAGCAGATCGGCGCGCTCGAGCGGATCGTCGGCGAGCGGCTCCTCGAGCGGCCTGGCGGGCCACGCGCGGTGACGCTGACGGAAGCGGGGCACCTGCTGCTCCGCCACGCGACCGCTATCGTCGCCCGCCTGCGCGCGGCGGAGGCGGACATGACCGCGCTGCGGCACGGCCAGGCGGGAAGGCTCCACGTCGGGACCTTCCAGAGCGTCGGCGCGCGCATCCTGCCGGAGGTGATGCGTGGCTTCCGCGACGCCTGGCCGCGGGTTGACGTTCGGCTGACGGAGTCGACGGCGGACGACGAGCTGCTCCGGCTCGTCGAGCGCGGCGACCTCGACCTCGCCTTCGCGATGCTGCCGCTGCCCGAGGGGCCCTTCGAGGCCTTCGAGTTGCTCCGCGACCCGTACGTCCTCCTCGTCCCGGCGGAGCATGAGCTCGCGGCGGCCGGCCACGCGTCCCTCCTCGACATCGACCTGCCGCTGATCGGGAACCGCGCCTGCCGCAGCACGGCGCTCGCGGAGAGCGAGCTGGCGCTGCGCGGCGTCACCCCCGACGTCGCGTTCCGCTCCGACGACAACGGCACCGTGCAGGGGCTCGTCGCGTCCGGCTACGGCGTCGCTCTCGTGCCACTCCTCGCCGTCGACGCGGACGACGAGCGCGTCGCGCTGGTCGACGTCGAGCCCGCGATCCCGGCGCGCGGGATCGCCCTTGCGTGGCACTGTGACCGCCACCGCTCCCCCGCGTCACGGGCGTTCGTCGACCTCGCCGCCGCGATCGGCGCCGGGGTCCGCGACGAGCTAGTTGCGCTGAGCCACTAAACCCGCTCGATCACGGCTGCGATCGCCTGGCCGAACCCGATGCACATGCAGGCGACGCCGTAGCGGGCGTCGCGCCGCTCAAGTTCGTTGAGGAGCGTCGCCGTGACGCGAGCGCCAGTAGCGCCGAGCGGGTGGCCGAGCGAGATCCCGCCGCCGTTCGGGTTGATGTCGTCGAGCCGGTCGTCGAGGCCGGCGTCGTGCGCGAACTGCAGCACGACGGACGCGAACGCCTCGTTGACCTCGATCACGGCGATGTCATCCCAGCCGAGGCAGGCCCGGTCGAGGGCGCGTCGGCAGGCCTCGGGATTGCCGTGCAGCATCCGATGCGGGTCGACGCCGGAGAGCCCGAAGGAGACGTAGCGGGCACGCGGCTCGAGGCCTAGGCGTGCGGCTGCACGCTCGCTCGTCACCAGCGCGGCGGCCGCGCCGTCGACAATCTGGCTCGAGTTGCCGGCCGTGACGACGCCGTCCGGCAGGAACGCCGGCGAGAGCGCGGCGAGCTTCTCCGCGGACGTGTCGCGCCTCGGCGCCTCGTCGAGCGCGACGAGGACGGCCGCGCCGGCCGCGGCCGTCTCGACGGGCACGATCTCGCGCTCGAAGCGACCGGCGTCGATCGCCGCGAGCGCCCGCCGGTGCGACTCGAGCGAGTACGCGTCGAGCGCCTCTCGGGAGAGCCCCCACTCCGACGCGAGCACCTCGGCCGAAATGCCCTGCGGCACGATCTGCCAGCGCTCGTGCAGCCGGTCAGAGAGGTCGCCGCCGTTCGAGCCCATCGGGACGCGGCTCATGCTCTCGACGCCGGCCGCCACGACCACGTCGAGCTCCCCCGCCCTGATCGCGGCTGCTGCATTGAAAGCCGCCTGCAGGGACGAGCCGCACTGGCGGTCGACCGTGGTGCCGCACACCGTCTCCGGCCACCCGGCGACGAGCGGCGCCATGCGACCGATGTTCCAGCCCTGCTCCCCGATCTGGGTGACGCAGCCCATCTGGACGTCCTCGACCTCCGCCGGATCGAGGTCGTGGCGGGCGACGAGCGCGTTCAGGACCTGCCCGGCGAGCTCGTCGGCACGCGTGCCCGCCAGGGCTCCGTTCCGCCTGCCGATCGGGCTGCGCACCGCGTCGACGATGAGGGCGTCGGTCGCCACCCGCAGAGCATAGAACGCGTTTGCGCCAGGCACCGCCGGGGGACGAGGGACACATGCTCGGAGTCGCCCTGGCACTCGTCGTCGTCGGCCTGATCCTCGGCTTCCTGATCCCTCCGTTCGGCTTCGTCGCCGCCGCGGTCGGCCTCGTGCTGCTCGTGCTGTACCTCTTCGGCATCGGCCGCGCGACCGCGCGAACCACGCGCTAGGCGTCCGGAGGGCACTGCTAGACTCGCGCGGCGTGATGGCGCGTTTCCCGCTGGTCCCACGCCGCCTCCGGCAGCAGCCCTCTTCGAACGGCGACGGGTCGGCCGCAGCACCTGCCAGCACGCCCCCAGCCGCTGCTGCCGCACCCACGCCCACCCCCGCAGCCGCCGTCGTGCCCGCGGCCGCTCCCTCCTCCCCACCCGGGCCGCCGAAGGCGCGTCGCCGCCGGCCCGCCCCAGCGCCCGGTGAGCTTCGCAGGGAGCGCAAGGCGCTCCTGCGGCTCCGCGAGGAGCGGCTGCGCGACCTCGGCGGGCTCGCGCTCGAGATGTACCGCCGCGACCGGTTCCGCGAGGACCTCGTGCTCGAACGCTGTGCCGAGCTCGTCGGGCTGGAGGCGCGGGTGCACGAGCTGGACGCGCTGCTCGGCGCCGGCCGCGGCTTCCGCCGCGGGCGGACGGCGCGGTGCGACTGCGGCGCGCCGCTCCTCTGGCGGGCGCGCTTCTGCGCGAACTGCGGCCGCCCGGCGACCGCTCCCCCGACCGCCGAAGCGTGAGCGAGCCCGCTCCGCCGCCGGCCGGCGGGCTGGTGTGTCCCCACTGCGGCGCGACCGTCGACCGGCACCAGGAGTACTGCCTGGAGTGCGGTTTGCGCCTCCCGCACGACGTCGAGCGACACGGGAGGACGACGCGGCTCGGCGAGCGGCGCGCAATGACCGGCAGCTGGCTCCCCCCGGCGCTCCTCGCGCTCGTGGTCGCCGTCGCCGGCATCGTCGTGGCGGTCGCGCTGTCGGACGTCGGCGAGACGGAGGCCGCGATCCCGGTCGCGACAGGCGGCAGCCTCACGGCGACGGACGCCGGAACGCCGACGGCACCCGAGCCGGCGGTGCAGACCACGGCTCCCCCACCCACGGCGCCCGCGCGAACGACGACGCAGCCTGCGCCGAAGCCCCAGGCGACGCTGGCGTGGCCGCGCACGAAGCGCGGGTGGACGATCGTCCTCCTGTCGCTGCCCCACCGGTCCGGGAGGGAGCTTGCGGAGGAGCGCGCGGCCGAGGCGCGACGCCGTGGGCTCCGGACCGTCGGCATCCTCAACTCCTCGCGCTTCGCCAGCCTCCATCCCAACTACTACGTCCTCTTCACCGGCGTGTTCGACTCGCAGGCGGAGGCGGTGAGCGCGCTGCAACGGGCGCGGGCGGTGTTCCCGAACGCCTACCAGCGGGAGATCGTCCCGTAGCCCTCCGCGGCTCGTTTGTCCCGAAGGTGTAGAGAGTCCTCGATCGGGGCACCCGCCGCATATCCACGGACAGTCTGCGCTGCCGTTTCCCTCGAAGCCAACAAAAGTAAAAGACTTTGTAACATCCCGGCGGACGCCATATACTGCCCGAGGTGCGCCCGGCACCAGCGCGCAAGCCCGCATGTCGAGAGGATTGACAAGGGAGCCATGACCGCCCCGATGGATGACCAGCAGCAGCAGCTTCGCGCTTGTATGTATCAGTACTCGCGAGCGATCTATCGCTCGATCAAGGACCTGATCGAGCCCTACTCCGACCGCGCCGCGCAGCTCGCGTCGCGCCAGGCGGTCCTGGAGCACTGCCAGCAGACGATGGAGCGGCTGGCGACGGATCCCCAGTACTTCGCGAAGCCCGACCGGGCCCTCTTCCAGGACATCCGGCGCTACTTCCCGATCACGGCGCAGGCGCAGGTGGCATGGGCGGTGACGGAGGGGGTCGGGGCAGCCGTGTCGTTCATCGACGAGCAGCTCCAGGCCGGCGCCCTCGACGGCGGTGTCGCCCGCTGCCGCGCGACGACGCGCAAGGGAAAGCCGTGCCAGCGCACACCGCTGCCCGAGCGCGACTACTGCCCGTCGCACCAGCACCTCGACCGCTCGACGCTCGCCGCCTAGCTTCCGCCGTCGTGCCCCGGCGCCCCGGCTGGCGCCGGCGGCGAAGCGGTAGGCTCGCGACCTGATGTCGCACGACACCGACAAGCTGATCCGGCAGCTGTCGCTCGTAGCGTTCCTGATGGCAGAGCGGCGCCCGCTGACGGCTCGCGACGTCAAGGGGAACGTCGAGGGGTACTCCGAGATGTCGGACGAGGCGTTCGCCCGGCGCTTCTACTCCGACCGGGCGGAGTTGATCGGCCTCGGGGTGCCGCTGCACTCGCAACGCGACGAGTTCACCGGCGAGGAGCTGTACACGCTCCGCTCGGAGAACTACTTCCTCGAGCGGCTCGAGCTCGACGACGACGAGCTCGCGGCACTCCAGACCGCGCTCTACCTGCTGGAGGGTACGTTCGCGTACGCCGAGCCGCTGCGCCTCGCGCTGCAGAACCTCGCGCTCGGCCGCCCCGGCTTCGACGACGCCCCGACGCGCACCGCCGCCGCAGTGCTGGTGCGCGACCCCGAGTACTCGCCGGAGATCGCCGGCCGGCTCTCGAAGCTCGAGTCGGCGATCTCGAAGCAGCGCACGGTGAAGTTCAGCTACTGGTCGCCTGCCCACGACAGCGTCGGCGAGCGCACCCTCAACCCGTACGCGCTGCGGCGCGACGGCGGCACGTGGTACGTCGTCGGCCATGATCTCGACCGCGACGCGATCCGAACGTTCCGGATCTCCCGGATCCGGAGCGACATCCGCTTCGCGACGCGCCGCGAGCGCGACTTCCGCGTCCCGCCGGACTTCGACGTCGAGCAGCACCGCGTCGGCGAGGACTGGCAGCACGGCGCCCCGCAGGGCACGGCGCGAATCGCCGTGGAGGGTGACACGGCGTGGTGGGTGCACCGGACACTCGACCGCGCCGGGACGCTCGACGCGGGCGTCTTCGAGACGGCGTACGCGAACCTCGACGCGCTCGCCGGGTGGGTGCTGCGGCAGAACGGCCGCGCCGTGCCGCTCGAGCCCGACGAGCTGCGGGACGCCTGTGTCCGCGCGCTCGAGCGGGTGCGCGACGGACACGCCGGGGAGCCGCCGGAGCCTGCCGCCGAGCGACCGGAGGAGGCTGCGGCGGCACCGGAGCGTCCGGCTCCCCCCGTCGCGCCCGAGCGGTTCGCGGTCCTCCAGGCACTCCTCGCGTACCTGCTCGCCGCCTGCGGCGACGCGCGTCAGACGCGGGTTCCGGCGGCCGACGTCGCGGCACGGTTCTCGATCGCGCCGAGCGAGCTGCAGGAGCACCTCTCGCTGCTCAACCTCGTCAACTTCGGCGGGGGCTGCTACACCGTGTACGCGGAGCTCGAAGGCGACGAGATCCGGATCGACAAGGAGCTGTACGGCGACGTCTTCCGCCAGGCGCCGCGGCTGACGCCGCTCGAGGCCCGCGCGATCAGGCTCGCGCTCGACATCGTCGGCCCCACGATCGCCGCACGGGCCCACACGCCGCTCGACCGGGTGCGCAAGAAGCTCGAGGACACCTTCGGGCAGTTCGATGCCGGCGGCGAGGAGGAGACGCGGAAGCAGTCGCACGAGGAGCGGCTCGTGCGGACGCTCAGCGAGGCGATGGAGCGCAACCGCATCGTCGAGATCGCGTACCTCAAGGAGCCGGCGACGACGACCTCTCGCCGCCGGATCGAGCCGTACCGGTTCGAGCGCGTGATGCCGAACTGGCTCGTGCACACCTGGGACGTGACGGCGGACGGCCCGCGGAGCTACCGCCTCGACCGGATGCGCTCTGCGGAGCTAACGGAGGAGCCGTTCGAGCCGCGCGAGGGGTTCGACCCGCGCTTCCTCGAGGCGACGCGGCCCGCGCGGATCAGGTACTCCGAGGCCGTCGCGCGCTGGAAGGTGGAGCGCGGCGCGACACCCCTCGTCGACGGCACGGCCGTCACGACAGTCCATGCGGGCACGCGAGACTGGCTCCTGAGCGAGGTTCTCGCCGACCGCGGCGAGGCTGTGGTGCTCGAGCCGGCGGACGTGCGCGCCGCGGTCGCCTCACGCGCCGCTGAGCTCCTGCAGGAGCTCAGCTCGGCGCGGGCGCCCGTTCCGGGATAGTCGGCGAGCCGGTCGGCAGCGTGAGTGTGAACGTGGCGCCCTCGCCGGGCGTCGACTCGACGTCGAGCCGACCGCCGTGGGCCTC
>DASQNG010000115.1:0-4877 GCA_035645095.1 Gaiellaceae bacterium | reverse complement strand
TGCAAGGCGCCCGACGGCAGTTACTGGGCGCTCCAGGCGTGGCAGCGGAACCTGCCGATGCGCGGCTTCGAACCTTGGACGGACAAGCAGCGAGGGGTCGAGCTCCACGTCTCGCACTGGAGCGGGGAGCTGCCGCAGCTCGAGATCCACCGCCGCTGGACGTACTCGCACGCCCAGCGCGGCTTCTTCGGGCGGCTGCTCTACCGCGGTCAGCCCGTCTTCGGGACGAGAACGCCCTCGGCGGTCGTCCGAGATCCGTTCGCACGCAACATCTACATCGGCGTCTACAACTCCGACTACGGGCCCGGCTGGAGGCACGACACCGCGATCGTCACGCACCGGGGCAACGGCGGCTTCTGCTACACGTTCGTCCCCCAGGCGCCGCCGGCCGGCTACCCGAGCACGACGCCGAACGGCTGGGGCCTCGGCGAGCGCTACGCGGTCTCGGCGATGGGCCCCGGTGTGACGCCGGTCGTGCGCTGGGAAGGGCCGCAGCTCGGGCGCTTCGACCCGGTGCTGCAGGCAGACGCGACGCGACTCTTCGACGCGTTGCTCGGCAACGACCTGCACTGCGCGCCGGAGCGCTAGGCCGAAGAGCGCTGAAAGCGTCGGCTGCAGGTTGCGTCACGGGCGCGGCTCGGCGGTCTCGTTCGAGTCGTCCCGCGGGCGGACGTAGGAGTCACCGCTCGTCACCCCGTAGACGTTTCCGTCCGGCGCGCGAAAGTGGAGCCACGCCTGCTCCGACGTGCCCTTCGGACCGCCGAAGAGCTCGCACCCGGCGGCCGCCAGCTCCGCGGCGGCCGCGTGCACGTCGTCGACGAGGAACTCGGGCACGGGGCCGGTCGTGAAGTGGTCGTGGTCGGGCAGGTCGGGGCCGAACACCTCGAACTGCGACGAGTCGGGCAGCCTGCTCCACGCGAAGTCGGGCGCCGGCTCCGTGAGCGGAAGCCCGAGGACGTCGCGGAAGAACGCGACGGTCTCCTGGAAGGCCTCGGTGCGCACCCCCGCCCAGACGACGCCGTACACCCGCACGCGCCGATGCTACCGCGGCCGCGGCGATACTCACAGGCGTGGCCCGGCACGAGCTCCCCCTCGACGCGGCGGTCCTACACGGCTGCTTCTCACGCGAGCTCCCGCCGGTCCTGACCATGGAGCCCGGCGACTCGGTGCGGCTGTCCGTGCCGAATGCCGGCTGGCACCTGGCCCGCGACGAGCGACTCGTCCCCGCCGAGCCCGAGCGCGACACCGGACACGCGCTCGCCGGCCCGATCGAGCTCCGCGGCGCGCGGGCCGGCGACGTCCTCGTCGTGCAGGTGGAGGCCGTCGAGCCGGCGAGCTGGGGCGTCACGTTCACCTCGCCCCCGCACCGGATCGACTGGGAGCTCGCCGACGAGGTCGGCCACGGCGCCGGCTGCACCGTGCGCCTCGCGCCGTTCCTCGGCGTACTCGGGATGCCGCCGCCGGAGCCGGGCGTCCACTCCACGATCCCGCCGCGGCGGCACGGCGGCAACATCGACTGCAAGGAACTCGTCGCGGGCACGACGCTGTTCCTGCCGGTGCCGGTGGACGGAGCACTCTTCTCGGCCGGCGACGGCCACGCGGCGCAGGGCGACGGCGAGGTGTCCGGCACCGCGATCGAGGCGCCGGTGACCGCGACACTGACGCTGGGCGTCCGCGACGACCTCGAGCTCGAGTGGCCGCTCGCACGCGTCGACGGGGCGTGGCTGACGTTCGGGTTCGATCCCGACCTCCGCGCGGCCGCCGACATCGCCGTCGCCGGCATGCTCGACCTGCTGCAGCGCGAGCACGGGCTCTCGCGCGACGACGCGCTCGGGCTCGCCTCCGTCGTGGTCGACCTCCGGGTGACGCAGATCGTGAACGACGCGGTCGGCGTCCACGCCGTGCTGCGGGACGACGCGCTCGCCTGAGCGCCGTCACGCCTCGCCCATCACCAGCCCCTCGATCGTGTGGCCCTGGACGACCGGCTCGAGCTCGTCGACGAGCCGGCACGACAGGTGCCGCCGCACCTCCTCCGGGAGCGCGTCGTGGAAGTCGTGCGTCAGCTGCAGATCGTGCGGGATCGCCTTCGTCGCGTCGGCTGCCTCGGCGCCGAGCACGAGCACCGGCCGCGGCGTCTCGGAGCGGTTCGCGGTGCCGCGGTGGACGGTGAGAGCGGTGCGGCAGGCGAGGTCGCCCAGCTGCGGCAGCTTCCGCTGCGCCCGCTCTTCGTAGCGGCCCCAGAGCTCCCGAGGCGGGAACATCGCGTGGTCGAACGGCGTCCCGTCGTCCCACTGCGTTCCGGGTGCGATCTCGAACGGCCCCATCTCGTCGGTCACGTCCACCGTCGTCACGTTGAAGGCGAGTGAACTGAGCCGGCGACCCACCACGGTCTCCGGCGGTGCGGCGAAGTCGCGGTGCCACGGCTGGTCGAGCGAGCCCGGGTTCGGGACGTCGAAGCCGATCTCGACGAAGACGTAGCCCGGGCCGAGCACCGCCTCGCAGACCGCCGTCACCCAGGGGTGCGTGACGAGGTCGACGAAGCCGCGCACGTCCTGCGGCCGGATCTCGACGTAGTGGCGGTTCCGGCCACGGCCGACCGCGCCTCGCTCGCGTCCGAGCGCGTCCTCGTAGGCGACGGCGACGTCCTCCGCGAGCCGCTCCACCCACGCACGCTCGAAGGCGCCGCGGCAGCCGAGGATGCCGTCGCCGTAGATACCGCCCATGATCGCCGCCACGTCGTGACGGGGACCTGCTTGCTCGACCGTTCCCACCGCTGCCTCCTCGCCGGCTCCACGCCGCTGCCGCGGCGGATGTTGCAACAACGGCAGGAAGGGTACTGCGGCGTTCGATCGAGCCGCCGACGCGACGTCGGCCTCACCACGATCGAGGGGGCACACGATGGATGGATCGACACGACGCGCGCACCACACGCTGCTGGTGCTCGCGACGCTGCTCTTCCTGACGCTCGGCGCACCGGCGCCGGCCGCCGCGACGAACGTGACCTACGACAACCCGCTCACGGTCAGGATCCCGTCGGGCGGCCTCGTCGAGAGCTGCGCCGACCCGTCGGTGATCCAGGGCCAGGCCCCGGATCGCGCCTGGTACGCGTACTGCACGACGGACCCGCTGAACGACGAGGATCGGAACGCCGACGGCAGCTTCCGTTTCCGGCTGATCCCGATCCTGCGCTCCACCGACCTCGTCAACTGGACCTATGTGGGCGACGCGTTCGCGTCGAAGCCGACGTGGGTGAAGGAGACGGCAGGGCTCTGGGCGCCGGACATCGCGTACGTGAACGGGAAGTACCACCTCTACTACACCGCTCCCGACACGAATCTGCCGGGCGGTGGCAGCGCGATTGGCGTCGGCGTCAGCTCGAGCCCGACCGGCCCGTTCGTCGACAGCGGCGGCCCCGTCGTGGAGCCGTCGAACCGCTGGACGTTCGACCCCGACTACATCGAGGTCGACGGCGTCAAGTACCTCTTCTACGGCAGCTACTTCGGCGGCATCTCCGCCCGCCAGCTGACGCCGGACGGGCTGCGCTCGATCCCGGCGACGCAGACCCAGATCACGATCGCGAACCGCTACGAGGGCGCGCACGTCGTCCACCGCGGCGGCTTCTTCTACCTCTTCGTGTCTGCGACCGACTGCTGCCGAGGCCCGCTGACGGGCTACAGCGTCTTCGTCGGCCGCTCGGCGAACGTGCTCGGCCCCTACGTCGACAAGGACGGGCAGTCGCTCCTGCAGGGCCGCGTCGGCGGGACGCCCGTCCTCAGCATGAACGGGAACCGCTGGGTCGGGCTCGGCCACAACACCGTGATCCAGGACGCGGCCGGGCAGTGGTGGACGTACTACCACGCTGTCGATCGGCACGACCCCTACTTCGAAGGGGCGGTCGGGTTCACGAAGCGGCCCATGCTGCTCGACCCGATCACCTGGAGCGACGGCTGGCCGGACGTCCGCGGCGGCCTCTGGGCGTCGGACAAGCGGCAGCCCGGCCCGGTGACGACCGACCGGCACAAGTCCCGCCTGAAGCACGAGCTCGCGCGGGACGCCCGTGTCGGCGCCCGACTAGGCGCATACTCGGACGAGTTCACGGGCGCCGCGCTCGCCCCGGGCTGGTCGTGGGTGCGCCCGCCGGCGCCGGGGACGTACGGCTCGACAGGGACGTCGTTCCGCTTCGACACGCAGGCGGCCGACCTCTACGTCGACAACAACACGGCCTCCGTGCTCGTGCGGCCGGCGCCGAAGCACGACTACGTCGTCGAGACACGGATGCGGCTCTCGGTGCCACCTGAGGGCTGCTGCTTCAACTACACGCAGGGCGGTCTCGTCGTCTACGGGAACGACGACAACTTCCTGAAGCTCGCGCACGTCTCGATCTGGGAGACGCGACAGACGGAGTGGGCGAAGGAGCTCGCACCGGTGCCGGCTGGCTGGCCGCGCTACGGGAACACCGTCGTCGGCGCGCCCGGTGAGTGGACGACGCTGCGCGTCGTGCGCTGCGCCTCCGGGGGCAGGGGCGAGGTCACCTACCGCGCCTACACGCGCCGCGACGGCGGCATCTGGGTGCGCGGCGGCGTCTGGACGCACCGTCTCCCGAGCGAGCAGATCGGGCTCGTCTCGATGGGCGGAGCCGGGTTCACGTCCGAGTTCGACTACGTGCGCGTGTACCGCGCGCACGAGTGCGGGCGCGCGACGCGGACCGGCTAGTCCGGCAGCGGACGAGGATCGACGGAGGGGCCGTCGCAGCGCGGCCCCTCCGGCGTCCACACGAGCGGGTCGATCCGCATCAGCCGCGCGGTCGCCCCGGGATCCCAGGCGTGGTAGACGATCACGTCGTGGCGGCCGCTCGGCGACGCCACGATCGACGCGTG
>DASQNG010000114.1:0-24853 GCA_035645095.1 Gaiellaceae bacterium | reverse complement strand
CGGCGTTGACGGCCCCCGCGCGGCCGATCGCGAGCGTCCCGACGGGGATCCCGGCCGGCATCTGGACGATCGAGAGGAGTGAGTCCACGCCCCGCAGCGCCCGCGACTCGACCGGCACGCCGAGCACCGGCAGCGCCGTCTTCGCCGCCGCCATGCCGGGCAGGTGAGCCGCGCCGCCCGCGCCGGCGATCAGCACCTGGAGCCCGCGATCGACCGCCGTCGTTGCGTACTCGAAGAGCAGGTCAGGGGTCCGGTGCGCCGAGACGACCCGCTGCTCGTAGGGCACCTCGAGCTCCGCCAGGGTCTCGCACGCGTGCCGCATCGTCTCCCAGTCGGAGCGCGACCCCATGATCACGCCGACGAGCGGCTGCATCAGCGCGTGTTCGCGCGTTTCTGGAGCATCGTCGCGACCGCCCTCGCCGTCTTCCGCACCTCGGCGTCCTGGTCGTCGTCGTCCGCGAGCCCGTTCAGAAGCTGGATGCTCTGCCGCTCCGGCGTGCCGTTCTTCAGGCAGACGATGGCGAGCCTGCGCACCGCGGCGTTCGCGTCGGCCGACGCGAGGTCGTGCAGCAGTCGCCGTGAGGCGTTCACGTCGCCGGGGTGGGTGCGCGAGAGGCTCTCGAGGGCGATCAACGCGGAGCCTCGGGCCGCCGGGCTCTCGTCCTCGAGGCCGCGGCGCAGGAGCTCGAGCTTCTGCCGGAAGCGGAACTGCGCGATCGCGCGATAAGCCTGCGCGCGGATGCGGTAGTCGCCGTGGCGCGCCGCGTGCTCGACCTCCTCGTCCCACTGCGAGCGCAGCGTCGCGAGCGCCTTCTGGTCACCCGCCTGCGCGAGGGTCTCGGCCTCGGCCGCAGCCTCGGCGAGCGTCACGCGACCGACGAGGCCGGGCGCTCCCCGGGGCCGACATAGCGGGCCGACGGACGGACGAGCCGCGCCAGCCGCTTCTGCTCCAGGATGTGGGCCGACCAGCCGGCCGTGCGGGAGCACGCGAACATGGCGGGCGCGAGCTGGGGCGGGATGTCCGCGACGTCGAGCACGACGGCCGACCAGAACTCGACGTTCGTCTCGAGCGGCCGGTCGGGCGACTTCTTCCGGAGCGCCTCGAGCGCCGCCCGCTCGAGCTCCTCGGCGACGTCGTAGCGGGGCGCGCCGAGCTCCTTTGCCGTGCCACGGAGGAGCCGCGCCCGCGGGTCCTCGGCGCGGTAGACGCGGTGGCCGAAGCCCATCAGGCGCTCGCCCCGCTCGATCAGGCCGTTCACGTAGCTGTCCGGATCACCGGACTCGGCGGCAGCGTCGAGCATCGGCAGGACGCGCGCGGGCGCGCCGCCGTGCAGGGGGCCGGAGAGGGCGCCGACGGCGGAGGAGAGCGCGGCCGCGCAGTCGGCGCCGGTCGAGGCGACGACGCGGGCGGTGAAGGTGGAGGCGTTCAGGCCGTGCTCGGCGGTGCAGATCCAGTAGGTGTCGAGCGCCTGCACGTGACGTGGGTCCGCCTCGCCACGCCATTCGAGCAGGAAGCGCTCCGCGGTCGACGCGCCTCCCTCGACGACCGAGCGCTCGACCTGGTCCTGCTTGCCGTCGGCGATTCTGGCCGATTGCGCGGCAACCGAGATGAACTGCGCCGACAGGCGCCGCAGGTCCTCGCGCGCCTCGTCGTCGGAGATGTCGATCAGCTTCCCGAGCCCCCACTCGGAGCCGACGCGTGCCGTGACCGCCTGCAGGTCGGCCGGCGTGTTGCCGGTGAGGCCGCCGCCGGCGTACTCCTCGGCCTCCGGGAGCCCCGGCTCGAAGCGCTCGTCGACGAGCAGGCCCCAGACCTGCTCGAAGCGGTACGTGCCGACGAGGTCTTCGATGTCGACGCCGCGGTAGCGGAGCGCGCCGCCCTCGCGGTCTGGCTCGGCGATCTCGGTCTCGAACGCGACGACGCCCTCGAGCCCCGGCTTGAAGTCGCTCACGACACCGCCTCCCGCTCGCCGACGGGGTAGGGCCGCCGCGGCTCGCCGACGTACTCGGCGCTCGGGCGGATGATCTTGCCGCCGGCGTGCTGCTCGAGCACGTGCGCCGCCTGCCCGGCCACCCTGCTCATCTGGAAGAGCGGGATGAAGAGGTCGGTCGGCAGGCCGAGATAGTGGTAGAGCACGCCGGAGTAGAGATCGACGTTCGGCCACAGCCCCTTCTGCTCGCGAGCCTCGCGCTCCGCTGCCTTGGCGATCGCGAGGTAGTCGGGCTCGCTCTCGTCCGCGAACTCCTCGGTGAGCTCGCGCAGGATCGGCACGCGCGGGTCCATCGCGCGGTAGAGCGGGTGCCCGAAGCCGTAGAGAGGCTTGCGCTGCTCGAGCCGGGCACGCACGCCGTCCGGGACGCGCTCGGCCGAGCCGAACTCCTCGAACACCCGCATGGCCGCCTGGTTCGCGCCCCCGTGCAGCGGTCCCTTGAGCGCACAGATCGCGGCCACGATCGCGGAGTGCAGGTCTGCGTTCGTACCCGCGACGACGCGCGCCGTGAAGGTGGATGCATTCATCTCGTGCTCGGCGTGCAGGATCATCGCCACCTCGAACGCCCGCGCCTCGCGCTCGGCCGGCTCCTCACCGCGCAGCATCGTGAGGAAGTTCTCGGCGTAGCCGAGCGACGGGTCCGGGTCGATCGCCGGACGCCCACGGCGGCGGCGCTCGTAGCGCGCGATGATCGTCGGGAGCTTGGCGATCAGGTCGATCGCCTTGCGGTGCTCGTGCTCCGGGTCGGTCGCGCTCTCGGCCGGGTCGGCGAAGGAGAGCGCGGAGACGGCGGTGCGCAGCGTCTCCATCGGGGAGGCATCCATCGCGTTGCCATCCACGATCGTCACGACCGCCGGCGGCAGCGACCGCGCCTCGGCCAGCTGCTCGGCAAACTCGGAGAGCTGCTCCGGCGACGGGAGGTCGCCCTCGACCAGGAGGTACGCCACCTCCTCGTACGTCGAGTGCTCGGCGAGCTCCGTGATGTCGTAGCCGCGGTACATCAGTACGCCCTCGTCCGGGTCGATCGAGCAGATGCTCGTGTCGGCGACGGCGATGCCGGAGAGCGCGACGGACTTCTTCGGGCCTGCCATCGGCACGGACCTTACCCGGAACCCCAGTGCCCAATCGGTCGGTAGAGTCGTGCGCGGCCATGGCGCACCGAGTGACCCTCATCCCCGGCGACGGGACCGGACCCGAGCTGACGGAGGCCACGCGCCGGGTGCTCGAGGGCACCGGCGTCGCCTTCGACTGGGACGTCCAGCAGGCGGGGACGGACGTGATGGACCAGTACGGCGGGAACCCGCTCCCGGAGCACGTGCTCGAGTCGGTCCGCCGGAACGGGACTGCGCTCAAGGGGCCGATCACGACCCCCGTGGGCGGCGGCTTCCGGTCGGTCAACGTCGGGCTGCGGAAGGCGCTCGACCTCTACGCCCAGGTGCGGCCGTGCAAGAGCTACCCCGGTGTGCGCTCGCGCTACGAGGAGGTCGACCTCATCGTGGTGCGCGAGAACACCGAGGACCTCTACGCGGGCGTCGAGTTCGAAGAGGGCACCGAGGACGCGGACGAGCTGCTGACGTGGCTGGGCGAGCACGGGCACGGCGCGATCCGCCGTGACTCCGGGATCTCGATCAAGCCGATCTCCGAGACCGGGACCCGGCAGATCGTCGAGTTCGCGTTCGAGTACGCGCGCCGCAACGGGCGCCGCAAGGTCACCGCCGTGCACAAGGCGAACATCATGAAGTTCACGGACGGGCTCTTCCTCCACGTCGCGCGCGACGTCGCAGAGGAGAACGGTGACGTCGAGTTCGAGGACCGCATCGTCGACAACCTGTCGATGCAGCTCGTGCAGCGGCCGGAGGAGTACGACGTGCTCGTGCTGCCGAACCTCTACGGCGACATCGTCTCCGACCTGGCCGCCGGGCTGATCGGGGGCCTCGGGCTCGCCCCCGGCGCGAACTTCGGCCGGGAAAGCGCGGTCTTCGAGCCGACGCACGGCTCGGCGCCGAAGTACGCCGGCCAGAACAAGGTGAACCCGATGGCGATGATGCTCTCGGGGATGCTGATGCTCCGCCACCTCGGCGAGACGGACGCCGCCGACCGCCTCGAGCGCGCGATCGCAGCCGTGATCGAGGAGGGCCGGAACGTCACCTATGACATGAAGCCGAGCCGGGACGACCCGAGCGCCGTCGGCACGAGCGAGGTCGCGGACGCGATCATCGACAAGCTGGAGGGCTCGCAGTGAGGCACAAGATCACCGTGGTCGGCGCCGGCAACGTGGGCGCGACCTGCGCGCAGGAACTGGCCCGGCGCGACTACGCGGACGTCGTCCTCGTCGACATCAAGGAAGGCCTGCCCCAGGGCAAGGCGCTCGACATCAACCAGGCGGGCGCGGTGCTCGGGTACGAGCCGAACGTCCTCGGGACGAACGGCTACGACGAGACCGCCGGCTCCGAGGTGGTCGTCATCACGGCCGGGCTGCCGCGGCAGCCGGGGATGAGCCGCGACGACCTCGTCACGACCAACGAGAAGATCGTCGGCTCCGTCACGGAGCAGGCCGTGGCAGCGAGTGCAGACGCGATCCTGATCGTCGTCTCGAACCCGCTCGACGCGATGTGCCACGTTGCGAAGAACGTGTCCGGGCACCCGAAGGAGCGCGTCTTCGGCATGGCGGGGATCCTCGACACGTCGCGCTTCTCGACCTTCATCGCGCACGAGACCGGCGCGTCCGTGAAGGACGTGACCGCGATGGTGCTCGGCGGCCACGGCGACCAGATGGTTTCGGTCGTCTCCGCCACCACGGTCGGCGGCATCCCGTTGCGGAAGCTCGTCGACGAGGAGCGGATCACCGCGATGGTGGCGAGGACGGCGAAGGGCGGCGGCGAGCTCGTGAACCTGCTCGGCACCTCCGCGTGGTACGCGCCGGGGGCGGCCGCGGCGCAGATGGTCGACTCGATCGTGCTCGACGAGAAGCGCGTGCTGCCTTGCACCGCATACCTCGAGGGCGAATACGGGATCGACGGCCTCTACATGGGCGTGCCCGTGAAGCTCGGCCGGGACGGGATCGAGCAGATCGTGGAGCTCGAGCTCGACGAGTCGGAGCGCCAGGCGCTCGAGACGTCGGCCGCCGCCGTGCGCGACGTCGTCTCGGTTCTCGGCACCTGACGATGGAGCTCGGCCTCGCCGGGCGCACCGCCGTCGTCTGCGGCGCCTCGTCGGGGATCGGCCTCGCCTGCGCCGAGTCGCTCGCGGCGGAGGGCGCCAACGTCGCCATGCTCGCGCGTCGGCGCGACGTGCTCGAGCGCGAGGCGGAGCGGCTCGGGGCGCTCGCCGTTCGCGGGGACGTGACCGACCCGAAGCACCTCGAGACACTCGTCGCCCGCACGCTGGAGGCGTTCGGCGGCATCGACGTGCTCGTCCTGAACAGCGGCGGCCCCCCGCGGACGGCGGCCGTGGACATCACCGACGTGCAGGTCGACGACGCGGTCGGGCTGCTGCTCCTCTCCTCGCTCCGGCTCGTGCGGCTCTGTCGGCCGCACCTCGAGGCGAGCGGCCGTGGCCGCGTCGTCGCGATCACGTCGAGCTCGGTGAAGGAGCCGATCGACGGCCTCGCGCTCTCGAACGCGATCCGGCCGGGCCTCATCGGCTGGCTGAAGACCCTCTCGCGCGAGCTCGGGCCTGCCGGCGTGACCGTCAACGCGGTGGCGCCGGGGCGCGTCGACACGGACCGGCTGCGCGAGGTGTATCCCGACGGCCCGACGGAGGCCGACCTCGGCGCGATCCCGCTGCGGCGGGTGGCCTCGCCGCGCGAGCTCGGCGACGTCGTGTGCTTCCTCGCGTCCGACCGTGCGGCCTACGTCACCGGCACCACGATCGCGGTCGACGGCGGGCTCACCCGGGGCCTCCTCTGAGGCTCGGCCGCGTCCTGCTCGGCCTCGTCGTCGTCGCGCTGGCCGCGGCCGGCGTCGCCTTCTTCGTTCCCGGTGACGACTACCTGATCCTCCCGGACGAGGCGAAGCCGCTCGCCGAGCGCGTGACGGTTGAGGGCGAGCAGGCCGACCGCGACGGCGGCGGCATCCTCTACGTCGACGTCGTCGTCCGCAAGGCCTCGCTGCTCGAGCGGCACGTCCCGCCGCTGCGCCCCGACGGCGCCGATCTCGTGCCGGCTCACGCTCTCGTCCCGCCCGGCTCCAGCTTCGAGGAGCGGCGGCGGCAGAACCGGCGCGCGATGGATCGCTCGGAGCAGGTGGCGGCCGCGGTCGCGCTGCGCGAGCTCGGGCACGACGTCGGCGCCGCGCCGGACGGGGCGCTCGTCGTCGCCGTCGTACCCGACGCGCCGGCACACGGCCGAGTCCGCGCCGGCGACGTGATCGTCGCGGTCGACGGCTCGCGCGTACGGACGCCCGACGCGCTCCGCCGCGCGATCGGCCGGCGGAAGCCCGGCGAAACAGTCCGGCTGCGGCTGCGCGCGGAGGGGAAGCTGCGTACCGAGTCGGTGGCGACGGTGGCGAGCCCGGACGACGAGGCTCGCCCGATCGTCGGCATCCAGGTCGAGCAGAACGCGGACATCGACCTCCCGCTCGACGTCGAGATCGACCTCGGCAACGTCGGCGGCCCTTCCGCCGGGCTCGCCTTCGCGCTCGACCTGCTCGAGGAGCTCGGCGAGGAGATCGACCGCGGCTACCGGGTGGCCGCGACCGGGGAGCTGCAGCTCGACGGGACCGTCTCTCCGATCGGGGGCGCGAAGCAGAAGACGATCGGCGCCCGCCGCGCAGGGGCCGAGGTCTTCGTCGTCCCGGCTGGGGATAACGCGGCCGTTGCACGGCGCCACGCGCATGGCCTGCGGATCATCCCGGTGGAGAACTTTCAACAGGCGCTCGAGAAGCTCGCCGCGTTGCCCAAAAAGAGCTGATTAGCGGGATCTTTCCCGGACAAGCGAAAGCACCGGAAATTGCGTGCGTTTCGTTGCGACGAGGGGTTGATGCCACAGCCGCGCGCCCCGAGAATGGCCCCTGTTCACGTCTGGTCGCCACGAGAACACGGGGAGAGATGAGCAACCGAAGCGAAGCAACGTGCAGTGACTGCTACTTCCGCCGCTCGGGCCTCTGCGCCCTTCCCGGCGAGCGCCCGTGTCCCACCTTCCGCGCCGCGCGCGCCGGCCTCCAACCGCCGCGCCAGCCGCCGCTCGTGCCGCGTCCGGCACCGGCCTACGCCCACGCCGCCGCATAGGATCCGCCGATGGATCCGAGCGAGCGCGAGCGCGAGTTCCAGCGCAGCTGGCTCCCCAAGCTCTGGCTGTCGATCGCGGGGCTGATCCTCCTCGCGGCCTACGTGATCGCGTTCGTGAGCGGGAACACGGACCAGGCGAGCGTCAACTTCATCTTCTTCGAGGCCCGCACCTCGCTGATCTGGGTCATCCTGCTGTCGCTCCTCGCCGGGCTCGTCGCGGGCGTGCTGATCGCCCAGATCTACGCGCGGCGCGTCTACAGGAGCGACGCGAGCACCGAGACGCCTTCGCCGATCGAGTCCACCGACTCGTAGCTGAACGCGAGGCGGGCCGCGCGGCTCCCCCCGCCGCCGGGGAAGAAGTCGGCACCGCGCACGAAAGAGACCCCGGCGGCCTCGGCGCGCTCGAGCAGGGGCGCCGTCTCGGTCTGCAGCTCGGCCCAGACGAAGTAGCCGCCTTCGGGGCGGCTCCAGGTCGCGCTCGCGGCGAGCTCGCGCTCGAGCGCGTCCAGCATCGCGTCCCGCCGTGCGCGCAGCAGGTCGCGGATCCGGGCCAGGTTCTCGTCGAAGAGGCCACGGGCGCAGAGCTCCTCCACGGTCGCCTGGGAGACGAAGGGCGGTGAGATGTAGGTGGAGACTGCCCGTGCCTCGAGCCGCTCCGCCAGGCCGGCGGGGAGCACGAACCAGCCGATGCGGAGTCCCGGGGCCACCGTCTTCGAGAACGAGGAGGCGTAGGTGACGCACGCCCCGCCCTCCAGCTCGTGCAGCGACGGCGGCGCCTCGCCCTCGTAGCGGACGAGGCCGTAGGGGTCGTCCTCGAGCACGGGGAGGTCGTGGCGCGCCGCCAGCTCGACGAGCCGCCGCCGGCGCTCGACCGACAGCGTCCGCCCGCTCGGGTTCTGGAAGGTCGGGATGGTGTAGAGGAAGCTGACCGGGCCGGCCCCGAGCTCCCGCTCGACGGCGTCGGGGTCCAGCCCCTCGTCGTCCATGGGGAGCGCGACCACGTCGGCTCCGAGGCCGTCGAGCAGCTTGAGCGGCCGGTCGTAGGTCGGCCCCTCGACGAGCACCCGGCCGGGCCGCTGCTCGAGCAGCTCCTCGAAGTAGAACGCGATCCCCTGCAGGCCGCCGCTCGTCAGGAGGACGCGGGCGGGCTCGACGCCGTGCCGCGCCGCCAGCCGCTCGCGCAGCGGGCCGTAGCCGCCGCCCGAGCCGTACGCGAGGACGCCTGCGTCGCGCTCGATCGCGGCGCGCGCACAGTCGGCGATCAGGTCGCGCGCGAGGCACTCGGGAGCGGGGGCGCCGCGGGCGAACGAGATCACGCGGGGCACCCTAGCGACGGCGTCAGCCACGGTCGGTGCTACGGTGTGGGCACGGACGGCATCGGGTCGTCCCGTGAGGTTTGTTCTCCTTGTTCGCCCCGGCATGGGCCGGGTGGTCGAGGTAGGCGGATCTCGACCGAACAGAAGGAGTCAGATCACATGCAGTCGTTTCTCGACCTGGGCGTCTCGTCGCGCGTCGCACAGGCCCTCGCGGACCGCGACATCCACGCGCCGTTCCGCATCCAGACCCTCGTCCTCCCCGACGCACTCGCGGGCCGCGACGTGCTCGCGAAGTCCCCGACGGGCTCGGGCAAGACGCTCGCGTTCGCGCTCCCGATCGTCGAGGCGCTCGACTCGAGCGCGGCCCGCCCCTCGGCGCTCGTCCTCGTGCCGACGCGCGAGCTCGCGGCCCAGGTGGCCGCCGAGTTCGAGACGATCGCCCCCGCGCGCGACCTGAAGGTCGCCGCCGTCTACGGCGGCGTCACGATCTCGACGCAGGCGAAGAAGGCCCGCGAGGCCCACGTGCTCGTCGCGACGCCCGGCCGCCTGCAGGACCTGCTGGAGCGGCGGGCGGTCACGCTCGAGGGTGTCCGCATCCTGATCCTCGACGAGGCAGACCGGATGCTCGACATGGGCTTCCAGCCGCAGGTCGACCGGATCGTGCGGCGCCTGCCGCGCAAGCGTCAGACGATGTTCTTCTCGGCCACGCTCGACGGCGCGGTCGGCGAGCTCGCCCGCGACTACACGACGAATGCCGTCCGCTGCGAGGGCGAGCTGCCCGTCGAGCAGCGCCAGGGCGCGGTGGAGCACCGCTTCGTGGCGGTCACTGCGGAGAACAAGGTCCAGCTGCTGGCGCAGCTGCTCGGCGAGGAGGCACGCGGGCTCGCGCTCGTGTTCGTGCGGACGAAGCGCGGCGCGGAGCGGCTCGTCCACAAGCTCGCGCGGCACGACGTGCACGCCGTCGCGATGCACGGCGACATGACGCAGGGCGCGCGCGAGCGGGCGCTCTCTCGCTTCGAGGCGGGCAAGGTCTCGACGCTCGTCGCGACCGACGTCGCCGCCCGCGGCCTCGATCTCGACGACATCACGCACGTGATCAACTTCGACCCGCCCGAGGACAACAAGGGCTACGTCCACCGGGTCGGCCGCACCGGCCGCGCCGGCCGCAGCGGCACGGGCGTGACGCTCGTGCTGCCCGAGCAGCAGGCCGAGGTGAGCCATGTCGCGCGCATGGTCGGCCGCACCGACGACTTCGCCGACCAGGGGATGAAGGTCGCGGCACCGCGCCTCGTCTACGCGTCGAAGCGGCGCAACTCGAAGTGGGGCCCCAGCCGCCCCCGCCGCAAGATCTAGACCGGCTTCGAGCCGACGAACCTCCGAGCGGCGGCCGACGGCCGCCGCTCTCTCGTTCCTCGCGCGGTCACCTGGGGGACTAGGCTCGCGCCATGTCGGACGCCGCCTCCCGCTCCTCGATCACCGACCCGTCGCTCGCGCCCGCCGGCGAGCAGCGCATCGGTTGGGTGGCGCGGCACTCGCCGGTGCTGAACCGGCTCGCACGCGAGCGCCTGGCGGACGGCGCTCTCGCCGGCCGTCGCGTCGCCGTCGTCGTTCACCTGGAGGCGAAGACGGCCTACCTCGCGACCGTTCTCGCCGACGCTGGCGCGCAGGTCGTCGCGTCCGGCTCCAATCCCGGGTCGACGCAGGACGCGATCTGCGCGGCCCTCGTCGCGCGGGGGATCGAGGTGCACGCGCGCCACGGCGCTTCGCCGGAGGAGTTCCACACGGACTTGCTCGCCGTCGCCGACACGGAGCCGGAGCTCGTGGTCGACGACGGGCTCGAGCTGACCGCGCGGATCGTCGAGCACCGGCCGGAGCTCGCGGCGAGGCTCGCGGGCGTGACGGAGGAGACGACGACAGGCATCGCGCGACTGCGTGCGCTCGAGCGTGCCGGGCGACTGTCGTTCCCCGCGGTGCTCGCGAACGACGCCCGTTGCAAGCACCTCTTCGACAACCGCTACGGCACGGGCCAGTCGACGCTCGCCGCCATCGACCGGCTCACGAACCTGAGCTTCGCCGGCCGCGAGTTCTGCATCGTCGGCTACGGCTGGGTCGGCAAGGGCCTCGCCCGCTACGCCCGCGGCCAGGGCGGGAGGGTGACCGTGGTCGAGGTGGAGCCCGTGGCTGCGCTCGAGGCGCACATGGACGGCCACCGGGTGGCGCCGCTCGAGGACGCGCTCCCGGATGCGGACGTCGTGATCGCGGCGACGGGGGCAGTCGACGCCGTCCCGGCCGAGGCGATGGTGCTGCTGAAGGACGGGGTGGTGCTCGCGAACGGCGGCCACCACGAGCGCGAGCTGGCACTCGACGCCCTCGCGCCGGGCGAGGAGGTGCGGCCCGGCGTGACGGCGCACCCGCTTCCCGGCGGCGGCCACGCCTACGTCTGCGTCGACGGCCGCCAGACGAACGTCGCCGGTGGCGACGGGCACCCCGTCGAGATCATGGACCTGTCCTTCTCCGTGCAGGCCCTCGCAGTGCACCACCTCGCCCGCGGCGGGCTCGACCCCGGGCTGCACCGGTTCCCCGCCGACCTGGACGCCGAGATCGCGCGAACGAAGCTCGCGACACTCGGGATCGAGCTCGGCGAGCCGACGGCGAAGCAGCGCGCCTTCGTGGAGCAGTGGTCGGTCACGCCGACGGGCAGCTAGGCGAAGAGCCACTAGCTCGGCGTCGGCGTCTTCTCGAGCCGGTAGCCCATGCGCCGGATCGACGTGATCCGGCGCTTGCCGATCTTCTTGCGCAGGTAGCCGACGTAGACGTCGACGACGTTCGAGCCCGGGTCGAAGTCGTACCCCCAGACATGGCTCAGGATCTGTTCGCGGCTCAGCACTTGCCCCGGGTGGCGGAAGAAGAGCTCCGCGAGCGCGAACTCGCGCGCCGAGAGCTCGACTGCGCCGCCGTCGACGTGCACGCTGCGTGTGCGCAGGTCGAGGACGACGTCGCCCACCCGCAGCTCGAGCGCCGCCGGCGCACGCTCCTCCCGCAGCCGCACCCGCACGCGCGCCAGCAGCTCCTCGAAGCGGAACGGCTTCGTCACGTAGTCGTCGGCGCCGCCCTCGAGGCCTGCGACCGTGTCGGACACGTCGCTGCGCGCCGTCAGCATCACGACCGGTAGCTGCACGCCCTGGCCGCGTAGCGCGCGCAGGACCTCGAATCCGTCGCGACCCGGCAGGCCGACGTCGAGGATGAGCAGGTCGAACTCACCGCGGAGCGCGAGGCGCAGCGCGTCGTCGCCCGTCCCTGCCACCGTGGTCACGAAGCCGTTCGCCTGCAGCCCCTTCTCCAGGAAGGAGGCGATCCTCGTCTCGTCCTCGGCGATCAAGATCCTCGTCACGCGCTCCTCCCTCCGCCGGCGCCGAGCGGCACCGCGACCGTGAACGTCGTGCCGGCGCCGGGCTCGCTCCGCACGTCGACCCAACCGCCGTGGGCCTCCGCGATCGCGCGCACGATCGCCAGCCCGAGCCCGAGGCCGCCGTCGCGCGAGCCGTTGCCC
The DNA here is from genome assembly GCA_035645095.1 of Gaiellaceae bacterium. GTDB lineage: Bacteria > Actinomycetota > Thermoleophilia > Gaiellales > Gaiellaceae > Gaiellasilicea. The sequence goes on along the minus strand of DASQNG010000114.1, from coordinate 12,770 downwards.
CCACGGGCGAAGCGCTCGAAGATGCGCTGCTCCGCCCCCGCGGGAAGCCCCACCCCCGTGTCGGCCACCGAGAAATGGACGGAGTCGTGGTCGACCGAGGACCCGAGCCGAATCGCGTCGTCCTCCCCCGTGTGCTTGACGGCGTTCTCGACGAGCTGGGTCAGCGCCTGCGTGAGCCGCTGGCGATCCGCGACGATGACGCCGCGCCCCACGCTGTCGAGCTCCCACCGCCGCACGCCGAGCGGCTGCACCTTCGCGTGCAGCTCGTGCGTGAGCTCCTCGACGTCGACCGTCTCGAGGCGGAGGAAGTCGGGCGCCTCGGCCTTCGCGAGCAGGAGCAGGTCGTTCACGAGCCGCGCCATGCGCTCGAGCTCGTCCCGCACGAGCTCGAGTGTCGCCTCCCGCTCCGCCGGATCCTCCTCGAGCAGCTCCAGATGACCCTGGACGATCGTGAGCGGCGTTTTCAGCTCGTGCCCCGCGTCGTCGAGGAAGCGCCGCTGCGCCGCGAACGCGGCCTCGAGTCGCGCGACCATCGCGTTGAAGGTCGCCGCGAGGTCCGCGACCTCGTCGTTGCCCTCCACCGCGATGCGGCGCGAGAGGTCGGTCTCCGTGATCGAGCGCGCCGCGGTCGTCACCGACCGCACGGGGCGCAGGACGCTCTCGGCCACACGCCAGGCAAGGAGCGAGCCGATCAACAGCACCGCGAGCGCAACGACCCCGACGGCGAGGAACGCCTCGTCGAAGGGCTCGCGCTCGAGGTCGCGGAAGACGGCGACGACGAAGACGCCGAGCACGTTCCCGCCGTGCTCGAGCGGCACCGCCAGGTACTCCACCTGCCCCGCCGGGGTGACGACGCTCGATCGCTCGGGCCGCGTGAGCGTCGCCCAGCGCCCGACGAGCTCGCGGTCCCGGTCGAGGCGGTAGGGCGCGACGTCGCGGCTGCGCAGGAACGGCCGACCGTCGACGAACGTGAGGAGCGCCTCCCACGGTGACGGGATGTTGCGCTCGAAGTAGACGCGGAAGACGCGCCGCACGTCGTCGGCGAACGGCTCCCCCGTCTCCGGGTCGACGCCGCTCGCGAGCTGCCGGAGCTCGCTCGCCTCCTGCGCGAGCTCCTGGTCGATGCGGTCGTCGAGGCGGGCATGGAGGGCGGCGCGCGCGAGGAAGACGGACGCGACCGTGGCGAGCACGAGCATGCCGATGAAGGGCACGAGGATGCGGGTCCGGATCCCGGCGACGCGCCACCGCCGCGCGAGACCCGCTCCCGGCTGCGCACGGAGACCGCCGGGCTCACCGGCGGGCTCCGTCTCCCGCGTCGTGTGTGTCGCCACGGTCACGTTCTACCGCGTCGCGGATCCGCCGGCCGCGGGGCCGCCGCCGCGCCCCGCCTGCCGCCGAGCGCCTACGTGTCGCCGCCGTCCGAGTAGCCGTCGTCGCTGTCCGCGTCCACCGGAGCCGGGGCCGGTGCCGGCGCCTGCTGTGCGGGCTGTGAGCGCACCGGCTTCGGAGCCGGGGCCTGGACGAACGTGTTGTCGCCGCCGTCCGTCCCGTCGTTGCCGGCCGTGCCGTCGCCGTCGCCGGTGTTAACCCCGCCGCTCGTGGCGTCGTTCCCGGCCGTCGCGTCCCCGTTACCGGTGTTCGCGCCGCCGCTCGTGCCGTCGTTCCCGGCCGTCCGGTCGCCGTCGCCGGTGTTCGCGCCGCCCGACGTCCCGTCGTCTCCCTCGGTGTCGTCCCCGTCGCCCTCGCTCTCCTCCGTGGCGAGCTCGACCTCGACGTCGTCCTTGCGTCCGTCCGACGCGAGCACGATCGAGTCGCCCGGCTGAGAGTGACGCGACTTCATGAACAGCGAGCCGATGCTGCCGACGGCGAGGGCGGCGGCAATCACGATCACGATCAACTTGCCCATTTTCGCTCCTCCTTTTCTTGCTGGTCAACGGTTCGCATTCGTTCTACCCCGCAGAAATTGAACGACGATTAGATGCGGCTGAGAGTGCTCTCACCTTTTCTGCCGCCGGGTCGCAGGCGTCCGAGTCGCGGCCGCGGCAGGCGGGCGACGAGCTCCTCGAGCTCCGCGGCGAGCTCCGCCGGCGCCGGCCGCGCGGCATGATCGAACGCGAGACACGACCGCACGAGCTGGACCAGCGGGGCCGGCACGTCGGCGGGAAGCGGCTCCGGCGCGCGGACGAGCTGCGGATAGCGCTCCTCGAGCGCCGCGTCTGGCGCCTCCGAGCCGCCGGGGAAGGCAGGCCGCTTCGCGAGCGCCTCGTAGAGCGTCGCGCCGAGGCCCCAGACGTCGGCCGGCGGCCCGAGCAGCGGGAAGAGCGCCGGGTGCGCCTGCTCGGGAGCCATGTACGCCCTCGTCCCGAGCGGCGCCCGCACGTCGGCGAGCTCATCCGTCGCCTTCGCGATCGAGAGGTCGATCAGCCGCGGCGGCCCGCCCATGATCACGTTCCGCGGCTTCAGGTCGAGGTGCACCGTGTCCCGTCGGTGCAGGTAGTGGAGCGCCGAGGCGAGCTGCAGCGCGAGCGTCAGCACCTGCTCGACCGCGACGACCGACGTCCGCAGCAGGGTCGAGAGGCGCGGCCCGTCGAGGTGCTCCAGCACGAGGTGCGGCCGGCGGCCGGCGAGCTCGGCGCCGAACGAGCGCACGACGACAGGGTGGTGGAGGCGCGCCAGGGTGCGCGCCTCTGCCTCGATCGCCGCGTGCGCGGCCGGATCGCCGACGAGGTTCGGCCGCAGGAGCTTCGCCACGACGAGCGTCAGCAGCTCGTCGTCCCAGGCCAGGTACGCCTCGTAGCGCCTCCCGCCGCCGAGCAGCCGCACCGCATGGCGGCCGGGGCCGATCTCGTCGCCCTCGTGGAGGTGCCACGCTCCGGCCGCCGCGGCGTCCCGCTCCGCGTGCGTCGCTAGAGGCGCTTGCACTGGTCTTCCTTGTTGCCGTGCACCCGGTTGCCGCTGCCGGTCGGCCTGGGCAGGTTCGACTTGCACTGCAGGTTCCCGCCGATCACGTTGCGCGAGACGGCCGACGGCCCGCGGTTCGAGAAGAGCTGCACGTCGGAGTCGACCCGGTTCCCCGACAGCTGGATCGAGCCCCGGCCCGACTTCAGCTGGATGCTGCCGTCGACGCGGCTGCCGGTGACCGACACGCGTCTCGAGTTGTCGGCCTGGATGTTGCCGCCGACCACCACCTTCGTCGCGATCAAGGTCGAGCCGCGGTAGAGCTTCACGTTCCCGTCGACGCGCGTGCCGACGAGCCGGCAGATGGCGCCGCTCGGGACCTTGATGTCGCCGTCGATCGACCGTGCGCCGATCGTGCCGCGGCAGACCCGCTCGTCGGCGTGGGCGGCAGGCGGCGCCGCCAAGCCCGCGACCGCCGCGGTCACCGCCACTGCCGTGCCCCACAGACCCTTGCCCAGTGCGTTCTGCATCGTTTCCCCCGTTCGTCCGAGTTGACTGGAAGTGACGAGAGACACGGTTCCCGACACCGATGAGCCGTCGGTGAGGCGGCGATGAGACCTCTCTCATGTCGGTTCACGGACGCGCGGTCGCGCCAGAAGCCGCTGCCAAAATGCGACTCAAGGGGCGCCGACGTACGACTGGTCTTGCTCGGCGCGGCGGGCCGTCAGGAGGCGACGCGGGCGACGAGTTCGGCGGCCTCGGTCGGCGAGGTGCCGACGCGGATGCCCTTCGCCTCGAGCGCGTCCTTCTTCGCCTGCGCGGTCCCGGACGAGCCGGAGATGATCGCACCGGCGTGCCCCATCGTCTTCCCGGCGGGGGCGGTGAAGCCGGCGATGTAGGCGACGACCGGCTTCGACATCGAGCTTTCGATGAACGCGGCCGCCTTCTCCTCCTCGTCGCCGCCGATCTCGCCGACGAGCACGACGTACTCGGTCTCGGGGTCGGCCTCGAACTGCGCGAGAACGTCGATGAACGACGAGCCGACGACCGGGTCGCCACCGATGCCCACGATCGTCGAGTTCCCGAGCCCCATCTGCGTCAGCTCGTGGCCGATCTGGTACGTCAGCGTGCCGGAGCGCGACACGAGGCCGATCGAGCCCTCGCGGAAGATCTCGGCGGGGATGATCCCGACGTTCGCCTTGCCCGGCGACAGCGCGCCGGGGCAGTTCGGCCCGAGCATCGTGACGCCGCGCGGCCGGATGTAGGCGTAGATGCGCAGCATCTCGTGCGCGGGGAGGCCCTCGGCGATGCAGATCACGGTGCGGATGCCCGCGTCGACCGCCTCGTAGATGGCGTCGGCGGCGAAGCGCGCCGGCACGAACACCATCGTCGTGTTCGCGCCCGTCTCACGGACGGCGTCGGAGACGGTGTCGAAGACCGGGATCCCCTCGACGTCCTGCCCGCCCTTGCCCGGTGTGACGCCGGCGACGACCTGCGTCCCGTAGTCGCGGTTGCGGACGCCGTGAAAGCGGCCTTCCGAGCCGGTGAGGCCCTGGACGACGAGCTTCGTCTCGCGGTCGACGAGGATCGCCACTAGCGCTTCCTCGCCCGCAACAGAATCTTCCCGTCGACGTAGAAGCCGCCGTCGAGGTGGTCGCGCAGGAGCTCCCGCACGCGCACGGCGTCGGCCTCCGGGGTCTCGGTGCGCGCGAGCCACGATTCGAGCGGGTGGCGCTTCTCGACGACGCGCACCTCCTCCACCTCCAGCCCCGCTCCCTCGAGCAGCTCACGCCACTCCTCTTCGCTCAGCGAGCGCACGTGCGTCGGGTCGCGCAGCCGCTCCGCCTCCTCGACGGCTTCGCTCGCGTACAGCGTGTCCTCCACAAGGACGTGCCGCCTGGCGACGCGTGCCAGTTCGCCGACCGCGGCACCGACGTCCTCGAAGTGGTGCGGGGCGATGCGCGTGACGACGACGTCGAACGAGGAGTCCGCGAACGGGAGGTCCTCCGCCCGGCAGAGGACGTCGGGCCGCATCCCGGGGGCGGGATCGGCGGTGACGACCCGCAGGCCTGCCTCGCGCAGGCGGCGTGCAACGTGGCCGCCGCCGGTCGCGACGTCGAGCGCGGTCTCGGCTCCCTCCGCCCAGGCGACGATCAGGTCGAGGTCCTCGCCCTCGCGCTGCTCCGGCGCCTCCCTGTAGGCAGGCGCCCGCTCCGACCACACGTCGGTCACGCCGCGGCCGCCAGCTCCACCGCGCGGCGGGCGCCGTCGAGCATCGTCGCCTCCGGGTGGATGTTCGGCTTCCCGGCCTCGCCGAGGATGCGGCGGCCCTCATCCGCGTTCGTCCCGTCGAGCCGCACGACGATCGGGTAGGCGCTCATGTCGAGACGGTCGAGCGCGGCGAGGATGCCCTTCGCCACCTCGTCGCAGCGCGTGATGCCGCCGAAGATGTTGAAGAAGATGGAGCGCACCTGCGGATCGCGCGTGATCACCTCGAGCGCGTCCACGACACCCTCCGCGTCGCCGCCGCCGCCCAGGTCGCAGAAGTTCGCCGGACGCCCGCCGGCGAACGTGACGACGTCGACCGTGGACATCGAGAGGCCGGCGCCGTTCCCGAGCACCCCCACCTCCCCGTCGAGCTTCACGTACGTGACGCCCTTCTCGCGGGCGTACCGCTCCTCCGGCGGGACCGCCTCCGGGTCGCGCATCGCCGCGACGTCCGGATGCTTGTAGAGCGCGTTGTCGTCCACGGTGAACTTCGAGTCGAGCGCCTTCACCTGCCCGTCGGGCGTCACGATCAACGGGTTGATCTCGCAGAGCATCGCGTCCGCGCCGACGAACGCGTCGTACAGCTTCGCCGCGATCGCCGCGATCTGCTTCTGCTCCGAGGGGTCCTCGACCCCGGCGCCGTAGACCAGGCGTCGCGCGACGTACGGCTGGAAACCCTCGAACGGGTCGACGTGCAGCCGCACGAGCGCCTCCGGCGTCGACACCGCCACCTCCTCGATGTCGACGCCGCCCTCCGTCGTGAACATGAAGAGCGGCTTCTTCTCGCCGCGGTCGAACGTGATCGAGAGGTAGTACTCCTTTGCGATCTCCGAGGCGCGCTCGATCCACAGCCTGCGTACGACGTGGCCACGGATGTCGAGCCCCAGGATCTCACGCGCCCGCGCCTCGGCTTCGTCGGGGCCCTCGGCGAGCTTGATCCCGCCCGCCTTGCCGCGGCCGCCGGTCAGCACCTGCGCCTTCACAACCGTCTGCCCGCCGAGCTCCGCGGCGGCCTCGCGCGCCTCCTCGGGCGTCGTCACGAAGCGTCCTTCCGACACCGGGATCCCGTAGCGGTCGAAGAGCTGCTTCCCCTGGTACTCGTACAGGTCCATCGGCGCGCGCGAGTCTAGCTGGCACCATCCGCGGGGTGCGCCGCCTCGGAGCGCCCCTCGCGCTGGCCTGCCTCGCCCTCGCCCTCGCCGCCTCCGGCTGCGGCGCCGAGCCCGAGCGGCGCCGGCTCGAGCCGGCCCAGCCGGCGCGACCCGCCGAGTGGCGCGTGGCGTGGAACGAGACCTACGGCGAGGAGGGCGCCGTCCTGCGTTTCCGGGTTGAGGCGCTCCGCATCACGCAGCGGGGTTGGGCCGCCGACGTCGTCGTCGCCAACGAGACGCAGGCGGCGTGGCTGATCGACCCGCTCGGCTTCGGCGTCCTGCTCTTCGCCGACGACGACCTCGCGCAGCTGGAGCGGGACTCGCGGGACGGGAAGCTGCCGCCGCCCCGGCGCGCGCGGGAGTTCTCGCCGCCGCCGCCCGCGCAGCTCGCTGCCGGAAGCCGCTGGCGCGCCACGATCTCGGCCCCGGGGAAGCTCCCGGCGGGTGCCTGGGTCCGAGTCCTCTTCGGCCCCTTCACCGCGGTCGGAAAGCCCCCGCGCGGGCTGCACCCGGTCGTCTCCTGGATCACCGACGCTGCGCACCGGCTGCCGCCGCCGCCCGTGCCCTGACGGGAATCCTCCTGCCCCGAGAGCTTGAGCAGAGGCCGCTGCAGCGGTACGGTCCAGCCGTGACCGCTGCGCTCGCCCGCGTCTGCGCGCGCCACCCGTGGCGCACCATCGGCGCCTGGCTCGCCGCGATCGCCGTCGCGGTCGGCCTCGTCGCGACGCTGCTCGGCGGCAACCTGACGAGCGAGGGCCGGGTCACGAACGACGCCGAGTCGCTGCGGGCCTACGCGCTCGAGGCCGAGCGGATGCCGCCGCCCGAGTTCTCGGCGAACGAGCTCGTCGTGATCCGCTCGGAGGAGCACACGGTCGACGACGCCCCGTTCCGCGCGAAGGTCGAGGAACTCGCCGCGGCAGCGCGTGCGACGCGCACGATCGAGCGGGTCCGCAGCTACCACCGCGACGGCGACCGCACGCTCGTCTCCGAGGACCGTCATGCGACGCTCGTCCTGCTCGACCTCCTCCCCGTGAGCGACTCCGAGTTCGAACCGCTGCTCGCACTCGTGGAGGAGACGAACGGGCGCGACGGCTTCAGCGTCGCGATGACGGGCGACTACACGGTCGACCACGACTTCGCCCACATCTCCGAGCGCGACCTCCAGAACGGCGAGCTGCGGATCGGCCTGCCCGCCGCGCTGATCGTGCTGCTGCTCGTCTTCGGCGCCGTCGTCGCCGCGTCGCTGCCGCTCCTGCTCGCGATCGTCTCGATCCTCGTCGCGCTGGGCCTGACGGCGGTCGTCGCGCAGGGGTGGGAGCTCTCCGTGTTCGTCGTCAACATGCTCACGGGGATGGGCCTCGCCCTCGGGATCGACTACGCGCTCTTCGTGGTCTCCCGCTTCCGCGAGGAGCGCCGGGCGGGGAAGGAGAAGCTCGCGGCGATCGAGGCGACGGGAGCGAGCGCCAGTCGCGCCGTCCTCTTCAGCGGCAGCGCGTTCGTGCTCGCGATGACGGGCCTCCTGCTCGTGCAGAGCACGATCATGCGCAGCCTCGCCGCGGGTGCGATCCTGGTCGGGATCGTCTCCGTCGTGGCGGCGCTGACCCTCCTCCCCGCGCTGCTGAGCCTCCTCGGCGACGGCGTCGACCGGCTGCGGCTCCCGCTCGTCGGGCGACGGGTCGGCGAGGAGGCCGCCGCCGAAGGGCGCCTCTGGGGCGGGATCGTCCGGCGCGTGCAGCGGCGGCCGGCGCTCAGCTTCGGCCTCGCCACGGCCGCGCTGCTCGTGCTCGCCGCGCCGCTCCTGACGATGAAGATCGGTGGGGCCGGGATCGCCACGCTGCCGGACAGCGCGACCTCGAAGCAGGGCTACCTCGCGCTCGTCCAGTCGTTCCCCGCTGCCGGCTCCGACCCGGCGCGAATCGCGATCGACGGCGACACCTCCTCGCCGCAGGTGCAGGCCGCGGTCGAGCAGTTGCGGGAGCGCCTCGCCGCGGACGACGCGTTCGGCCCCGTCGACTACCGCACGAGCCCGCAGGACGACCTGGGGCTCTTGACCGTGCAGGTGGGCGCCGACCCGCTCGCGGACGAGGCCGTCGAGGCGGTGGAGCGGCTGCGCGAGGAGCACGTCCCCGCGGCATTCGCCGGCGTCGACGCGACCGTCCTCGTCACGGGCACGACCGCCGAGAACATCGACTACTTCGCGGTGATGGAGCACTGGCTCCCGCTCGTCCTCGCCTTCGTGCTCGGGCTCAGCTTCGTCCTGCTGACGGTCGCCTTCCGGTCAGTCGTCGTCCCCGCCACCGCGATCGTCCTCAACCTGCTCTCCGTCGGCGCGACGTACGGGCTCGTGGTGGCCGTCTTCCAGCACGGCTGGGGGAACGAGCTGCTCGGGTTCCAGCAGGTCGACGTGATCGAGGCGTGGGTGCCGCTCTTCCTCTTCGCCGTCCTCTTCGGCCTCTCGATGGACTACCAGGTGTTCCTGCTCTCGCGGATCCGCGAGCGCTTCAACGCGACGGGGTCGAACGAGGACTCGGTCGCCTGGGGCGTCGGCTCCACCGGGCAGATCATCACCGGCGCCGCACTGATCATCGTCGCCGTCTTCGCCGGGTTCGCCGCCGGCGACCTCGTGATGTTCCAGCAGATGGGCTTCGGCATCGCCGTCGCCCTCCTGATCGACGCGACCGTCGTCCGGTCGGTGCTCGTGCCGGCCGCGATGACGCTTCTCGGCGACTACAACTGGTACCTGCCGCGGTGGCTCGAGTGGCTCCCGCACGTGGAGGTGGAGGGGCACGAGGAGGCGCCGGAGGCACCGCCCGCCAGGACGGCGTAGCTTAGCCTCGGCCCCTGAACGCAATCGCCGTCGACGGGCTGGCGAAGACCTACGGCGACGGCGTGATCGAACGGTTCCTCGCGACGCCTGCGCGGCCGCTCTCGCTCGTGCTCAGCCAGGTGCTACGAAGCGAGCTCACCTCCCTGATCCAGGGCGCGATCATCCTCGTCGTCGCGCTGCCGCTCGGGGCGACGAACAGCGGCCCGCACGGCGGTGATCCTTGTCGCGGGCGGCCTGATCTCCGCCGGATCGCCGGGATCTCGCAGGGGATCGCGCTCCTGACGCGCAAGGAGGCGACGATGATCGCGACCGCGAACTTCATCTTCCTGCCGCTGATGTTCGTCTCGTCGATGCTGATCGCGCGCGCCCTCATCCCGGGCTGGATGCAGAACGTCTCGCTCGCGAACCCCGTCGAGTGGGCCGTGGTCGCCGCGCGGGAGCCGGTGCTCGCCTCGCCCGAGTGGAGCCGGGTGGCGCTCTTCCTCGCGCTGCTCGTCCTCTTCACCGCCGCGACGACGGCGTTCGCGACGCGGTGCTTCAGGGCATACCAGCGGACGCTGTAGGTTCGGCGCCCACCAGGCACGAGAGAGGAGCCGCATGGACGAGACCACCCTCACCGACGACGAGATCCTGCACGGGAGCGAGGACGATCCGCTAACGGTGACGGCGGACGCGGACGGCGACGACACGGACACCACCGACGGTGACGCAGACGACGCCGACGCGGACGACGCGGACTCCGCCGACCTCTAGGTCGCTCGAGCGAGCGGTCGCGCCGCTCGCGGTCGAGCGGTTCCTCGCGGAGCACTGGGAACGGCAGCCGCTCGTCGTCCCTCGCGACGAGGCAGGTCGCTTCGACGACCTGCTCTCCGTCCGGGACGTCGAGCGGCTGGTCACCGAGACCGCGCTCCGGACGCCGGGCTTCCGGCTCGTGAAGGCGGGCGAGACCGTCTCCGGCTATGCGCGGGACGTGCCGTGGCGCCCGGAGCCGTTCACCGGCGTCGCCGACGTGCCGCGCGTGCTCGAGGAGTGGGAGCGCGGCGCCACGATCGTCCTGCAGGGGCTGCACCACTCGTGGCTGCCGCTCGCGCGCTACTGCCGCCTGCTCGAGGGCTTCCTCGACCACCCGGCGCAGGCGAACGCGTACTTCACGCCGCGCGGCTCCCAGGGTCTGCCCGTCCACCACGACACGCACGAGGTGCTCTCGCTCCAGGTGGCCGGAGAGAAGCGGTGGCTCGTCTACGAGCCGGTGCTCGAGCTGCCGCTGAAGACGCAGCACTACCGCTCCGCGCTCGGCGCTCCCGGCGACCCCGTGCTCGACGTGACGCTCCGCGCCGGCGACACGCTCTACCTCCCGCGAGGCTGGCTCCACCAGGCGCTCACGTCCGACACCGACTCGCTGCACATCACGGTCGGCGTCAACGTGCGCACCTGGCTCGACGAGGCACGCGCGGCGCTCGACGGGGCCGAGGACGTCTCCTTCCGGCGCGCCGCCGGCGGCGGCGAGCCGCCGGCGCTGCCGGAGCTCGACGCCGAGGCTGCGGCGGTCCGCATGCGGCGGCGGCTCGTCCGCACACGGCGCCCTATCCTCGACGGGCAGCTGCAGGAGCTGCGTGGCCTCGACGCGCTCGATGCCGAAACCGAGCTCGTCCGCCGCGACACCGTGCTTGCCGACCTCGACGGCACGACGCTCTTCTTCGAGCGCCGCACGCTCCGCTTCCCGGAGCGTCTCGCGGCCGAACTCGAGTTCCTCGTCACGACCGAGCACCCGTTCCGTGCGGCCGACCTGCCGGGCCGGCTGGACGAGGCCGGGCGGCTCGTGCTCGTCAGGCGGCTCGTGCGCGAGGGGTTCCTGCGACGAAGCGCTTCGGCCGCCTGAGGGTCTCCGTCGAGCACGTGAGGTGCGTCGGCTCGCCCTCCTCGCGGCGCACCGCGACGTCGTAGGCGGTGCCGGCGGCGGAGACGACGGCGCTCCAGCCGTCGGGCGCCCGCTCGAGCCGCACGACCGAGACGTCGTGCACGCCGAGCGCGCCTGTCAGCTCGCGCACCGCCCGCTCGGCCGCCTGCGCCGGGAAGGGATGACATGAGCGGCCGCGGTAGCACGGCAGATGCACACGCCCGGCGAGCGCCGCCTCGAGCACCGGCCACGAGTCCGCGGGCTCGACGCGGCCGTAGTAGACGCCGTCTGCAAGCACCACGAGGTTGCCGGCGAAGCGGTCGCCGCCGACGTGAGAGGACTGCCAGACCCACTCCGCGTCGAGCTGCTCGCGCACGGCGTCGTAGAGCGGCCGCCCGAACTTCGCGCAGCAGCGGTCGTGCTTCCCGTGCGTGCAGACGAGGAAGAGCGGGTGGTCCACCGGCACGCCCACCTGCTCGCGCCCCGCACCGAAGTCGAGGGCGAGCAGGTCGTCATAGCGCTCGAGCTCGAGTCGCCGCAGCGCCGGCCGACCCTCGCTGCTCTGCGCGAGGTAGGCGAGCAGGCCGTCGCCGCCGCGGCGCTCGGTGCGCCGCACGAAGAGGATCCGCGCGTGCGGGAAGAGCGACCGCTGCCGGACGAGGTGCGCCTTCACCTCCGGCGTCAGCGTCGAGCCGTCGACGGCGTCGTGCGCCCACAGGCCGCGGTACTCGAGCAGAATCCACGTGTCGACGCGGCTCGCCGTGGCGGAGAGCTGCTCGGCGTCCGCCCTCGACGTCTCGGCGCAGAGCGGCCGCGGGCGCGGACGCGTCACGTGCCCTCGACGAGGCAGATCGTCTGCCCGGACGACACGGCGTCGCCGACGCCGACCGCGAGACCGCACACGACACCGCTCCGGTGCGCGCGGATCTCGTTCTCCATCTTCATCGCCTCGACGACGGCGACGACCTGCCCCTCCTCGACCTCGTCCCCGTCGGCGACCTCGACCTTGAGCACCGTCCCCTGCATCGGGCTCGCGACCGCCGCTCCGCCCGCGCCCCCGGCGGCGCCGCGTGCGCGGTCCCGGCGCCGGCGTGCGAGCTCAGCCCAGGGCGGCTCCGGCTCGAGCACCGTCACGTCGTAGCGCCGACCGCCGACCTCCACCGCGCGGCTCTGCTCGCGGACGCGGCCCGGCAGCACCAGGCCGTCTCCGGGGGCGGCGTCCGCGGCCTCCAGCTCCGCCGCGCGTGCCGCGAGCTCCTTCGACTCGACGATCCCCTCGCAGGTCTCGCCGGCCACGAAGCACGGATGCTCGAGCAGCGCGCGGTGGAACGCCACGAGCGTCGGCGGCCCGCCGATCCGGAACTCGGCGAGCGCGCGCAGCATCCGCCGGCGCGCGTGCTCGCGGTCGCTGCCGCGCACGATCAGCTTGGCGATCATCGGGTCGTAGAGGCCGCTGATCTCGCTGCCGGCGGTGACGCCCGAGTCGACCCGCACGCCCGGGCCCGTCGGCTCCGCGTAGGTGGTCAGCGTGCCGGGCGCGGGAAGAAAGCGGCTCGCGACGTCCTCGGCGTTGATGCGGCACTCGATCGCGTGCCCGCGCAGCAGAACGTCCTCCTGCCGCAGCGAGAGCGGCGCCCCGGCGGCGATCAGAACCTGCTCGCGCACGAGGTCGACGCCCGTCACCTCCTCCGTGACAGTGTGCTCGACGTGGATGCGGGTGTTCATCTCC
>DASQNG010000113.1:0-6296 GCA_035645095.1 Gaiellaceae bacterium | reverse complement strand
TCCCGGTCGGGTTGTACGGGATCAGGTTCACCTTGAAGACCGTCGCGTCGAGCAGCTCCACGAGCTCGCGCGCCCGCTCCGTCGAGTCGTTCACGCCGGCGAGCATCACGTACTCGACGAACACCTTCCGGTGGCGGAGCTCGAAGTACCGCCGGCACTCGGCGAGCACCTCGGGCAGCGGGTAGCGGTCGTTCACGGGCATCAGCTGCGAGCGGAGGAGCGGGTTCGCCGCGTGGAGGGAGAGCGCAAGGCGGATCGGCTCCTCGACCTCGTCGACGAAACGCCGCAGCGCCGGCAGCCACCCGACCGTGGAGACCGTGGTGCGGCGGTGCGTGATCCCGACGTCGGGCAGCCGCCGGGCCGCAGCGAGCACGTGGTCGAAGTTGAGCAGCGGCTCGCCCATGCCCATGAAGACGAGGTGATCGACCGGCTCCAGCCGGCGGAAGTGCAGCACCTGGTCTAGGATCTCCCACGGCTTGAGGTTGCGCCCGAAGCGCATCGCGCCCGTCGCGCAGAACGTGCACGTGAGCGGGCAGCCCGACTGCGAGGAGACGCAGACGGAGCGCCGACCGTCGCGATACCGCATCAGCACCGCCTCGACCGGGTGACCGTCCGCCGTGCGGAAGAGCGCCTTCACGGTGCCGTCGCGGGAGTGCGCCTCGTCCTGGAGCGACAGGCTGGAGTACGGCACCTCCTCCGCGAGCGTCGCGCGGAGCGGGGCGGGGATGTTCGTCATCTCGTCGTAGCCGGCCGCGCCGCGTGCGGCCCAAGCCCACACCTGCCGCGCACGGAACGGCGGCTGTTGTCGGGCGGCAAGCGCGGCGTCGAGGAGCTCGAGATCCACGTCGGCCAGCGTAGCCGCGTGACCTTGTGACTCATCAACACAAAGACGGGTTCGGCTACGGGCTCGGCCCGTGTCCCGGCCTCGCGCAGGTACGCCGGAGCTTGTGTTGCTTCAACACAAGCTCACGCCGTCGCGCCGTGCTCGAGCAGGAGCCGCACCAGCTCCTCGTCGGCGTTTGCCTCCGCGGTCTCGAGGGGCACGACGCCGCCGGCGCCGGCGCCGTTCGGATCGGCGCCCGCCTCGAGCAGCACCCGCGCTGCCTCCAGCTGGCGCGCGAACGCTGCGGTACCGAGCGGGCGGACACGCGCGAACGACGCCGCGGCGACTCGCTCGAGCGAGGCGCCGCGCTCGACCAGCAGCCGCACGGCCTCGGGCCCGCCCGAGAAGCACGCGAGATGGAGTGGCGTGAAACCGTCGTCGGAGAGGTGCTCCACGAGCTCCGGCGCCGCGGCGAGGAGCTCCCGTAGACGGTCGGTCCGCCCGAGGGCGGCCGCGTCGAAGACGTCGAGCTCTGCGATCGCGGCGGCCTCGGCGAGAGCGCGATCGCCGCGATACAGCGCCTCGCGCACGGGCGATGTGGGCGGACGCTCCCACCCGAGCTCCTGCGCTTGGCTGCGGTACAGAGGGAGGAGCTCGGCGAACCGGTCGTCCCACCCGACGCCGCCGTCCTCCAGCCGGTCGAGGTGCGCGTGCCAGCCAGCGCCGTACCCCGCACCGTGTCGCAGCCCGAGCAGGCGGTGGTCGACGATGAGCAGGGTTCCCTCGTGACGCGGGTGGAGCTCGAACCGGACGACGGACTCGTCCTCGCCGGTGAAGCGCCACGTGTACTCGAGCACGCGCCCGGGTTCGAGCACGAGCACCTCGCCCGCGACCTCGCCGCCGTCGCCGAAGTCGATCGAAACGCGACCACCGACGCGGCACTCGAACGTCCGCACCGGCGCGAGCCAGCGGCTGAGCTCCGCCGGGCCGGTGAGCGCCGACCAGAGCTCGTCGGCGTCGAAGGCGTAGAGCCGCTCGAAGCGCACGCCGCACCGCTCGCCGTCCGCGCGGAGGGTGCCGTGCGCCGAGGCCGTCACCGCTGCTCCGGGCGAGCGCGGTGGAGCTGCGTGTCGAGCGCGTCCAGGCGCTGCGTCCAGAACGGCCGGTAGCGGCCGAGCCACGCGTCGAGCTCCGCCAGCGGGGCGGGCTCCAGCGAGTACACACGCCGGCGCGAGTCCGGTCGTGCGCGAACCAGCCCGTGCTCCCGCAGGACGCGGAGGTGCCGCGACACCGCCGGCTGACTGATCGGGAAGTGTGCGCCGATCTCCGTCGCGTCGTGGTCACGCTCGGCCAGCAGCTCGACGATGCGGCGGCGCGTCGGCTCGGCGAGTGCGGCGAGCGCCCCCATGAGCGATGTATAGCACATGCGTTATATGAACTGCAGCCGGTAGTCTGCGCGCCGTGATCGACCTCCGCTCGGACACCGCGACGCGGCCGACACCGGAGATGCGCGCGGCGATTGCCGGCGCCCTGGTCGGAGACGAGCAGAAGCGCGAGGACCCGACGGTCAACGAGCTCGAGGCGCGTGGTGCGGAGCTGCTCGGGCAGGAGGCGGCGCTCTTCCTGCCCACCGCGACGATGGCCAACCAGATCGCGCTCCGGCTCCACTGCGAGCCGGGCGACGAGCTCCTCGGGGAGGAGAACTGCCACGTCTTCATCTCGGAGCTCGGCGGCCCTGCCGTGCACAGCGGCGTCGTCACGCGAGGGCTGCCGGGCGCCGCCGGGCGGTTCACACCCGGGCAGGTGCGGGCGGCGTTCCGCGTGCCCGCCGTGCACTCGCCGCGCACGCGCGTCGTCTGGGTGGAGAACACGCACAACGCTTCCGGCGGCCGCGTCTGGCCCGAGCCCGAGCTCGATGAGCTCCGCGCACTCTGCGACGAGCTCGACCTGCGCTTCCACCTCGACGGTGCGCGACTCCTCAACGCGGCCGTCGCCACGGGCGTCTCCGCCTCGGCCATCGGCGGGCGCTTCGACACGGTCACGCTCTGTCTCTCGAAGGGGCTCGGTTGCCCGCTCGGCGCGCTCCTCGCCGGCCCGGCGGATCTGATCGCACTTGGTCGCCGCCTCAAGCACCTCTTCGGCGGCGCGATGCGACAGGCGGGCATCGTGGCGGCTGCGGGGGTGTACGCCCTCGACCACCACGTCGAGCGGCTGTCCGACGACCACGCGCGCGCGCACCGCCTTGCCGTCGCGTTGCACGAAGCCGGGCTCGCCGTCGAGCCGGAGCGCGTGGAGACGAACTTCGTTCAGGTCGACGTCGCCCCGCTCGGCCACGCCGAGGCGATGGCGCTCCTCGCCGAGGAAGGCGTCGCGCTGTCGGCCACGATCCATCCCGGGGTGCTGCGCGCGGTGACCCACCTCGACGTCGACGACGACCACATCGACGCGGCGATCGAGGCGATCCCACGCGCGCTGCGGGCCCGTGTCGAAGTCTGAGCTGCACGAGCAGCTCACTCGTCGGTTGCGGGCCGCACAGACCGAGCAGCGGCTGCCGTCGGCGGCGGCGTCCGTCTTCCGTCGCGGCGACGTGCTGTGGCAGGACGCAGTGGGGCACGCCGACGTCGAGGCCGGGCGCGACACCTCGCCCGACACGCAGTACCGCATCGGCTCGATCACGAAGACGTTCACCGCCGTCCTCGTGCTGCAGCTGCGCGACGCCGGCGACCTCTCGCTCGACGACCCGCTGACCGCGCACGTTCCCGAGGCGGCACACGCGCCCACGCTCGGGCGCCTCCTCTCCCACGTCTCGGGTCTCCAGCGCGAGCCGCCCGGCGAGATCTGGGAGTCGCTGCGCGCGCCGTCGCGGGAGGAGCTCGTGGCGGGAACCGCCGCCGCTGAGCAGCTGCTCGCGGCGGGCTCGTGGTGGCACTACTCGAACCTCGCCTATGCGCTCCTCGGGGAAGTGGTGGCGCGCTGCACCGGCGGCACCTGGGAGGACGCGCTGCGCGAACGGCTGCTCGAGCCGCTTGGGCTGACGCGGACGTCGGTCGACGTGGCCGAGCCGGCCGCGCGGGGGTATTTCGTGGAGCCGTACAGCGATGCCGTCCGCCGCGAGCCCGACGTCGACTTCGGCGGTTCGGGTGCGCTCGGCCGCCTCTGGTCGACCGTTCGCGACCTCGCGGCGTGGGGCGCGTTCCTCGTCACGGGAGCCGACGGCGTCCTGGCGGACA
The DNA here is from genome assembly GCA_035645095.1 of Gaiellaceae bacterium. Lineage (GTDB taxonomy): Bacteria > Actinomycetota > Thermoleophilia > Gaiellales > Gaiellaceae > Gaiellasilicea. The sequence continues at coordinate 2,243 of DASQNG010000113.1, read as the reverse complement.
CGACGCTCGACGAGATGTCACACGTGCGGGCGATGGTCGACCACGACCGCTGGACGCTCGCGTGGGGCAGCGGCCTCGCGCTCTACCGGTCGGGTGATGACGTGTTCGTCGGTCACGGTGGCGCGATGCCGGGTCATCTCGCGGGTCTGGTGGCGAACCGCCGCACGGGCGTCGGCGCCGCCGTGCTCACGAACACGAGCGCCGGCGCGCGTCCCGAGGCGCTCGCGCTCGAGCTCGCCCGTGCAGCGATCGACCTGCTCCCGGAGGAGACGGAGCCGTGGCTGCCCGGCGAGCCTGCCCCCGACGAGGCGGCGCCGCTCCTCGGGCTGTGGTGGAGCGAAGGCCACAAGCTCGTGTTCGCGTGGCGCCGCGGTCGGCTCGAGGCACGGCTCCTCGACGGCGCACCCGGCCGCGACGTGTCGAGCTTCGAGCGCATGGCGGCCGACCTCTACCGCTGCGTCGAGGGGCGCGAGCGCGGCGAGCTGCTGCGCGTCGTGCGCGACGGCGACGGTTCCGTCCGGAAGCTCTACTTCGCGACCTACCCGCTCCTGCGCGAGCCCTCGACGTTCTAGACGCGCTCCGGCTCCTCCACGGCCTCGACCGCCTCCTCCGTCGTCGTCGCCTCCGCCTCCTCGAGCGCGACAGGCGGCTCCGGGTTCAGCAGCGACGCCCCGACGGCCAGGGCGAGGACGCCCACGATCACCGCGAGCGAGACGAGCTCCGGGACGTGGTACCAGTCGGCCGTGATCATCTTCAGGCCGACGAAGACGAGCACCGTGGCGAGGCCGAGGTTCAGGTAGCGGAACCTGCCCATCATCCCGGCGAGGACGAAGTAGAGGGCGGCGAGTCCGAGCAGTGAGAACGCGTTCGCGGCGTAGACGATGAACGTCTCGCGCGTGACGGCGAAAATCGCGGGGATCGAGTCGACGGCGAACACGACGTCGAAGGTCGCGACCAGCAGGAAGGCCGCCACCATCGGCGTCGCGACCCGGCGCCCACCCTCCCGCACGAGCATGCGGTCGCCGTGGAACTCCGTCGTCAACGGGACGATCCGCCGGAGCAGGCGCAGCACCGGGTTCTGCTCCGGGTGGATCTCCACGTCCGAGTGGCGCGCCATGCGAATCCCGGTCACGACGAGGAACGCGCCGAAAACGTAGATCGTGAAGTGGAACGCGTCGAGCAGCACCGCGCCGGCCGCGATGAAGATCCCCCGCAGCACGATCGCGCCGACGATCCCCCAGAAGATCACCCGCCGCTGATAGGCGAGCGGCACGGAGAAGTACGCGAGGACGAGGGCGAAGACGAACAGGTTGTCGATCGAGAGCGACTTCTCGATCAGGAAGCCGGCGAGGTACTGGTGCCCGAACTCGCTGCCCTGCCAGAGCCACAGGAAGCCGCCGAACGCGAGGCCGAGAACCGTCCACCAGACACTCCAGCCGACGGCCCGACGAAACCCGATCTCGGCGGTTCCCCGACCGAAGAGCAGCAGGTCGACGGCCAGCATCGCGAGGACGAAGCCGCCGAACGCCACCCACATCCATACCTCGAGCTGCACGTACCTCTCCTCCGCTTCGCCGTCCGACGGTCGACGAAGGTCTCTCCCGCCGCGGGTGCGGCCGGCGGCGCCGGGTCCGGAGACCGTAATGACGACGACGCCCGTTCGGGGGTACTGCCCTCCGCGCCCGCGGATCGTACACGCGTGGGTGGTTCGCCAAAGGGGCGCGGCGGGAAGAGCGGATCATGTCCCTCACACGCCTCAACAGCAGCAGCTGCACTGCCTGAAATCGCTGTAGATGTCAAGTCTTGCGGGAGACGGTGGCCGCGCCCACAATCCGGACGTGGAGCAACGAACACCGCTTCCCGTCGAGCTTCCGCTGCGGCCGCAGGACGAGGTGGAGTGCCGTCGCTGCGACGTCCACTGCGACAAGGTCGTCTACCCGGGTGCGTGCGTCGAGCGGTCGTGCCCGTTCGTCTACGCCTACCAGGCGTGGGGCCACACGTACATCGGCTGCATGCAGAAGGTGTACGGGGTCGAGATCGACCTCGATCTGCTTCGGGCGGCGGAGGGGAAGCGCGACGGCTTCGGCGCGGTGCGCGCGGCGCGGGCGCCGCTCCCGATGTGCCGCACCGAGGTCGCGGAGTGCTACGAGGCGCGCGGCGACGAGCTCGGGTGCAGGAACCCGGAGTTCCACGAGATCGCGCGCGGCCGCCCGAGCTTCCGCGTCTTCGCGCAACTGAGCTAG
>DASQNG010000112.1:0-5323 GCA_035645095.1 Gaiellaceae bacterium | reverse complement strand
GTCGGGCGCGAGCGCCTTCCCCCCAGGTACGTCCGGCGGCTCGAGCGGTACCGGTTCGGGCCGGGGGCGTTCAAGCTCGACTGGGCTCTCGACGGGCCCGTGCCCTGGCGCGCAACGGAGGCGAGGCGGACGACGTGCCTGCACGTCGGCGGGACGTTCGCGGAGATCGCCGCCGCCGAGCGTGCGCCCTGGGAAGGGCGCGTGGCCGCCCGTCCCCACGTGCTCGTGGCGCAGCAGACGGTGGCGGACGGAACGCGGGCGCCGGAGGGCTCGCACACCCTCTGGGCGTACTGCCACGTCCCGAACGGCTCGAGCGAGTCCATGACCGGGAGGATCGAGGCACAGATCGAGCGATTCGCGCCCGGCTTCCGCTCACGCGTGCGCGCGCGAAACGCGATGAGCCCCGCGGAGCTCCAGGCGCACAACCCGAACCTCGTCGGGGGAGACGTGAACGGCGGCGTGCAGGACTGGCCCCAGCTCGTCGCGCGGCCCGCGTTCCGGCCCGTCCCCTACTCGACCCCCGTCCCCGGTCTCTTCCTCTGCTCCTCGTCGACCCCGCCCGGCGGAGGCGTTCACGGGATGTGCGGGTTCCTCGCCGCGCAGGCGGCGCTCCGCGGACCGCTCAGGCGGGCGGGCGGCTAGCCGCCGGTCGCGTCGCCGACGAGCTCGCCGCAGGCCTGGTACTCGTCCCGGCCGCGGTGCTCCCCCACGACGATCGCGTGCGGCTCCGTGCGCAGCTCGTCCATCGAGGCGTCGAGCAGCGTCTCGGACCTGCCCTCCTCGAGGTCGGAGAGCTCGTGCGCGCCCGTCTCGTCGCCGTGCTCGTCCGCACAGGTTCCCGGCCGGATGGTCGCCGAGAGCGTCTCCTCCGTTGCCGCGTCCACCTGGATGGTCACGCGGACCTGGTCGCCCGCCGCGGCCGTCACGTTCGCGCTCCCGACCTGCCCGCCGTCCGTCCCGTTGAGCGGGACGCTGAAGTTCTGCGAGCCCGCGCCCGGGTCGATGCCGGTCTCGGGCGTCACCGTCGCGGTTTCGGGCGCCACCGTCCCGGCTTCGGGCGCTGCACCCTCGTTTCCGCCGCAGCCGGCGAGACCGGCGAGCGCGAGGGTGGCGGCGAGCAGCGAGACGAGCGCCTTCGGCATGTGACCTGGGTTCCCGGAGGGGAGCGTCCGAAACGGCCCGGCTCCGGCGATCTTGTTTTTCGTCCCGCGCAGGCATACGATCGCGCGGCACACGCCCGGAGCCGTGCTCCCGGCTGGCGCTCCGAGACAGGCGACGACAGGTCGCGCCTGGCCGCACGACCCAGGGGAGGGGACATGCAGCAGCAGCTATCCAGAGGGCGCGCGTCGACGCGACTCCTCATCACCTTGCTGGCGTTCGCGGCGCTCACGCTCGCCACCGCTGGAACGGCGGCAGCGCAGGCGCCGTGGGACGGAAGTCCCATCTCGCAGGGCCTCGGTCCGACGTACGGCGAGCCGTGGTGCGCGTCGCCGGCCGGCGAGCCGGGCATCGCGGGGCTCCAGGGCCCGCCGCTCGCGCTCATCCCCTACGGAGCGATCGGGTGCTCGCTCGAGAAGTTCCAGCAGGAGGCGACCGCGGCGGGCGTCCCGCAGCGGATGACGTACTCCTCCATCGGCAAGACCGTGCTCGGCCGCGACCTCTGGGCCGTGGTCGTGAACGCGCTCGAGACGCCGGAGCAGCAGCGCGACTACCAGCGCTGGCAGCAGCTGCGCGCGATCGAGAAGGAGAACCCGGCGGCCGCGCAGGCGCTCCTCGCGACGTGGGGCACCGACGTGAAGATGCCGATCTTCGTCGAGGCGAACATCCACGGCGGCGAGCGCGAGGGAGCGGACGCGATGATGCAGGCGATCCGCGACCTCGTCACGACGCCCCGCGGGACGAACGCGCTCATCGACAAGCTCCTGGACAACACGGTCCTGATCGTGATCCCGTCGCAGAACCCCGATGGGCGCGTCGTGGGGACGCGGCAGAACGAGAACCGGTTCGATATGAACCGCGACCTCCTCGTCCAGTCGCAGCCCGAGATCAAGGCGAACGTGAAGCTCCAGCAGCAGTGGCTCGCCACGAACGGCCTCGCGCTGCACGGCTACGTGAACCCGACGCTGATCGACGCGCTCACGAAGCCGCACAACCCCGGCCTCGAGTACGACATCTTCCTCAAGTGGAACCAGCGCCGGATCGACGACAACGAGGCGCGCGTGAACGCCATCCCCGGAAACCCGGGCTCGACCGGTTTCAGGATCACGCGGCCGGTGAACGACTGGTGCCCCGAGGGCGACGAGCCCAACACCCCCGGCGGGCCGTGTGACGACGGCGTCACCATGCCCGGCCCGGCCACCGCGGAAGGCTGGGACGACTGGGGCCCCTTCTACACGCAGACGTACATCTCCCTGCTCGGGATCGACGGCTCCACCGTCGAGATGTGCAGCTCGAGCTCGCCGACGGCCGGCTGCGGCGGCCAGGGCCGTCTCGGCTCGAAGAAGGTGCAGTACGTGACCTTCTACTCGTCGATGGACTACTGGATCTCGAACAAGCAGGCGATGATGAACGACAAGCTCGAGATCTACCGGCGCGGCGTGACCGACGCGCCCCGCCCGAACTGCTGCGACGACCCGGAGATCGCGAGCCGCGGGTTCGACGAGGCCAACCACAACTGGATGGTCGAGTACCCGCGCGCGTACATCATCCCGTGGGAGGGCGGCGGCCAGCGCTCCGACGCCGAGGCGAACAGGCTCGTGCAGTGGCTTCTCGACAACGGGATCAAGGTGCACCGCTCCACGGCCGCGTTCACGTGGAACGGCGTGACGTACCCCGCCGGCTCGTACGTCGTCTTCATGAACCAGGCGTTCCGCGGGCTCGCGCTGACGGCGCTCAGCGCGGGGCAGGACATCTCCGACCGGATCACGCAGCTCTACGCGCCCCCGGGTGCCTGGAGCCACGGCCTCCTCTGGGGCGCCGACACGGTCGAGGTGCCGCGCGGCGCCGCGTTTGCCCCCGCCACGACGGAGGTCACCGCGCCGACCTCGCTCGCCGGAGGCGTTCGCGGCGGCGCAGGAGCCCCGGCCGAGTGGTACTCGGTCACGATCCGCGGCGCGATCGAGCTCCGCGCGATCCTGAACCTCCTGAAGAGCGGCATCTACGGCGAGCTCGCCGAGGCGCCCTTCACGAGCACGACGGGCGGGCCGATGCCGGCGGGGACGCTGATCTTCCCGAACGACGCGGCCACCGTCGCGGCGCTCCAGGCGGCGGGGCAGTCCGCCGGTATCTGGTTCGAACGGAACGTCGGCGTCGCGAAACCGGCGACGTCTCAGGTCGAGAAGGCGCCACGGATCGCGGTGCTCGTCAACAGCGCGTCGCCGGAGACCTCGACCGTGTCGCGGCCGATTCACGAGGTGCTGGAGACGATCTTCGGCTCCGACTCCGTCGGGTTCGTCTCGACGGTCACCGGCAGCGGCTCGCTGCAGAACGCGGCGACTGATCCGCTTCGCAACTTCGACGTCATCTACAACACCGGCATCGCGTACCCGGCGACGACGAGCCAGACGGCGCGTGACCGGCTGGCCGCGTTCTTCGCCCGCGGCGGCGGCTACATCGGCACGAGCCAGTCGGGGACGAACTTCACGTTCCTGACCGGTGGGGCGCTGGTGAACGGCACGTTCACGCACGCGTCGCAGGGCGGGTTCGGCGGCATCGCGCTCTGGGAGAACACCGGCGGCACGAACAGCCCGCTGACGGGTGGGTATCCCGTCCGCGACACGCTCTTCCTCCCGTCCAGCGTGACCTACTTCGACGCGCTGCCGACGGGCGCGGTCGTGGACGGCCGGTACCGCGACACGACAGAGAACATGTGGGTCGCGGGCCTCTGGCGGAACCGGAGCGCCGCGGTCCCCGGATCGCCCGTGATCGTGCACGGGACGACCACGGCCGGAAGCCGGTACGCCGGCATCTCCACCGACCCCATCTCGCGCCACGACGCCGAGCGCGAATGGCCGCTTCTCGGTCAGATGGCGCTCTGGTCGACGCTGACGGACGAGGCGGACTCGGAGATCGGCTTCCCCGCCGACGGCTCGAAGGTGCCGCGCGTCCGCTACGAGGGCCGCTGCAACGGCGACACCGGCTTCTGCGGAAGCGCATCCGGCGCGCCGGGGCCCGCGATCGAGAGGGTCGAGGTCGCCGTGCAACGCCTCGCCACGGGGCTCTGGTGGGACGGGGCCGGTTTCTCGTCCGCGACGCCGGTCTACGCGCCCGCGTCGGGCACCGAGAGCTGGTTCTACGCCTTCGCGACCGGCAACTTCCCCGCGTCCGGCCGCTACGTCGTGCGCTCGCGCGCGACGTCCGTGGGCGGGAACGAGGAGGCGACGCCCGATACGAGCATGTTCACGCTCCTGCAGAACTGCTCGGTCGTCGCGCGCGGGCGTCTCGTCGCCGGACGGGCGGGTGTTCTGAACCTCCGCGCGAACGCGCGCGGCCCGCGCGGGGCCGAGAGGGCGGAGCAGCCCCTTCGGTTCAGCCTGCGTGGAGTCGGCGTCGCCAGAACCGTGACGGCGGATCCTTCGGCGCGCGCGACACTGCGCGTCCGGCCGAAGCGCGCGGGCTCGATCCGCGTGACGGCCGCCGGGCCGTCGCTCGCGTCGTGCAGCGCACGTGTCCGCGTCCGGCCGGCGCCGCGTTCCCGGCCAGCCGGCGCAGGCACGGGCGGGCCCGCCCTCACGGGCCGGCCGTAGCAGCCGAGCGAGAGCGGGCCGCGCCTTCCCCGGCGCGGCCCGCGCCTTCCCCGGCGCGGCCCGCGCCTCGCGTCCGCTACCCGGGCCGCGCCGCGCGGAGCGCGGCCTTGTGCGCGCGCTTCTGCGCCTGGTAGGCCTCGAGCGCCTCCGGCGAGTCCACGTCGCCGAGCGTCGGGTGGCGCGGCGCGACGTCCTCCCACCCCGGCGGCCGGACGCCGAGCCGCTTGCCGAGCACGGCCACGAGCGACGCCGCCTTCATCTCGCCGATCCCGGGGAGCGCGAGGAGCCGGCGCTCGAGGTCCCGCCCGTCCACCGCCTCGGTCCAGACCCGCTCCGCGCGCCCGCCGTACTCATCGGCGACCGCCGCGCATAACTCCTGCACGCGGCGCGCCATCGAGCCGGGGAAGCGGTGGATCGCCGGCCGCTCGCGGAAGACCTCCTCGAGCCGATCGGGTTCCAGCGCGGCGATCTCCGCCGCGTCGAGCGATCCGAGCCGGCGCCGGAGCTCGAGCGGTCCGGAGAACGCCTTCTGCACCGTGACCTGCTGGTCGAGGGCGAAGCCGACGAGCAGCGCGAGC
>DASQNG010000111.1:0-5278 GCA_035645095.1 Gaiellaceae bacterium | reverse complement strand
GACAGCCGCGAGAGCACCGTCGAGTAGTGCAGCAGCACGAGCAGGATGAAGACGGTCGCGACGGCGAAGAGCACCGCCGGCGGGTACGTCGTCACGCCGACCCAGCCCGCGATCGTGTCCAGCGCGCCGCGCCAGGCGGAGAGCACGAGCAGCACGACGCCGGTGACGAGCCACAGCAGCGCGTAGCGCTCGCGCAGGCGCCGGCTCCGGATCAGCTCGAAGACGACGAGCAGGAGCAGGACGGACGCCACCAGCGCAGCGATCGTGACGCGGAGCGGCGTCATCTCACAGGTCCTCCACGGGGACGACGCGCCTGCGGAACAGGCCGACGAAGAGCGCCAGCAGCACCTTCACGACGTAGTACGCGGAGCGCAGCGTGGTGATCGAGGAGCTGCCGTGCTCCCGCTCGCGCATCCGCACGGGCACCTCGAGCAGGCGCAGCCGGTGCCGGACGACCATCACCGTCGCCTCCACCTCGGGGTAGTCGTGGGGATAGTCGGCCGCGAACAGCGCGATCCCGCGGCGGTTCAACGCCTGGAAGCCCGACGTCGTGTCGGTCACGCGCTGCCGCACGAGCAGCGAGACGACGCGCGCGAAGAGGCCGATCCCGAGCCGGCGCGCGAGGGGAGGCTTGTAGGCCTCCCCCTCCTCCGCGAAGCGCGAACCGACGACGATGTCGGCCTCGTCGGCGAGCACCGGCGCGATCAGCTTCGGCAGCTCCGACGGGTCGTGCTGCCCGTCCCCGTCCAGCCGCACCGCGAGCTCGTAGTCGTGCTCGAGCGCGTACTTGAACCCGGTCTGGACGGCGCCGCCGATGCCGAGGTTGAACGGGAGGCGGACGACGGCCGCGCCGGCGGCTGCCGCCTCGGCGGCCGTCGCATCGGGCGAGCCGTCGTCGACGACGACGACGTCCATGCCGGGATCGAACCCGCGGATCTCGCGCACGACGCCGCCGATCGCCGCCTCCTCGCCGTAGGCGGGGACGATCGCGACCCTGCGGACGTCAGACACGGGCTGCGGCGCGGCCGAGGCCGACGAGGTCGAGCACCCGGCGCGCGCGGTGCGCATAGGTGTGCTCGTCGAGCACCCGCTCGCGCGCCCGCGCCGCCATCGCCTCCGCCTGCGCGGGGTCGTCGAGCAGCTGGCGGTACGCCGCGAGCGCCTCGTCCGCGTCGTGCACGACGAGCAGCTCCCGGCCCGGCTCGAACCAGCGCTCGATGCCTTGGTACGGGTTCGAGACGATCGCGGCGCCGGAAGCGGCGAGCTCGAAGGGGCGGCAGGAGGAGGACGCGTACACCGACGCGTGGGAGCGCCGCGTGATGTTGAGGTTGATCCGCGCCTGTGAGATCGCGCGCGCGAACGCGTTGAACGGCACGTCGCCGACGATGCGGGCGTGCCCGGTGTCCCCCCTGTAGTCGCGGCCGCCGAGCCCGAAGTCGAGCTCGGGCGCGCGCCGGCTCGGCTCGCCTACCATCGCCTGCATCCAGTCGCGGCGGAACTTGTCGCCGTACCCGTAGAAGAAGACGTCGTACGCCTTCTCCACCTCGTGAGGGGCGAAGAACTCGGTGTCGGCGGCCCAGAACACGGCCTCCGCGCGGCGCGCGCCGAGCTCGCGCAGCCGGTCGAGCCCGCCCTCCGAGTTCGAGAGCACGAGGTCGTACTCGGACGGGTCCGCACCGTGGTAGTAGTTGAAGCCGGTGTCCATCCCGCCGAACTCCGGCAGGCTCATCGGCACGTCGCCGTCGTAGAAGACGACCGGGACGCCGAACCGCTCGCGCAGGTGGGTCGGGATGCCGCGGAGGTGCGCCATCGGCACGGTGAAGACGAGAACCGCGTCGACGTCGCCCTCCCGCTCGAGCACCCGCGTCAGGTGCCGCTCCCAGCGCGGCGTCACCCAGCGCCAGATCGTCTCGCGCGTGACCTTGTCGAACGCCGTCTCGTCCGGCGAGTCCTCGCCACGGCGGAGATATCGGTCGCCCTTCACCCGGGCGAGCCCGTCGCGGACGCGCGCGAAGCTCTCCCCCTCGACGTACGTCGGGTTCGGGGCCGTCCGCCACCACGGCGACTCGATCGGGCGCCCCCGGTACGGCGTGACGATCAGGTCGACGCCGACCTCGTAGAGCCCCTTCCAGAGCTGCCACCACGCCGGCGTGCAGCCGTAGCGGAAGTCGAGGTCGACCGCCGACGCCACTGCGAGGATCTTGGGCGCCTTCACGTGCGGCAGTCTAGAGAGGGGTCCGCTTTCTCTCGTAGCGGCTGTAGTGTCTCTCCGCATGCGCGTGTCGTTCCTCGTCCCGGCGTACAACGAGAGCCGAACGATCCTCGAGGTACTCAGGCGAATCAGCGAGCTGGACCTCGACCACGAGATCATCGTCGTCGACGACGGCTCGACGGACGACACCGCAGCACGACTCGAGGCCTGGCAGTCGAGTAACCCGGGCACCATGGTCGTTCGTCAGGCGAATCGCGGAAAAGGTGCAGCGATTCGTGCCGGGATCCCGCACGTGAGCGGCGACATCGTCGTGATCCAGGACGCGGACATGGAGTACGACCCCGCCGACGTACCTGCACTCGTCGAGCCCATCGTGCGCGGCTCGGCAGACGTCGTCTACGGGTCGCGGCTCTCGGGCGGCAAGCCCCAGCGCGCGTACCTGTTCTGGCACCTCGTCGGGAACCGCTTCCTCTCGTTGCTCACAGGGCTCCTGTACAACACGACGTTGACCGACATGGAAACGGGCTACAAGGCTTTCCGCGTGGAGGTGCTGCGGAGTCTCGACTTGCGTCAAGACGACTTTTCGGTCGAGCCGGAGATCACCGCGAAGGTGTGTCTGCGGAAGCTGCGGGTGTACCAGCTCCCGATCGCGTACTACGGCCGCTCATATGCCGAGGGCAAGAAGATCACGTGGCGCGACGGCGTGAAGGCAGTGTGGGTCCTCGTTCGGATCCGCGTACGCGGCTGATCGCCCTCCGTCGCGGCCGCACCACCGGGGCTCGCGTCCTGGCCATAACGGGGATACTGATCTCCCTGCTGTTCGCGTACTTCAGTGTTCGCGGGCTCGAGTTGGAACAGCTCTGGGCCGCGCTACGTCGCTACCGGTACGTCTACGCACTCCCTGCCGCGGGGACGCTCGCCATCGGAGTTGCCCTTCGCGCATGGCGGTGGCAGCTGCTTTTCGAACAGCGGCGCCGACCGCGATATTCCGACGTCTCCACCGCCCTCCTCGTCGGATACCTCTACAACACGATCCTCCCTGCCCGCGCGGGTGAGGTTGCCCGAGTGCACGTCCTCGGTCGACGCGCGGGTCTCTCTCGAGCCGAGGTGCTGGCTACGGTCATCGTGGAGCGAGCGTACGACATCGTCGTCCTCGTCCTGCTGCTGGCACTTGCGATCCCGTTCCTGCCGCCCGTCCCCTGGCTCTCCGCCGCCCTCGCCGTCGGTCTCGCAGCCGCGGCCGTTCTCGCTTCAGCGGCCGCTCTTGCGCATCGTTCAGGGCGCGGGCTCGTTCGCCTGCTTCGGCCCCTCAGGTGGATCCCGCGCCTCAACGCGGAGCGCGTGGCGCGGATGACGGCCGGGTCCATAGCCGGCCTCGAAGGTGTCCGCCGACCCAGAGCCGCTGCCATCGCCGTGGCGGTCACTGCAGTTTCCTGGGCTGCGCTCTGTGCGTCGACGTGGCTGCTCCTGCTGGGGGCCGACATCGGCGCTGGTGCCGGCGCCGCAGCGCTGGTCGTCGTCGCGACGAATCTCGTGCTCGTGATCCCTTCCTCTCCAGCTGCGCTCGGGGCCTTCGAGGCAGCGACCGTGGTCGCACTCGCCGCGCACGGCGTAGAGCGCGCGGACGCTCTGTCGTTCGCACTGATCATGCACGCCCTGAACGCGCTGCCGTACATCCCGCTCGGTTACCTCGCACTGTTCGTCTACGTCCGCGGGATGCGGAGGACGCAGACGACGAGCGACCGCCTCTGAGTCCCCCGGTGCTCCTCGCAGCTAGTACGCGCCGCGGGCGGCGACGACGGCCGGGAGGGTCTTCACGAGGATCGAGATGTCGAGCCAGATCGACCAGTTCTCGATGTAGTAGAAGTCGAGCCGCACGAGGTCGTCGAAGGTGAGGTTCGAGCGGCCCGAGATCTGCCAGAGGCCGGTGATCCCGGGCAGGACGTTGTAGCGGCGCCGGTGCCACTGCTGGAGCTGCCGGTAGTCGCGGAGCGGGAGCGGCCGCGGCCCGACGAGGCTCATCTCGCCGCGGAGCACGTTCAGCACCTGCGGCAGCTCGTCGATCGAGAGGCGGCGGAGCAGGCGCCCGACTCGCGTCACCCGCGGGTCGTCGCGGATCTTGAAGAGCGCCCCGCCGGCCTCGTTGCGCGTCTCCAGCTCCGTCTGCAGGTCTGCTGCGCCCTGCACCATGGTGCGGAACTTGAGCATCGGGAACTCGCGCTCGCCGATCCCGACCCGACGGTCGCGGTAGAGCACGGGGCCTCGCGAGTCGAGCTTGATCGCGGCTGCGATCAGGAGCCACAAGGGCAGCCCGACGAGGACGACGACGCTGCTCACGACGAGGTCGAACACGCGCTTAACGGCCCAGTCGGCACCGGCGAACACCGGCGGCCGCAGCTCGAAGAGCGGCGCCCCCTGCCCCGGCACGTACTCACCCCGCTGCAGCAGGAGCTCCGTCGTCTTCGGCGCGATCCGGACACGTACGCCCTCCGCGTGCGCCGCCTCGACGATCCCGAAGACGGTCGCCTCGTCGAAGTCCCCCTCGTTCAGGATCACCTCGTCCGGCGAGAGCCGCTGCAGGGGCTCCCGGATCGAGCCGTCGCGCCCCGGCGAGAACGCGCCGACGTACTCGTAGGCGAGCGCACTGCGCGCGGCGCGGACGACGCGCTGGAGCGCCGCCAGCCCTTCCCCGTCACCGACGAGCAGGACGCGCCGCTGCACGCGCAAGAGCCGCTGGAGCTCGAGCGTGAAGGAGTCGTAGGCGGTGCGCAGCCCACCGATCACGAGCGCGGACGTGATGCAGGCCGTGGGGATGAGCCCGGACGTCGTGAAGTCGTAGCCCGTCCCCCAGCCGAACGCCAGCGTGATCGCCGCGACGAGGACGAGCGACGAGGCGACGCGCCCGGCGCCGGCGCGGCGCTCCCGTGCGGCGTACAACCCCGCCTGCCAGAAGACGAGCACTGTCACCGGCACGAGGAACGGCAGCCACTCGGCAGGCCCGGCGTCCCACAGGAGCCCCCAGAAGATGTCGTCGCCGAAGACGAGGCTGCGCAGGACGAGGGCGGA
>DASQNG010000110.1:0-15016 GCA_035645095.1 Gaiellaceae bacterium | reverse complement strand
ACCGGCGAGTTCGCCTACGCGAGCGACCTCCACGCGGCGGGGATGCTCTGGGGCAAGACCGTGCGCAGCCCGCACCCGCACGCCCGCATCGTCTCGATCGACGTGTCAGAAGCAGTCCGGCTGCCTGGCGTGCACGCCGTGCTGACGCACGACGACGTGCCGGGGCAGAAGACGTACGGCCTGGAGTTCCCCGACCAACCCGTGCTCGCAGTCGACCGCGTCCGCTACTTCGGCGAGGCGGTCGCGCTCGTCGCGGCGGAGGAGCCGGAGCAGGCGCGCCGCGCCGCGGCGGCCGTCCGCGTCGAGTACGAGCCGCTCGAGCCGGTGACGGAGATGGAGCGCGCGACCGAGCAGGAGCCGCTGCACCCCGACCGGCCGACGATGTCGCACGGCTACCTCGACGACCCGCGGCCGAACGTCGTCCGTCACATGGTGATCCGGCACGGCGACCCGCACGTCCAGGGCGACGTGTCCGTGAGCGGCGTGTACGAGATCGGGATCCAGGATCAGGCGTTCCTGGGGCCCGAATCGGGCCTCGCCGTGCCCGACGGCGAGGGCGGCGTCGACATCTACGTCGCGACGCAGTGGGTGCACGTCGACCGCGACCAGGTCGCGCCGTGCCTCGGGCTGCCGCCCGAGATGGTGCGCGTCCACCTTGGCGGCGTCGGCGGCGCGTTCGGCGGCCGCGAGGACCTCTCGATGCAGGTGCACGGCGCGTTGCTCGCACTGCATACGAACCGCCCCGTGAAGATCGTCTACAACCGCGAGGAGTCGTTCGTCGGCCACATCCACCGCCACCCGGCGCGGATCTGGGCCGAGCACCGCGCGAACCGGGACGGGAAGCTCGTCAACGTGCGGATGCGAATCCTGCTCGACGGTGGGGCCTACGCCTCGAGCTCGACGGCGGTCACCTCGAATGCAGCCTGCTTCGCCGTCGGCCCCTACGCGGTCGCGAACGCGCTGCTCGAGTCGACCTGCGTCTACACGAACAACCCGCCGTGCGGCGCGATGCGCGGCTTCGGCGCCGTCCAGACCTGTTTCGCCGCCGAGGCGCAGATGGACAAGCTCGCGGCGACGCTCGACCTCGATCCGGTCGAGCTGCGGCTGCGGAACGCGATCGCTCCCGGCGACGTGCTGCCGACGGGGCAGCGGATCGAGGGCTCGCTGCCGACGGCCGAGGTGATCCGCCGTGCCGCCGCGCTCGAGCCGCCGCCGGCGGAGCCGTTGCCGCGCGACGCGATCCGGCTCCCCGGCGGCGCCGGCAACACCACCCGCGGCGAGGGCGTGCAGCGCGGCGTCGGCTTCGCCGTCGGCTACAAAAACATCTGCTACTCGGAGGGGTTCGACGACTACACCGCGGCGCGCGTCGTCCTGCACGACGACGGCTCGTCCGAGATCCACTGTGCGGCCGCCGAGGTCGGGCAGGGCGTGTCGGACGTGATCCTGCAGGTCGCGCGAACCGAGCTCGGCACCGACGAGGTCCGGCTTGCTCCCGCGGGCACCGCACACGTGGGCTCCTCCGGCTCCGCCTCCGCCTCGCGCATGACGTGGATGGCGTCGGGCGCCGTGCAGACGGCGTGCCGCGCGGCGCTCGAGGAGCGCGAGCGGCTGGCGCGGCAGGAAGGCAACGAGGGCGTGGAAGTCGACGTCGAGCGGATCTACCGCCACCCGCGCACGACGCCGCTGCGGGCCGAGGACGGGCAACTGACGGGCGACCGCGCCCACGTCTCCTTCGCCGTTTCGGCGATGAAGGTCCTCGCGGAGGTCGACGTCGAGCTCGGCCTCACCCGCGTCGTCTGGGTCGGCACGGCGCAGGACGTGGGGAAGGCCGTCAACCCGCTCGCCGTCGAGGGGCAGATCGAGGGCGGGACGGCACAGGGCCTCGGCCTTGCGCTGATGGAGGAGATCCAAACGCGCGACGGGCTGATCACGAACGCGAGCTTCACCGACTACCTGATCCCGACCGCGCTCGACATGCCGCCGGTCGTGACGGAGCTCGTCGAGGAGGCCGAGTCGGACGCGCCGTACGGCGTCAAGGGCGTGGGCGAGCCGCCGACGGTGGTGTCGACCGCCGCCGTCGCGTCTGCGCTCCGCGCTGCGACCGGCCGGGAGCTCGCGCGCGTGCCCGTGCGGCCGGACGAGCTCGCTGGGCTCTAGCGCCGGTAGAGCGCGAGCGCCGCGCCCACGGCGAGCAGCACCACACCGGCGGCGCGGATCCACGTCAACTCCACGCGCTCGACCCCGAACAGGCCGAAGCGGTCGATCGCGACCCCCATGGTCAGCTGGCCTGCGATCAGGATGCCGATCGTCGCGGTCGCTCCGAGCCGCGGTGCGCAGAGCGTGATCGTCAGGACGACGAGAATGCCCATGCCGCCGCCGCCGACCCAGTACCACCACGGCGCACGGAAGGCGCCGCCGAGCCCGCCCGTGCCCTGGCGGACGCCGAGCAGCACGACCGACGCGAGCAGCGTCGAGAAGGCGAGGTTCGCGAGCAGCGCCTCGAACGCGCCGATCCGCTCGCCGAAGCGGCCCATCACGGCGACCTGGATCGATCCCCCGATACCCGCGACGAGCGCGAGCGCGGCGAAGGCTCCCGTGGCGCCCGACACGGCACGAAGCTATACGCTCGGCCCGGTTCCCGAGCGAGAGGAGCGAGAGATGGTCCGCGTGTTCGTCCTGTACGAGTCCGCTCCCGACCCCGACCGGTACGAGGAGCACGCCGACCTCTGCCGCCGCGTCCCCGGCGGGACGTTCCGGCACGGCGGCGTCTTCGGCTCCCCCGCCGGGGAGCCGCGTTACGCGTACTACGCGGAGTGGGAGTTCGAATCCCGCGACGCCTTCAAGGAGGCGGCGCGGACGCCGGAGTTCGCCGCCACCGGGAAGGACGTAGTCGACCTGGGCGTCCCGTTCCACGTCCTCTTCGCCGACGTTGGCTGAGCCCGACGCGCCGCGCCCGCTGCCCCCCGCCGAGCTCGGCTTCGAACGGATCGTCTATGAGAAGGAGCCGCCCAGGGCGACGGTGACCCTGAATCGGCCGGAGGTGCTGAACGCCTTCGACTTCCGGATGCTGCGCGAGCTTGCGCGGGCGTTCGAGGACGCCTCGTGGGACGACGAGATCCGCGTCGTGGTCGTCACCGGCGCAGGCCGCGCCTTCTGCGTTGGCGCCGACCTGCGCGCGTGGGGGGAGGACCTGCTCGGGAACTCGAAGGAGTACTGGAAGTGGTTCGGCGCGTTCAAGGACATGCACGACCGGCTGCGCGAGATCGGGAAACCGACTCTGGCTCGCGTCCAGGGCATCGCGGTCGGCGGCGGCAACGAATTGCAGATGGCGTGCGACCTCGCGGTGATTGTCGACGACGCGTTCATCCGCCACGTTGGCCTCCAGCACGGCTCCGTCCCCGCCGGCGGCGCGACGCAGTGGCTGCCGATCATGGTCGGCGACCGGCGCGCCCGCGAGATCATCATGCTCTGCGACGAGATCCCGGCCGCGCAGGCTGCGGAGTGGGGGCTCGTCAACTGGGCGGTGCCGGCGGCGCAGCTCGACGCGAAGGTCGACGAGGTGGTCGCGAAGCTCGCGGCGAAGCTGCCCGAGGCGACGCGCTACGCGAAGCAGAACCTCAACTGGTGGCGCGACCTCTCGTGGAACGAGACCGTCGGGCACGCGCGCGACTGGCTGTCGCTCTCGATGCTCGGCGAGGAGACGCAGGGCGCGGTGCGGCGGTTCCTGGAGCGGAAGGGCTAGTGGCTCGCCCCGGACCGCAGCGGGAGTCTGAGTGAGGCTTGACGGGCTCCTCTCAAGCCGGCGCGCGGCGCGCGCCGTCTGCGGCGGCCCCGTCGCGCGTGACGGCGCCACCGCCGCGCCGTCGGCAGGGCGGTAGGCTCACGCGGTGGCCGACGAGGTGCTGACGCAGCGGGACGACGCCGTCCTGACGATCACGCTCAACCGGCCCGACGTC
The DNA here is from genome assembly GCA_035645095.1 of Gaiellaceae bacterium. Classification (GTDB taxonomy): domain Bacteria; phylum Actinomycetota; class Thermoleophilia; order Gaiellales; family Gaiellaceae; genus Gaiellasilicea. The sequence goes on along the minus strand of DASQNG010000110.1, from coordinate 11,060 downwards.
TTCAACGCCTTCAACCTCGCGCTACACGCGGCGCTGGCGGAGGCGCTCGCGGAGGCGGCCGACCCCGGCGTTCGCGCGGTCGTCGTCACCGGCGCGGGCCGCGGCTTCTGCGCCGGCCAGGACCTGAAGGAGTTCGGCGAGATGCCGGAGTCGATCCGCGAACGGCTGGAGGCGACCTACCACCCGAACATCCGGGCGATCCGCGCGCTCGAGAAGCCCGTGCTCGCCGCCGTCAACGGCCCGTGCGCCGGCGCCGGCCTCTCGCTCGCCTGCGCCTGTGACCTCCGCGTCGCGTCGGACGCCGCCACGTTCGTACCAGGGTTCATCGGGATCGGCCTCGTGCCCGACTCCGGCGGCTCCTGGTTCGTGCACCGGCTGCTCGGCTTCGCGCGCGCGTTCGAGTGGATGACGTCGAACCGCCGGCTGACCGCGGCCGAGGCGCACGCGTGGGGCCTCGTCTCGGAGGTCGTCGAGGCGGACGCGCTGGCCGCACGGGCCGGCGAGCTGGCCGCGACACTCGCGGCCGCGCCCACACGCGGGATCGGGATGACGAAGCTACTCTTCGAGCACGCGTTCACCGCGACGCTCGAGGAGCAGCTCGAGCTCGAGGCCGAGCTCCAGCAGGCGGCGACGGAGACGGCGGACTTCGCCGAGGGCGTGCAGGCGTTCCTCGAGAAGCGCCCGCCGCGTTTCAGCGGCCGCTAGCCGAGCCGCTCGAGCACGTCCGAGACCGCCGGGAACCGCCCTTCCCGCTGCTTCGAGAACAGGAGCGCGCCGTCGGCGAGGACGTCGAACTGGCTCTTCTCGCCCTCGACGGCCGTCGAGTCGTGCCCGTGCCGTTGCAGCTCGGCCGCGAGACTCGCGGCCCGTCGGTCGTACCCGTTTCAGACCGGGCAGTAGTGGATGTCCACCCGCATACGGGCCACATGCCCGTTGCGCCCGCTGCGTACTCGTCCCGGCGCACGGACACTCCGCCCGTGAACGACCCGGAGGGTGGCGCGAGTGTCGGAGCACGATCCCGGCGTGGGTCGAGGAGTACGTGCCGCTCGTCCCGTGGCCGCTCGACCGGCGCGACGAGGGCGGGCGGATGTTCGCCGTCCGTCCGCGCGAGGTGCAGGCGTCGCCGGGAGAGCACCCGACGCAGTGGCGGCGGATGCTCGCCTGCGACCTCTCGCGGCCGGATCCACCTGGTCGAGCACCGCGGCCGCTGGACCGCCCTCGACGGCCTCCACCGGCTGCTGAAGGCGACGGTGCCCGGACGCCAGACGATCCCCGCCGTCAGGCCGTCACCGGAGCTGCTGCGCTCTCTCCTCGTCGAGGACCCCCGTTGACGGGGTGCACGACGGTCCGAACACGCTCGCGGCGGCGGCGGCGGCAGCGTCGACGAACGGCGTCAGGATCTCGTCGGCGCCGGCGTCCGCGAGGAGCTCCATGTCGTCGCGGCTGTGTGCCGCGACGGCGATGCCGCCGCGGAAGCCGTAGTGGCGCAGCGCGCGCACGAGCGCGAGATCGGCCTCGGGCCGGCGCAGGGTCGAGATCACCCAGCGGGCATCGGCGAGCGGGAGGCGCCGCGGCAGGTCGGGGTCCTCGGCGTCGCCGTACAGGACGGCGACGCCTCGGCCCCGCAACAGCTCGAGCCGACGCGGGTCCAGGTCGACCCCGAGCACCTCGTGCCCAGCCGCGCGTGCGTGCTCCATGATGCCGCCGCCGTAGCGGCCGAGCCCGACGACGACGACCTCGGGAGCCCGGCGCCGGTCCGGGGCGCCCTCTCCGAGTGCGTGGGCGCGCGCGAGCAGCCCGAGCGGCCGCGCGACGCGTTGCGCGACGGTGTCGGCCGCTCCGGTGACGTAGCTCGTCGTAGTGATCGTGACGACCGCGATGACGGCGACGACCGTGGCCAAGTCCGGCCCGACGTGCCCGAGCGTGAGGCCGAGTGCGACCAAGATCAGGGAGAACTCGCTCACCTGCGCGAGCACGACGCCCGTTCGCACCGACGGGCGCGTCCCGTAGCCGGCGAGGACGAGCGGGAGCGTCGTCACGATCGGCTTCAACAGCACGACGACGACGGCGCACGCGGCGGCGAGTGCCCCGAGCCGGAGGTCGAGGGAGCGGATGTCGAGCGCCGCGCCGAGGTTCAGGAAGAAGAAGAGGAGCAGGAAGTCGCGCACGCTCACGAGCCGGCCGCCGATCGCCTCTCGGTACGTGCTCGACGCGAGCGAGACGCCGGCGAGGAAGGCACCCACCTCCTTCGAGAGGTCCAGCAGGTCGGCGCAAGCGGCGAGCGAGAGGGCCCACGCCACGGCGAACAGGACGAGCAGCTCCTGCGCGTGCGCGAGACGGTGCAGGAGCGGTGGCAGCACGAAGCGCGTCGCGACGACGACCGCGGCCAGGAAGAGCGCGCCGCCCCCGAGCACCCGCGTGAGCTGCGCCTCTACGCCGCCGCCGCTGTCGAGGGCGGTCAGCACGATCATGGCGACGATCACGGCGAGGTCCTGCACGATCAGGATGCCGACCGCGAGCCGCCCGTGGAGCTGGTCGATCTCGTCGCGGTCGGAGAGCAGCTTCACGACGATCACCGTCGAGGACAGCGCGAGCGCGAGCGCGAGGTAGAAGGCCTCCAGGTTCCCGAGTCCGAACGCGCGGCCGAGGACGAAGCCCGCCCCGCCGCTCAGCGTCATTTGGACGAGCGCCGCCGCCACGACGCCGGCGCCGATCGTCCGGACGAGTCGGACGTCGAGCTTCAGCCCGACGACGAAGAGGAGGAGCGCGATCCCGATCGTCGCCAGGAGCTCGAGCTGCTCCGTCGCCTCCACGATGCCGACGCCGCTCGGCCCCGCGAGGATCCCGACCGCGATGAAGAGCGTCACGAGCGGCTGGCGCAGGCGCAGCGCAAGCAGCCCGGCGAGTGCGGCCGCGAGCAGGAGGAAGGCCGTCTGGTGGAAGAGGCCGAGCTCGGCGAGCGGCATCCCTCGAGCCTACGCGGCTCGGCAGGAGCCGGTGGCGGGCGGTCAGCCGCCCTCCTCGCGGCCGACGAGCGACTCGAACCAGACCACCGACTGCGGCGTCTTGCCCTCGGTCGCGTTGTCGGCGCGGTAGAAGCGCCGGTAGAGCGGGAGCGCCGGCCCGAGCCGCGCCACGAGCGCGTGCGCCCGCTCCTCGGCCCGGCGGCGGTCGCCGCGCTTCACGAGGGCCAGCCACGCGGCGAACGCCTCGTCGTGCCAGCGCACCACCGCGACGAGCTCGGCGTCGTTCACGAAGCGCTCGAGGAAGCGGGCTGCGTGGGAGCCGTGGTGGCCGTCACTGCCGACGCGCGCCGATCCCTCGGGCGCGAGGTACTTGAGCGAGTCGTGCACGAGCGCCGCGAGGCGCAGCCGCCGCCGCTCGTCCGGCGAGGTCGCCTCGCGCTCGACGTTCAGGAGCACGTCGGCGACGTGGTGCTTCACCGCGCCCTCCGGGTGCCCGCGCCGGGGCGCGCCCCACTCCACGCCCTGCCGCCATTCGGGGGCGGCCGCGATGCTGCGCTCGACGTCGGTCTCCAGCTCGAACGGCAGGTCCACGGTCTCGCTCTCCTACCCTCGTCGCCGAAGGTGACCCGTCGTGCCATCACGAGAGCGGCGCTGCAGCGCGCGCAGGCCCGGCTCGACCGGCTCGACCTCTACGGGAGGCCGGTCGACCTGCGCGGCGTCCGGGTGCTGGTCGTGCCGTGGCTCTTCCGGCTGCCACGGCTCCGCCGCTACCGCGGCTACGCGCTCCGACGCACGATCCTCCTGCGGCCGGTCGCGGGCCGAGACTCGGACGACCTCCTGACGCACGAGCTCTGCCACGTCTGGCAGCTGCAGCACCGGCCGCTGCACGTCACGTGGACGTACCTGACGACCCGCTACCGCGAGAACCCGTACGAACGCGAGGCGAGGGCCGCCGTCGAGCGCACCCGGCCGGTTCGCGGGCGGCCGCAAGACGGCAGCGCGGGAGATTCCCTGCGCGCACAGCCGTTGTAGAGTCAACCAGAACACGGCCTACGAGGAGGTGCGACGGTGGCGAAGGTTCTCTGCGTCCTCTACGAGGATCCGGTCGACGGGTATCCGACCTCGTACGCCCGGGACGATGTCCCGCGCATCGTGAGCTACCACGGCGGCCAGACCACGCCGACCCCGGAGCGGATCGACTTCACGCCGGGCGAGCTTCTCGGCAGCGTCTCGGGCGAGCTCGGGCTGCGCCGGTTCCTGGAGGAGGCGGGCCACGAGTTCGTCGTCACTTCTGACAAGGACGGGCCGGACTCCGTCTTCGAGCGGGAGCTCCCGGAGGCCGAGATCGTGATCTCGCAGCCGTTCTGGCCCGCGTATCTCACCGCCGAGCGGATCGCACACGCACCGGCGCTGAAGCTGGCGGTGACCGCGGGGATCGGCTCGGACCACGTCGACCTCGAGGCGGCGATCGAGCGTGGGATCACGGTCGCTGAGGTCACGTACTCGAACAGCATCAGCGTCTCCGAGCACGTCGTGATGATGATCCTGTCGCTCGTCCGCAACTACATCCCGTCGCACCAGCGGGTGCTGGACGGCGCCTGGAACATCGCCGACTGCGTCTCGCGCTCCTACGACCTCGAGGGGATGCAGGTCGGCACCGTCGCCGCGGGCCGCATCGGCTCGGCCGTGCTGCGACGGCTGAAGCCGTTCGAGGTGGGGCTGCACTACACGGACCGCCACCGGCTGCCGGAGGAGGTGGAGCGCGAGCTCGACGTCACCTTCCATCCCGACGTCGAGTCGCTCGTACGCGTGTGCGACGTCGTCACGATCAACGCCCCGCTCCACCCGGAGACGGAGCACCTCTTCGACGACGCGCTGATCGCCCAGATGAAGCGCGGCGCGTACCTCGTCAACACGGCCAGGGGCAAGATCTGCGATCGGGACGCGGTCGTGCGGGCGCTCGAGTCGGGGCACCTCGCGGGCTACGCAGGCGATGTCTGGTTCCCGCAGCCGGCGCCGTCCGACCACCCGTGGCGCTCCATGCCGCACCACGGGATGACGCCGCACGTCTCCGGCTCTTCGCTCTCGGCGCAGGCGCGGTACGCAGCCGGCGTGCGCGAGATCCTCGAGTGCTGGTTCGGCGGCCGGCCGATCCGCGAGGAGTACCTGATCGTCGACGGCGGCCGTCTCGCCGGAGCCGGCGCCCACTCCTACAGCGCCGGCGACGCCTCCCGCGGCTGAGGCCGACCGCGCCGGCGATTGAGGGCGCACCGCCTACGCGGGCGCGAAAACCTCGGCGAGTGCCTCGACGGGCGTCCCGTTCACGAAGAGCGTGGGGGCGCCCGGCGCCGGCGGCTCTGCGAACACGGAGAGGATCGTCGCGCTCGAGAAGAACCCGAGCACCCGGAGCGGCTCCTCGCCGACGTTGCGGATGCCGTGGGGAGCGGAGGCCGGCACGACGGCCGCCTGCCCCGCAGTGAGCCGCGCGGTCTCGTCGCCGATCGTCGCCTCGCCCTCGCCCCGCAGCACGAGCAGCGTCTCCTCGGCACTGTCGGTGTGGGACGGCAGCGCGCTGCCGGGAGCGAGCTCGAACAGCACGACGGCGGTGCTCGCGGTGCCACGGGCCTCGTGCAGGGGGAAGGCCACCGACAGGTCGCCCTGCTCGACCAGCTCGTGCTCCTGGGTGTCGAATCCGATCACTCCCGGCTCCTTTCGTTGCACAGCTACGTGCAGCGAACAATAGGAGTACAGTGGCGTGCAGTCAAATGCCGAGGAGTTATCAGCTGCAGCGTCGCGCCGACGGCGTCGCGCAGACGCGCCGGCGGATCGTGGATGCCGCCGTTGCGCTCCACACGACGCTCGGCCCCGCGCGGACGTCGCTCGCCGCCGTGGCCGCACGAGCGGGTGTGCAACGCCACACGCTGTACGCGCACTTCCCCGACCGCCGGGCGCTCTTCGCCGCCTGCTCCGCGCACTGGAGGCAGCTGCACCCGTTGCCGGACACGGCGCCGTGGGGCAGCCTCGAGGAGGCGCTCGTCGCGCTCTACCGCTGGTACGAGGAGGTCGAGGACGACCTCGCGCTCTTCCGTCGCGACATGCAGCTCGACGACGACGTCCGCGAGCTGCAGGAGGCGTTCGGACGGCAGCTGGCGGACGTGCGCGACACGCTCGCCGGCACCGGCAGCGCGCTCCGGCGGGCCGCGATCGGGCACGCGCTCCAGTTCGAGACGTGGCGCTCGCTGAGGCACGAGGGCCTCTCACCCGGCGAGGCCGTGCGCGTGATGCTGGGCTTCGTCGCCGGCGTCGATCGCCGCTAGCCGGGGCGGAGCAGGTGCAGCGTCACCGCGCGGTAGGGGCGGCGGTCGCGTGCGACTTCGCGTGCGCGACGTCCTCGAGGAGGAGGTCGGCGTTGATGTCGATCGCCGCCGCGGACCCGGCGCCGGCTGCGGTGATCACCTGCGCGCGAGGGTCGACGACGTTTCCGGCCGCCCAGACCCCGTAGGCGCTCGTGCGGCCGGTCGCGTCGACGACGACGAACCCGGTGCCGTCGACGTCGCAGCCGAGGCCGGCGGCGAGACCGTCCGCGTGAGGCAGGTTGTGCGGCCGGACGAAGACGGCCGCCCGCGCGAACACCCGTCCGTCGGTGAGCTCCACACCGGCCAGGCGGTCGTTCTCGAGCACGAGCCGCGCGACCTCACCGTGGACGACGCGCACTCCGCGAGCCTCGAGGGCGCCCTCCTCGGCGGCCGAGAGCGCGTAGGTGTGGACGAAGAAGACGACATCGTCCGACCACTGCCGGACGAGGTGTGCGTGCTGCACGGACCCCGGGTGGGTGCCGAGCACGCCGAGCGGCCGGTCGCGCACCTCCCATCCGTGGCAGTAGGGGCAATGGAGAAGATCCTTCGCCCACCGCTCGCGCACGCCGGGGAGTTCGGGCAGCTCGTCGCGGACACCCGTTGCGAGCAGAATCCGCCGGGCCTGCACCACGCCGCCGGCCGCGAGGTGCACGTCGAACCCGTCGTCGATCGCGACCACGCAATCCTCGACGAACTCGACCGCGTAGCGAGCCGCCTCGCTCCGTCCGACGGCCAGGAGCTCCACGGGCGACATCCCGTCGCGGGACAGGAACCCCTGCATGTGGGTCGCCGGAGCATTGCGCGGCGCCCCGGCGTCGACCACGGCGACGCGGCGCCGCGCGCGCCCGAGCACGAGCGCCGCGCTCAACCCCGCCGCGCCGCCACCGACGACGACGACGTCGTAAGCGGAGACCGGGGGGCCGTGCACCGCCCCTACCCGACGAGCGGAGCCGGTATGGAGGGTGTCTCGGGCTCGAGAGGCGACGGCTCCACGCGGAGGATGCGGGCGGCCCAGCCGGGGAGCCACCAGTTCCAACGGCCGAAGAGGGCGACGACGGCGGGAGCGAGGACACCGCGGATGAGCGTCGCGTCGAGCAGGATCCCGCCGCCGAGCGCAGTCGCGAAGATCTTCGCTTCGGTTCCCGGCTGGAGCGCGAAGGCGACGAACGCGAGGAAGAGGATGAGGGCCGCGCTCGTGACGAGGCGCCCGGTGCGGCCGATCCCTTCGACGACGGCGTGCTCGGTCGAGTCGGTGCGGTCGTAGGCCTCCCGCATCCGGCTGATGATGAAGACCTGGTAGTCCATCGAGATGCCGAAGAGGAAGGCGAAGACGACGACCGGCAGCTCGACGTTGATCGCCTGCGTCGCCTCGATGCCCCAGAGGGCGTCCGAGCCGAAGCCCTTCTGGTAGACGAGCACGATCAGCCCCCAGGCCGCCGCGACGGACAGGAGGTTCAGGACGACGGCCTTCAGCGGCAGGAGCAGCGAGCGGAACGCGCGCGCGAGCAGGATGAAGGTGAGGATCGAGATGAGCGCGACCATCAGCGGGAAGTTGCCGTAGACGGCAGCGAGGAAGTCCGCGCTCTGCGCCGCTTCGCCGCCGATCGCCACGTCGGCCGGGAGTGCCCCCGCACGTGCCCGGAGGCGGTCGAGGGTCTCGCGGCCGGCGGGCGAGTTGCCGTCCGCGGTCGGGATCACGACCGCGACCGCGGTTCCGGCGCGACGCCACTCGGCAGGGGCTGCCGCGCCCCGGACGCCCTCGACCTGCGCCAACGCCTGCGCGACGGCGCCGGCGTCGCCCGAGCGGACGAGTGCGTCGAAGGGCGAGAGCGGGCCGGTGCCGATCCCCGAGCGCTCCAGGCTCTCCAGGCCCGAGCGTGCCGGCCCCGCCTTCGAGAGGGACGCGGCAAGCGGGTTCCCGAGCTGGATGTTCGCGGCCGCGACCACCATCGCGACGAGGACGGCGGTCGAGGCGATCGCCGCCGGCCAGCGATGGCGCACGACGAGACGCGCCCAGGTCGACCAGCCGCTGCTCGCCTGCGCGTCCCGTCCGTTCCGGGGCCAGTCGAACCTCGGGCCGATCGTGGCCAGCACGACGGGCAGCAGCGTGACGGCGACGGCGACGCTGACCAGCGCGATCAGCAGCCCGGCGATGCCGATGCTGCGCATGAACGGCACCGGCAGAACGAGCAGGGCGAGCAGGGAGATGGCCACGGTCGTGCCGCTGAAGACGACGGCGGTGCCGGCGCGTCGCATCGCGTTCCGCACCGCCGCCTCGTTCGAGACGCCCGGCCGCTGGCGTTCCTCCCGCCAGCGGACGACGACGAGGAGCGCGTAGTCGATCGCGATCCCGAGCCCGATCAGCGCCACGAGGAACTGCACGATCACCGAGACGTCGGTGACGCTCGCGAGCGGCCAGACCAGGAGGAACGTGGTGGGGATGGCCACGAGTGCCATCAACAGCGGCACGAAGGCCATGAACGAGCGGAAGACGAAGGCGAGGACGAGGAGCGCGCCCAGCGCCGCGACGAGCGTTCCCAGCACGACGCCGGCGCCGTCACCCTCGGCCTCGCCGGCGGAGGCGCGCAGCGCGTCGAGGCCCGTCACTTCGACCGTCGACCCGCCGACCGTCACGCCGGCGAGCGCGGCCTGCGCCGCGCGTGCCTCCTCCTGGCCGGGGTCGACCCCGCCGAGAGCGGGGATGTAGACGAGCGCGAACGTCGTGCGGCCGTCGTCCGAGACGAACGCCCGATCCCCCGTCGAGGCGAACGAGGCGCTGATGGAATCCGGCAGCGCCGCCTCCACCTTCGCGAGCGCCGCGCCGAGATCCTCCCGCACACCGGGCGAGTCGACCGTCTTCCCCTGCGGCAGGGTCACGACCGGCACGAGCGGTGCAGCGTCCCCGCCGGCGCCGTAGATCGCGGCGAGCTCCTCGTTGGCCTCGAAGCCCTCGCGACCGGGGATGCTGAACTGCTGCGACAACGAGCTCCCTGCCGGCCCGAGCGCGACCACGGCGGCGACCCAGACCACGAGCCAGAGACCGACGACGAGCCGCTTGTGGCTCAGGACCCAGTCGGTCAGCGCGGCCATCGAGTCGCTCTCTGAATCGGTGCTCCGGCCCTTCATCCGTGTCCCCTCTCGTGGTCGAGCCGACGCGGAGTCCACTAGAAGGCGCGTGCTCTTGGGCGTCTAGGGGGCCGCGCAGGCAGCTTGTGCAGCTGGTGCAGCAATCATACGACACCACGAACGCGATTTTCAAGTCGCGTTTGGAAAGTCGCGACCGGAGAGACGTAGCTTTCGTGGCAGCGCAAGCCCCAGCCGGGACGTGGGTCTTCCTCACGAATCACGCGCACGTCCTCCTCAGCGTGGCGCGCGACCCGGAAGCCCGCGCGCGCGACATCGCTGAGCGAGTCGGGATCACGGAACGGGCCGCGCAGCGCATCCTCGGCGACCTCCTCACGGAGGGGTACCTCGCGAAGACGAAGGTCGGTCGTCGCAACCGTTACACCGTCAACCGGCGAGGGCACCTGCGGCATCCCGTGTTCCGGGAGCTCGAGATCGGCCCGCTCCTCGACATCCTCGACAAGGGGTCGGGCGCCCGGTAGGGCAGTTCCTTCAACCAAAAACCACTGGAAATGACGGGCGGGCGAAGTGCGCCGAACAGCCTGGCTCGGTGCCTTCCCGATCTTGCGCGCTCACCCAGACCGCGACCTCGGTGGCTGATCTCCAGGACGGCCAAGACCTTGCTCACCTCGGGCTTCGGCAGTGCGGCGCGGCTCGTCGGGCCTCCCTACGACATCAAGCTGCTCCCTTCCCTCGACGCGCTCCGGCCTATCAAGGACGTGCAACGGATCGGCTGCAGAAGTGGTCAGGAACGGTGCAGTGTTCGTGGTGTGTCGAGTCCGGCGTGGGAGAGTCGGAGGTCCGTTGTTCCCCGGCACATCTCATCGTCTGCGCGGCCTCCCCCAACCCCGCAGGGACATAAAGGCCGCCGCCATCCAGAGTTCGCGCCACGGAAACGCCACAGCATGTGGCCCGCCGGCCACAGCCGCCACTGCGCGGCGGCGATGTCACGGAGGCCGAGGATGTGCAGGCTGGCGTGACGGCGTCGCGGCCATCGCTCAGAGTCAGCCATTCCGGCTCCGTAGTCACGGTTCAAGCGCGATGCAGCAGCGCGGCGGCCGAGGGGCGCGCCGTCGCGGGGTAGGGCGCGAGGGCGCAGTGGTCGAACGGGGTGCTCGCAGGAAGCACGCGACTTCTTGCGGCTCCGCACGCTGCGCGCGGAAGGGGCACTGAAAGTGGGCGGCCGTCTCGGGTATAGCTACTCAAACCCCAGAGAGTCGAATTGCCGTCAGCTCCCTGTCGCTAGCAGCCGCAAACGAGCCGCCCAGCCCTAGAGGCGACGACCGTATGCCGGTCCGGCTGCCCCCGACGGCCCGTGTTGTGTCGCTCACCCGGACGGGCGCATACAACCGTTCCAGGGCCGGTGGCCCCGAGCAGTCGGCTTGCGGACGCCCCCCCGGTTGCGGCGGCTTATGCGATCAGGTGGCGCACGTTCCAGGCTGGCGTCAGCTCCGGCACCCGGGTGTCGGCCTCTGTACCTGGCAACGCCTCGGTCAGAACCGGCAGCGTCTCGGTGAGGAGTTGAGCGGAGGTGATGACGCAGTTGCGCCCGCCTGCCTTGGCGGCGTAGAGGGCGCGGTCGGCGATACGCAGGAGCTTTGCTGCGTCGGGGGCG
>DASQNG010000109.1:0-24909 GCA_035645095.1 Gaiellaceae bacterium | reverse complement strand
CGACCGCGTCGCCGTCGGAGAGCGTCCGTTCGGCCGAGCGGAACTCGACGCTGAACGCGAGCGACTTCTTCCCGGGCGGGATCGGCGGCTCGCGGAAGTCGCTCAGGAAGCGGAGGCTGCGGAGCTCCGGCGCCGCCGCCGCCCGCGCCGCGGCGAACACCTCGGCGGAGGGCACGCCGACGTCGAGCACGAACGCGAGGTCCTGCTTCAGCGCCGGATAGGTGATCACGTCCTCGTAGACGACGATGTCGGGCACCCGCGCGAAGAGCGCGTCGAGGTCGAGCTCGGCGTACCCCCAGATGCCGTCGAACTCGCGCACCGCGCCCTCCGGCGTCCGCGCCTCCCGCCCCTCGCCGGCCGCGAAGGCGGGATCGACGTGCAGGGTCCGGTAGAGCGTCTCCACGACGCCCTTCGCGGCCGTGAAGCCGCCGTTCGTGATCACCCCGGCGTGCCACGGCTCGTCGGGCAGCCGCTCCCCCGCGACCGGAAGGAAGACGCGCGCGAGCTCGAAGAGCGAGATCCGCTCGACGCCGACGTCGCGGTTCCGCTCCGCCGACTCGAGCAGGCCGTGGACGAGGTCGGTGCGGAGCGCCGCCAGCTCGACCGTGTACGGCTCCTGGAGAGGGATCCGACCCTCTGTGGCCGGCACGAGCGTCCAGGTGTACGCCTCGTGGCAGCCCGCGCCGGCGAGCACGTCCTCGACCTGCCGCCGCAGGCGCTGCTCGCGTGTCAGCTGTGCCGAGACCGCAACCCGCTCCGGCATCGTCGCAGGCACGTCCTCCATCCGGAAGCGGGCGACCTCCTCCACGAGGTCGACGGGGCGCGTGACGTCGCGCGCCCGCCACGTCGGCACCCTGACGTCGTCGCCGTCCACCTCGAACCCGAGCCGCTGCAGCGTCCGCTCCTGCTCTGCGCGCGGGAACGGCATCCCGACGAGCCGCTCGGCGAGCTCCGGCCGCAGCCGCACGAGGGGGCGTGGCGGGAGCGAACCCTGGACGTCGACGCCGGCCGTCCAGCTGCCGCCCGTCAGCTCGATGAGCAGCTCGGTTGCGTGGTTCGCGGCGGCCCCGGCGAGGTGCGGGTCGACCCCCTTCTCCCAGCGCGTCGAGCCCTCCGTCCGCATGTGCAGGCGCCGGGCGCTGCGAAGCACCGTGAGCGCGTCGAAGTTCGCCGCCTCGAGCAGCACGTCGGTCGACTGCTCGCGCACCTCCGTCTCCTCGCCCCCCATGATTCCCGCGATCGCGACCGACCGCTCTGCGTCGGCGATCATCAGGTCGGTCGGCGCGAGCCGGCGGGGCTGGCCGTCGAGGGTCACGAGCTCCTCCCCCGGCAGGGCGCGCCGCACCACGACCCGCCCGCCGGCGAGCGTCGCGTGGTCGAAGGCGTGCAGCGGGTTCCCGAGCGCGAGCATCACGTAGTTCGTGACGTCGACGACGTTCGAGATCGGCCGCATGCCGGCGGCGAGCAGCCGCGCCTTCAGCCAGGGCGGCGACTCCCCCACCCGCACGCCGCGGAAGAGACGGCCGACGTAACGCGGGCAGCCGCCGACGTCCTCGACCCGCACGTCCATCGTGTCGCCCGGCAGCGGCTCCGACGTGACGCTGCCCGGCTGCGGCGCCAGCTCCGCACCCGTCACCGCGGCGACCTCCCGCGCGATCCCGTAGACGGAGGTGAGGTCGGGGCGGTTGAAGCCGGTCTCGAGCTCGAGCACGGTCTCGGTCAGCGGCAGCACGTCGGCGAGGGGCGTCCCCGGCTCGAGCCCGTCCTCCAGCAGCATGATCCCGCCGTGGTCGGCGCCGAGCTCCAGCTCGCGCTCGCTGAGGATCATCCCGCGCGAGACCTCCCCGCGGAGCTTCGCCTCGCCGAGCGGCTGCGCCGCGCCCGGGAGGAGCGCACCGGGCAGCGCCACCGCCACCGTCGCGCCGGCACCGAAGTTCCACGCCCCGCACACGATCTGCCGCGACTCGCCCTCGCCGACGTCGACCTGGCACAGCTGGAGCCGGTCGGCGTTCGGATGCTTCCCCGCCTCGAGCACCCGCGCGACGCGGAAGCGGCCGAGATTGCCGTCGACGTCCACGACGCCGCGCTGCACGACGCGGTCGACCTCGACCGAGGTGAAGACGAGGCGGCGCGCGAGCTCCTCGACCGGCAGCGGCAGGTCGACGTACTCGCGCAGCCACGAGACGGGCACCTTCATGCGGGCACCTTCATGCCGGCTCCTGCGCCGCCATCTAGAACTGCTCCAGGAAGCGGATGTCGTTCTGCCAGAAGAGGCGCAGGTCGGGCAGCCCGTGCCGGAGCAGGGCGATGCGGTCGATGCCGAGCCCGAACGCGAAGCCCGTCCACTCCTCCGAGTCGTAGCCGACGCTCTCGAAGACGGCCGGGTCGACCTCGCCGGCACCCCCCATCTCGATCCAGCCGGAGTGCTTGCAGACGGCGCAGCCGCTCCCGTCGCAGAGGTAGCACGTGACGTCGAACTCGACCGACGGCTCGGTGAACGGGAAGAAGCTCGTCCGCATGCGGACGTCGCGGTGGCCGCCGAAGACCGCGCGCGCGAACGTCTCCATGGTCCCGCGCAGGTCGGCGAGGGTGATGCCCCGGTCGACCGCGAGCGCCTCGACCTGGTGGAAGACCGGCGTGTGCGTCGCGTCGATCGGGTCGCGGCGGTACGTCCGCCCCAGCGAGACGAGATAGATCGGCGGCTCCTGCTCCAGCATCGCGCGGATCTGCGACGGCGAGGTGTGCGTGCGCAGGAGGGTCTCGGTGTCGAGGTAGAACGTGTCCTGCGGGTCGCGCGACGGATGCGCCTCCGGCTGGTTGAGCGCGTCGTAGTTGTGCCAGACCGTCTCCACCTCGCGGCCGTCGTAGACCTGGTAGCCCATGCCGACGAAGATGTCCTCGATTCGCCGGCGGAGCTGCGTGATCAGGTGGAGCGACCCCCGCGGGATCTCGTCGCCCGGGAGCGTCGGGTCGGTGTCGTCCGCCACCGTGGCGGCTGCCACGGCGAGCTCCCGCGCCCGGGCCTCCAATGCCTCCTCGACCGCGAGGCGTGCGGCGTTCAGCGCCATCCCCGACTCGCGGTCGCGCACCTCCCGCAGCGCGAGCTTCAGGTCGCTCTTGCGGCCGAGGTAGCGGACGCGCGCAGCCTCCAGCTCCTCGGGTGTCGCGGCGGCGCCGATCGCGTGCTGCGCCTCGCTCTGCAGAGCACGGGCGTCCACGGCGGCGACACTACCTGGCCTCTCGTCCATCTCCTCCTCCGGAAGTCGCGGGTACGAAAACGGAACGCCCCGACTCGACCGGAGGTGCGGCTACGCGCGCGCCGCCCCGGTGAGCCGGGGCCGCGTAAACGGGTGCAACGGGCGCGTCATCGCTGCTAACGATAACCCACGTGAGCGCCTACGACCCTTTCGCCGTGATCTACGACGACTGGTCGGCGCACATGACCGACGATGTCTTCTGGTACGTCGAGCTCGCGCGCCAGGCGGACGGGCCCGTCGTTGAGCTCGCGGTCGGGAACGGCCGCGTCGCCGTGCCGGTCGCGCAGGCAATCGGACGACCGGTCGTGGGGATCGACGCGTCGCCCGCCATGCTGGACGGCGCGCGCGCGCGAGCCGAGGCCGCCGGCGTCGAGCTCGACCTGCGCCTCGGTGACATGCGCGACCTCGCGCTCGAGGAGCCGGCGGCGCTCGTCACGTGCCCGTTCCGGTCGCTCCTCCACCTGCCGACCTGGGCCGACCGCCGCCGCGTCTTCGAGCGCGTCGCGGCGAACCTGCAGCCGGGCGGCCGCTTCGCGTGGAACGCGTTCGTCTTCAGCCCGCACATCGCTGCGGGCAACGACGGCGTGCGCCAGGTGCAGAACGGCGTCGGGCACACCGTGCATCACCACGCGCACGACAGCCGGCTCGACATCGTGCTGGACACCGGCGCCACGGTCTCGCTGTGGTGGGTGACGAGGTCGGAGTGGGAAGCCCTGCTCGACGTCTCGGGGCTGGAGACCGAACAGCTCTACGGAGGCTTCTCGCGGGAGCCGTTCGGCGAGGGGTCCGGCGAGTTCGTCTGGGTCGCCCGGAAGCCCGGGTGACCGTCTCCTCCCCGAAGCCCGCTGCTCCTCCGGGGGCCACCGCTCCTCCACCCCGCTTCGAGCGTACCGCCGTCCCCCCGGCCCCCGTGTGCCGGTTCCGTCACGGATGAGCGACGATTCACCGTACGACGCGATCGCGCGGCTCTACGACCCGTGGAGCGCGAGTGTCACGGAGGACGTCGACTTCTACGTCGAGGAGGCGGGGGCGGCAGGCGGCACCGTCGTCGAGCTCGCCTGCGGCACCGGCCGCATCACGGTGCCGATCGCCGAGGCCGGGGTGCACGTGATCGGCGTCGACGCGTCGCCCGGGATGTTGGAGGTCGCGGCCGAGCGGGTGCGGGCAGCCGGCGTCCAGGCGCTCGTCGAGCTTCGCCTGGGCGACCTCCGGGATCCGCCGGTCGCCGAGCGCGTCCCGCTCGTCCTCGTCCCGTTCCGCTCGCTCCTCCACCTGACGAGCGAGCGCGACCGCGAGCGAGCGCTGCAGGCGATCTACGAGCTCCTCCTGCCGGAGGGGCGCCTTGTCTTCGACGTCTTCGCACCGAGCGCCGACGACGTGGAGGCTACCCACGGGCGCTGGCTCGAACGGGAGCCAGGCATCTTCGAGCGCGCCGACTGGGACGAAGGCGCACGCACGCTCACGCTCTCCGTCCGCCGCGGCGAAGAGGCCTCGACGATGCTGCTGGCGTGGCTCTCGCCGCTCGAGTGGCGACAGCTGCTCGAGCGCGCCGGCTTCGAGATCGAGGCCCTGTGGGGGTGGTTCGACCGACGCCCGCACCGGGGCGAAGAAGACTTCGTCTTCGCCGCCCGCAGGCCCTAGGGCAGCGTTGTCCTCCGCAGGCGATACGGTCGCACCGTGGTCATGTGGCTGCTGCTCGCCGTGGTCGCGCTCCTCGTCTTGGGGCTCGTCGTCCTGTACAACCGGCTGGTCCGGTTCCGGAACCGCGTCGACAATGCCTGGGCGCAGGTGGACGTCCAACTCCGGCGTCGTTACGACCTGATCCCGAACCTCGTCGAGACGGTGAAGGGGTATGCGCAGCACGAGCGGGAGACGTTCGAGGCCGTCACCGCGGCACGCACGCGCGCCCAGGCTGCGGGGACGGTCACCGATCAGGCACAGGCGGAGAACCTCCTCAGCCAGGCGCTCGGCCGCCTCTTCGCCGTGGCCGAGGCGTACCCGGAGCTGCAGGCCGACCAGAACTTCCGCCAGCTCCAGGACGAGCTGGCGCAGACGGAGAATCGCATCGCCGTCTCCCGGCAGGTCTACAACGACACCGTCCTCACCTACAACAACGCGATCCAGACCGTCCCGGGGGTGCTCGTGGCCGGCCCGCTCGGCTTCGCGAAGCGCGACTTCTTCGAAGCGGAGGAGGCAGTGCGGGAGGCGCCACGCGTCGCCTTCTAGTCGGCGCCGCCCTGCTCCCGGCGCTCGCGCTCGCGCCGGCGGCGGCGGCCCAGACGTTCACGCTTCCCGCCGCCGACGTCGTCGTGCGCGTGCAGACCGACGGCTCGCTCCTGGTCGACGAGGATCTCACCTTCGCCTTCGCCGGCTCGTTCAGCGGCGCCTACCGCGAGATCCCGCTGCGCCCCGGTGAGGAGATCGACGAGGTCCTCGTCTCGGAGCCGGGGCGCGCCTACCGACCCGGCGCGTCGGCGGAGCTCGGCTCCTCCGGCGAGCCGGACACGTTCGGCATGAGCCGCACTCCGAGGGGACTGCGGATCGTGTGGCACTACCGCGCTGCCGGCGAGACGCGGACGTTCCGCGTGCACTACCGGCTGCACGGGATCGCAGTGGCCTACGACGACGTCGTCGACGTGAACCTGAAGGTCTGGGGCGAGGAGTGGGAGCAACGCCTCGGACGACTGACGGCGACGCTCGTCGCCCCCGGCCGCGTCGAGCGGGCGTGGGGACATCCGGTGAGCCTCCGCGGCGATGTCGCGCTCGACGGGGAGACCGTCCGGCTCCGCGCGCTCGACGTGCCGCCGCGACGGTTCGTCGAGCTCCGGGCTCTCGTCCCGCGGAACGCCTTCGTCTCGACGCGCGGGATGCAGCTACGGAGCGGCGCCGCTCTCGACCGGATCGCGGCCGAGGAGCGGGCGGATGCCGCGGCCTACGAGCACGACCGCCGCCGCCTGGACGACGCTCTCGCCAACCCGTTGCGGACGCTGCTCGTCCTGCTTCTACTCGCCGTCGCCCCTGCGCTCGCCGTGATCGCGCTCGTCTGGCGCCTCTGGGGCCGCGAGCGTGGGACGGGCTACGACCGCGAGTACGAGCAGGAGCCTCCGACGGAGACGCAGCCGGCCCTCGTCCCGTCGTTGCTCGCGCAGGGCGGCGCGGCCGGGTCGCTCGAGTTCACGGCGACGCTGTTCGACCTGATCCGGCGCGGCCGCTACGGCGCCGTCGCGGCCACCACCGAGCGACCGGTCTGGCGCGGCCTGCGCACCGAGCGCGTCGCCGACCTCGAGCTCTCCCTCGCCGACGTCGAGGCCCCCGTGGCGCCGTTCGAGGCACCGGTGGTGCGCGTCGCGGACGCCGTCCTGGCGGGCGGCCCGGAGCGACTCTCGCGCTTCCGGGACCGCATCGAGGAAGATCGGCCGCGGAACAGCGAGCGGTTCAACGACTTCAAGACCGCCGTCGGCAAGGAGATCGCGTCCCGGGGCTGGCTCCGCAGCGAGGGCCTCCGCACGCTCGCCGGGTCGCTCCTCGTCTGCGCTGCGCTCGGCGCGCTCCTGCTCTGGCTGGGGCTGCGCCGGCTCGAGACCTTCGCGCCCCGCTGGGGCGACGTGTTGCTCGTCGCCTTCGGAATCTGCGCGCTCGTGAACGCCGGCGTGCTCGTCGGCGCGCTCGCCAACCGCCGCCTGTGGAAACGACGGTCGCCGGCGGCACAGCAGGAGGCCGAGCGGTGGGAGGCCTTTCGGCGCTACCTGACCGACTTCCCGCGGCTGCACGAGGCGCCGCCGGCGACTCTCGAGCTGTGGGAGCGCTACCTCGTCTACGGGATCGCCTTCGGCATCGCCGAGCGGGTGCTGCAGGGAGCGCAGTTGCACATGCCGGAGCCGCTGGCTGAGGCGAGCTCGATCTTCTGGGTCGGCCCTCACGGGGGGCTCGGCGCGGGGCCGACCTCGCTCGCCATCGGCGACCTCGCCTCGGGTTTCGGCTCGGCACTCGCGCCTCCGTCCTCCGGCTCGGGAGGCAGCGGCGGCGGTTTCTCCGGCGGCGGAGGCGGGGGCGGCGGAGGCGGTGGAGGCGGCGCCTGGTAGGCGCGACGACGCGATCTCGGCCGGCGCGGCCGCTCTCAGCTGCGCCGCGCGCGCTCGTACAGCGCGACGGCACCGGCCGCACCGACGTTCAGCGACTCCGCACCGCCCGGCAGCGGGATCGTCGCCCGCACCACGTCGGCGTCGAGGAGCTGCTGCGGCAGGCCCTCGCGCTCCGCGCCGAGCAGGAAGACCACCGGGCCGCTCAGGTCGACCTGCTGCAACGGCTCGCCGCCGTGAGCGACGAGCGCGACCCGGCGCCCGGCGACCGCGTCGAAGTCCACGAGCGGGACCCGGAAGACTGCGCCGGCGGAGGCGCGGAGCGCCTTCGGCCCGAGCGGGTCGGCGCCCCCGGGCGAGAGCGCGACGGCGGCGTCGAACGCGTCCGCGGCCCGGAGCAGCGTGCCGACATTGCCGGGGTCGCGCACCTGCCAGAGCGCGAGCGTCACCTCACGCTGGCTTCGCGGGAGATCGGCGGTGCGGAAGACGCCGATCATCCGGGCCGGGTGCGGCAGCGTCGAGAGCGCGGCCAGTAGCTCGGGCGCGACGGTCTCGCCCGCGACGAGCAGCTCCACCGGTCGCAGCCCGGCGGAGAGCGCGCCGTCGACGAGGTCCTCCCCCTCGGCGGCGAAGAGCCCGAGCTCGTCGCGCTTGCGCCGCTGCGCGAGCAGCTTGCGGACGAGCTTCAGCTTCGGGTTCGTCGCGGCGGTGATCACGCGCGCCACGCCAGCCAGGCGCCGTGGTAGTCGGCCTCTGCGAGCAGCTCCGGCTCGGCACGGGGCCACAGCCGGAGCCACAGACCCCAGTGCGTGTGCACGTCGTCGCCGGGCCGTCCGGACCAGACGAACGCCAGCGGCGCATCCCGCCCCCCGGCAGCGTCGAGCGCCGCCTGCACGCGCTCCCACGCATCCTGCTCGAGGTAGCCGAGGACGCCCGTCATGAACACGAGCAGCGGCACCTCGCGAGACCGTGCCGCCAGCAGGTGTGGCAAGGAGTCCGCGAGGTCGGCGCGCACGAGCTCCGGCGGGTCCCGGCGCAGGGCGGCGATCGCACGGTCGAGCCGCTCCAGCCGCCCCTCTTGCCCCGGCCACACGAACGAGCGCAGCCGCAGCGCTCCCTCGTCGGTCGTGACGTCGACCGGGTCGCGGTCGACGCCGACGCGTCGGCGCACCCGCAGCCCCACGTCGAGCAGCTCCGCCGGCACGCTGCGCCGCTCCTCGCCCTCGAGCTCGAGCAGCGCGTCCGCGGGCCCCCACGAGCCGGCGGCGTACCGGTGGCGGTAGCGGTCTAGGAGCAGGTTGAGGCCGGCGCTCGCGCCGAGCTCGAGCAGGTCGACGGTCTCCGCGTCGATCCGGCGCGCGACCTCGCGGAGGCACGGCGCCAGCGTCCACGACCGTTGCACCTCGTTCGTCTGCACGGCACGCCGCGCCAGTTGCGGCAGCCGCGGATGCGCGAGCGCCTCGTCGAGCCGCTCCCACTCCGCCTCGTCCGTCAGGACGAGCGCGTGCAGCCCGCCGAGCAGGCGGAGCGGCACGTCCCACCCGGCCTCGCCGACGATGGGCGGCACACGAACATCGTCGGCGAGACGGCGGCAGAGGTCGGCGTAGAGCGCCGACCCCTGCCGCTCGCAGTGCTCCGCCTGCCGGCGGAACGCGACCGCCTGCTCCGTCAGGCCGCCTCGGCCCCGTTCCCCCGGCCGTCGTCGTGCGCCGCCTTCGCGCGCTCCGCGACCGCCGCGAACGCCGCCGGGTCGCTCACCGCGAGGTCGGCGAGAACCTTCCGGTCGAGCTCGATGCCGGCCTTGTGCAGACCCGAGATGAACTGGTTGTAGGACAGCCCGTTCGCCCGCGCCGCCGCGTTGATGCGGACGATCCACAGCTGGCGGAAGGTGCGCTTCTTGTTCTTGCGGTCACGGTAGGCGTAGACGAGGGAGTGCTCGACCTGCTCCTTCGCGTACTTGTAGCTCGACTTCTTCAGGCCCCAGTAGCCCTTGGCCTCGCCGAGCACCTTGCGGCGCTTCTTGCGCGCGTGGACCGATCGCTTGACGCGTGGCATGTCCTACCTCATCCCCAGCAGTCGCTTGATCCGCGGCGTGTCGGTCTTCGACACGGGGTGGTCCTTCTTGAACGCACGCTTCCGCTTAGCGGACTTGTGCTCCAGGTTGTGGCTCTTCATGGCGTGCCGGCGGACCAGCTTGCCGCTCCCGGTCACCTTGAACCGCTTCTTCGCTCCGCTCGATCTCTTCACCTTCGGCATCTGCTTTCACTCCTGCGTTCTTCGTGGGCCCGAGCAGCATCACCATGTTGCGTCCGTCGAGGAGGGGCGGCGACTCGATCGTCGCGAGCTCCTTCAGCTCGCCGGCGAGACGCATCAGCAGGTCGCGGCCGCGCTCCGGGTGCAGGTTCTCGCGCCCGCGGAACATGATCGTGACCTTGACCTTCGCGCGCTGGTTCAGGAAGCGCACGACGTGGCCCTTCTTCGTCTCGTAGTCGTGGATGCCGATCTTCGGCCTGAGCTTGATCTCCTTGACGTTGATCTGCTGCTGGTGCTTCCGCGCCAGCTTCGCCTTCTGCTCCTGCTCGTAGCGGTACTTCCCGTAATCCATCACCCGAGCGACGGGCGGGTCCGCCTGGGCGGCCACCTCGACCAGGTCGAGGCCCTTCGAGTAGGCGTACTCGCGCGCCTCGTCCGTCGTCTTGACCCCGATCTGGCTGCCGTCCTCGTCGACCAGCCGCACGCGCGGGACGCGGATGTGCTCGTTGATGCGGTCCTGCGGCTGCGGCACGCGCCGGTCTTCCGGGCGCCGTCTGGGCCTCAAAGGCTCTTCACCAAGCTACTCGCTTCCTCCCTCTGAACGACGAAAACCGCTGCAAGCAGCGGCCACGATCCTCGTCTCGTTCGACTCGGTTGAACCCCCGACGGCGCGTGGCCGCGGAGGTGAGGGGCGTGGTCCGCTCCTTCTTCTCAGGCGCCGATCGTAGCACCCGCGGCGCGGAGAACCGCCACGAGCTCCTCGAACGGCCGCGTCGAGCGGCCGCCGCCGCGCTCCCGGACGGCGAGCGCGCCGTCCGACTCGCGGTCGCCGTACACCACCGTCAACGGCACCTTCTCGAGCTCGGCGTCCCGGATTCGCTTGCCCAGCGTCTCGTCCCGCACGTCCACGTCCACCCTGAAGCCCTCGGCGGCGAAGCGCTCGCGCAGCGCCTCCACAGGGGCCCGGTGCGTGTCGGCGACCGGGATCAGCCGCAGCTGCACCGGTGCGAGCCAGAGCGGGAATGCCCCGCCGTAGTGCTCGATCAGGATCCCGATGAAGCGCTCGAGCGACCCGAGGAGCGCCCGGTGGATCACGTACGGCGTCTCCTCCTCGTTCGCCGCGCTCATGTAGGAGAGGCCGAACCGGCGCGGCATCTGCGCGTCCAACTGGATCGTCCCCATCTGCCAGGAGCGGCCCAACACGTCCTTCAGGTGCAGGTCGATCTTCGGCCCGTAGAACGCGCCGTCGCCCTCGTTCAGCTCGTAATCGATGCCGCGCCGCTCGAGCGCCGACCGGAGGGAGGCCTCCGTGAAGTCCCACTCCTCGTCGTCGCCGAGCTTGTTCTCGGGCCGGGTCGACAGCTCGAACCGCGCCTCCATCCCGAAGAGGTCGTAGAGGAACGCGGCGTAGTCGAGGCAGCCGAAGATCTCGTCCTCGATCTGCTCCCGCGTGCAGAAGACGTGCGCGTCGTCCTGCGTCACGTGGCGCACCCGGAGGAGCCCGTGCAGCGTCCCGGTCGGCTCGTCGCGGTGGAGCGTCGAGGACTCGGCGAACCGGATCGGCAGGTCGCGGTAGCTGCGCAGGTCGCCGCCGAAGAGGAGCATGTGGCCGGGGCAGTTCATCGGCTTCAGACCGAAGGTCTTGTCCTCCTGCTCGACGAGGAACATGTTCTCGCGGTACTTCTCCCAGTGCCCCGAGGTGACCCACAGCTCGGTGTCGTAGAGGAGCGGCGTCTTCACCTCGACGTAGCCGCGGCGTGCGTTCTCGCGCCGGCGCAGGTCCTCGAGCGCGTTCCAGATCGCCATCCCCTTCGGGTGCCAGAGCGGCGAGCCGGGTGAGTGCTCGTCGAAGTGGACGAGGTCGAGGTCGCGGCCGAGGCGGCGGTGGTCGCGCGCGCGCGCCTGCTCGAGCCGCTCCAGGTGCGCGTCGAGGTCGGCCTGCGAGTAGAACGCGGTGCCGTAGATCCGCGTCAGCTGGGTATTCCGTTCGTCGCCGCGCCAATATGCGCCGGCGAGCGACGTCAGCTTGAGCGCCTTGATCGGCCGCGAGTCCTGCAGGTGCGGCCCCCGGCAGAGGTCGGTGAAGTCCCCCTGCGTGTAGAGGGAGATGGCGCCCTCGGCGGTGTCGACGAGCTCGACCTTGTAGCGCTCCCCTTCGGCCTCGAACCGCGCACGCGCCTCCTCCGCGGCGAGCTCCTCGCGCGTCCAGGCGCGCCCCTCCTCGAGCTCGCGCCGCACCTCGGCCTCGATCCGCTCGAGCTCCTCCTCGCGCACGGGCTCGGGGAACTCGAAGTCGTAGTAGAAGCCGTGCTCCACCGGCGGCCCGATCGCCACCTTCACGCCCGGGTAGAGCCGCCGCACCGCCTCGGCCAGCAGGTGCGCCGCCGAATGGCGCAGCACCGCGAGCGCATCGGGGTCGGACGTGTCGCGCGTCGTCAGGATCTGGATCGGCTGACCGTCCCGCAGCGGGAGCCGCAGGTCCTGCACCTCGCCGTCCGAGCGCACCAGCACCGCCTGCTCGGCGAGTCTGGGTCCGATGGCCCGCGCCGCGTCGAGGCCGGTCGCGCCGTCGGGAAGTTCGAGTTCCGTCCGGTCGGGAAGCACCACCTTCATGACCGATCAGGATACTCAGACGCCCGCGGAGGCCCACCCGCGCGAGGACGACCGCAACGAGGAGGTCGAGGGGTCACCGATTCCCGACCCCGAGGCCGAAGACACCGGCGCCGAGGACGACCCGGGGGCGGACTAGCCGTTTGGCGGCACCGCCCCGGGGTAGCTCCCGGGCAACCCATCAGCGAAGGGGGAACACGCCTATGACGCACCACCACCACTCGATCCGCGACGCGATGACCACCAACCCGACGACCGTCGAGCCCGGAGCGAGCATCCAGGACGCCGCGCGGCGAATGCTCAGCGACGACGTCGGCGCGCTGCCGATCGTGGAGGGCGAGCGGCTCGTCGGCATGGTGACCGACCGCGACATCGCGGTCCGTGCCGTGGCGGAGGGCCGGTTCGACGCCACCGTCGGGGAGATCGCCTCGAAGGACATCGTCTCGGTCGACCCGCAGCAGAGCCTCGACGAGGCCGCGCGGCTGATGGGACAGCACCAGCTGCGCCGTCTCCCGGTCTGCGAGGAGGACGGCCGCCTCGTCGGCATCCTCGCGCAGGCCGACGTCGCGACGAGCGGCCACGACGAGCTCACGGGCGAGGTCGTCGAGCAGATCTCGCAGTAGGCGGCGCCGGACCGGACACTTGACTCCGGTCACCACTCGGCGCATAGATACCGGGCGGGCTCCCGTTGCGGCGGGAGCCCAACCGCTCCTAGGATCGGGGCACCACTCGACCAGGGAGGCCCGCAATGTCCTTCATCGATCGTGTCCGGTCGCTCTTCGGCGGCGGTTCGAGCCCTTCCCACGCCCAGCACTCCGACGACCCCGGCCACTCGCACGACGCTCCACATGCCGGGGAGACGAATCTCGAGGCCTCGATGGGGCTGCCGGTGGCGCCGATCGACCCCCTCGGGACGCCGGCGCCGGAGGCGGCTCCGGGCCCCGAGCCGACGCCGCCGCCGAACGCCCGGCCCGGGGACTGAGCCGGCCGCAGGCGGCTAGGCTGGCCGGGGTGGAGAGCGCGTCCGGCGCCTGGCGGAGAACGAGGCCCTCTTCCGCGAGGTCAACGAGCGCACGAGCGACGTCAACGAGGACTGGTCGCGGCGTGACGGATCTCCGCCGCCGTTCCAGATCCTGTGCGAGTGCGGGCTCGAGGCATGCTCCCTGCGCTGAGCGTGACGCCCGCGCTGTACGAGTCGGTGCGAGAGCACGCGGCACGCTTCCTCGTCGCCCCCGGGCACGAGCAGCCTCCTGTCGAGCGCGTCGCGGAGTCACTCACGGGGTGCACGTGATCGAAAAGACCGGCGGCTCGAAGCCCTACCTCGAGCGACTCGACCCGCTCACGCGGGTAGCCGCGTATCCGATCCGGCAGCGGATCCGTTGGGAAACCAGGAACGCTGCGACAACGGAAGGGAGTCACCTGTGAGTCTGCTCTGGATCATCCTCATCGTCGTGCTCGTGCTCGTCCTGTTCGGGTTCGTCGGACGCGGCCGCTTCTAGCACGCACGCGCGGCCGGCCGCATAGGCCGCCCGGAACGTCGATCTAGGCCGCCCGGCCCTTGCCGGGCGGCCGTCGTTCGGGCACGCTGGGACGAATGGCTCCGCCGTCGGACCAGGATCTGCTCGCTCGCGCGGACGCTGCGGCCGCGCTACCACGGCTCGGAGGGATGGCCCGCCCGAACGGCGTCGTGATCGTGAGCGAGCGCTACTGGGCCTTCGCGGCAGCCGACGGCTCGCTGCACGAGGGCGAGCTGCCACGTCGCGACGGCCGCGCCGGCCGGACACCGCTCCTCCGCGGGCTGCTCCAGCTCGGGGCGTCCATGACACCGCTCCTGCGGGGGCGAGGCGTCGCCCGCCGCCGTGAGCGGCTCGTGTTGCTGGCGGCGCTGGTCGTGCCCTTCCTGCTCTTCCTCCTGCCGCCGGCGCTGGAGCTCCCGGCCGGCCTCGCCGTCACCGTCGCGCTCGTCGTCTGGCTCATGCGCGGCCGGACGCTGCGGCTGCACGGCGCCGAGCACCGCGCGATCGCAGCCGCCGAGGGCAGGTCGCTGCGCGCGACGTGGGCGGGCGAGGCGCGTCCCTCGCGGATCTCGCCGCGGTGCGGGACGAACTTCGCCGCACTGGCGCTCCCGGTGACGGCCCTCTTCCACGCCGCGATCCCGGTCGCCGCCGCCTCCGCGTTCTTCGGCGCCGGTGTAGCCGTCCTCGCGCTCGCGGTGACGATGGAGCTCTGGAAGGCCGTTCAGCACCCCTCGGGCCTCCTGCGCCCGCTGCTCCTGCCCGGCCTCGCGCTGCAGCGGTTGACGACGCGCGAGCCCCAGCTCGCCGACACGCAGCTCGCGCTGCGTGCGGTCGCCGCCGTCCTGCGGCGCGAAGGCGTCTAGACGCCCGAGAGCAGCTCGAGCGCCTCCTGCTCGACCCCTGGCCCTTCGCGCGCCTGGAGCACGACGGCGGCGCGACCCTCCACGCCGAACGCGGCGGACGTGTACCCCGGGCCGCCACCCCCGTGCCCGAGCACGAGCCCGAGTGCGTGCTCGGGATCCGCCATCACGCCGAGGCCGTACGACGGGCGGCGCATCCACCCCACCTCCACTGGCACGTCGACCAGCGTCGTCAGCTCCTCCCACGCACGCGGGCCGAGCAGGCGCCCACCGGTGAGCGCGGCGAAGAATCGACACGTGTCGGCCGCGGTGGACGCGAGGGCACGGTGGCCGACCCAGCACGGGTCGTAGACGCCTCTGACGTCCTCGACGCCAAGGTCGATGCTGGCCGCGGGAACCAGGCCCTCCAAGTCCTCGCGCGTCGTCGCGAGCGATGTCCGCGTCAGGCCGAGCGGCTCGAGGATCCATGCGGCGAGCGCGCCCGCGACGTCGCCCGTGACGGCGGCCAGCACGAGCCGGAGCAGCAGGTAGCCGGTGTTCGAGTACGCCCACCTGGTTCCCGGCGGGAAGTCGAGACCACGCTCGAGCGCCCGGCCGACGAGCTCGGCGTCGCTCCACGCCTTCCCCGGCGCCGCCCGCACGGCGGCCCTGTACTCCGGGAGACGGCCGTAGTCCGGGATCCCGGCCGTGTGGTCGAGCAGCAGGGCCAACGGGACGTCGGGTAGCCGCTGCTCGTCGACCCACCGTGTGACCGGATCGCCCAGGTCGAGCCGCCCCTCCTGAGCGAGCAGGAGCGCGAGGACGGCGAGGTAGCTCTTCGTGATGCTGTAGACGAGGAAGCGCGGCTCGGCATCGCCCGTCACGCCGCCGGGGCCGCACACGGCCGTCGCTCGTTGGGTCACGAGCGAACGAACCACGCCGCGGCTGCCGCGGCGCGGCCTCGTCCCGGCACGGAGCGCCAGGAACAGGCGGTCGTGGACGAGCGCGTGGTCGCTGCGGCGGACCCGGCCGGCTCGAGCAGCTGGCTCCGCGCGAGGCGGTCGAGCACCCGGGAGATGCCCATGCCGCCCACGTACCCGCCGGCACTGCGGCCGACGCGCGGCGCCGTCGGCCTAGAGTTCCCGAGGTGTCCGGCGGCCGCACGCTCGCGCTCCTCGCCCTCCTCGTAGCGTCCGTGCTGTGCGTCGCCACCGTCGAGCTCCGCACGCAGGCGACAGGCGACGCGTACTACCGCTTCCTCGTCTGGAACCTGATCCTGGCGTGGGTACCGTTGGCGCTCGCAGCCGCTGCGTATGCCCGCGCCCGCCGTCGCGTCGATGCGATCGTGGTCGCGCTGCTCGTCCCGTGGCTGCTCTTCTTCCCGAACGCGCCGTACCTGCTGACCGACTTCGTCCACCTCGGCGAAGGCCCGGCACCGCTCTGGTACGACGCGCTGATGCTGTCCGCGTTCGCCTGGACGGGACTGCTGCTGGGGTTCGCGTCTCTCTATCTCGTCCAGATGATCCTGCGGCGAGCCGTGGGAGAGCCGCTCGCGTGGGCCGGCGTGGTGCTCGCTCTGGGGCTCGCGAGCATCGGCGTCTACGTCGGCCGCTTCATCCGCTTCAACAGCTGGGACGCGCTCCTGCACCCGATCCGGGTCGCGGAGGTCGTGCAGGAGCAGCTCTCGGCGGTGCCGCTGCGGATGGCGGAGGCGCTGCTCGCGCTCAGCGCCTTCCTCCTCGTCGGCTACCTCATCGTCTACAGCTTCACGCGGCTCGACCTCGAGCTCGACCGGGACGTGGCGGAGGGGGAGGACGCTCCTCGCGCCCGCGCCCACTTGCACTGAGGAGCGGGCGCGCGTGCGGCAGGATCCGGATCAGGCGACCACGACGCGCATACCGATCGTCGCGAACGCGTAGACGGTGGGGGCGTCGGCCGCAGGGACACGGACGCAGCCGTGCGACGCCGGCCGCGTCGGCACGTCCGGCGACTCGTGGAATGCGATCCCGCCCGTGAAGTAGCTCGCTTACGGGAGCCATACGCGATACGGCACGGACCACGACCTCGCCTCCTTGCGGAAGACGCGATAGGTCCCCGGCGGCGTGGGCGACGCGGCCGCCCCCGTCGAATCAGGAACGTCGCGGTCTCGGGCCCCGCGTTCGCGAACGTGTGCACGACGCGCGGCGGGACCGCGACGAGGGTGCCGGCGCGAGCGGCGACGACCTCGCGGCCGCCAGGGCCGACGCCGAAGCGGAGCTCGCCCGTGAGGACGAGGAAGGCGTCCACGTGGCATTCGTGGAAGTGCGGTCCGGGGCCGCGCTCCCCCGGCTCGTACCGCGTCTACGTCGCGTCGAGCAGCGGGTGCGCGCAGGTGAGGACGACGTTCCGCTCCTCGCGATCGGTGACGACCTCGCCCCGGCCCGCAGCGAGGAGCACGCCGTGTGTCACGTCGAGTTGCACCGCGGCGAGGATACGACGCAGGCGTGGTCGGGCGGACGGAAGGTAGGCCGTCGCGGAGTCCCCGCGAGCGCCCAAGTTGCGCCGGAGGCGCCGGAGCCGGAGGCGGCCTAAGGTACGGGCGTGGGGTCACGCGCGACGACCGAGCTGGGGCTGCCGGAGCGCGTCCAGGCGTGCCTCTTCGACCTCGACGGCGTGCTGACGCAGACGGCGCGGCAGCATGCGGCGGCGTGGAAGGAGATGTTCGACGCCTACCTGCGGACGCGCGCGGAGCGGGACGGTACGCCCTTCGTCGCCTTCGACGCGCACCACGACTACGAACGCTACGTCGACGGCCGGCCTCGACCCGACGGCATCCGGACGTTCCTGGCCTCGCGCGGCATCGACCTTCCCGGCGGCGACGGGTCGGACCCGCCGGCGGCCGAGACGGTGCACGGACTGGGGAACCGGAAGAACGAGCTCCTGCTCGAGGTGATCCGCCGTGAGGGTGTCGACGTCTACGAGGGCTCGATCCGGTACGTGCGGGCGGCGCGGGACGTCGGCCTCGCCTGCGCCGTCGTCTCCTCGAGCACGAACTGCGAGGAGGTGCTCGCCGCCGCGGGGATCACCGACCTCTTCGCGGCGGTCGTCGACGGGCGCGTCGCGCTGCGGGAGGGCCTGCCGGGGAAGCCCGCTCCGGACACCTTCCTCGCCGGGGCGCGGGCGCTCGGCGCAGCGGCCGACGCCGCGGCCGTGTTCGAGGACGCCCTCGCGGGTGTCGCCGCGGGACGCGCGGGCGGCTTCGCCTATGTCGTGGGCGTGGACCGTGTCGGCCAGGCCGAGGCACTGCGCGGGCACGGTGCGGACGTCGTCGTGAACGACCTCTCGGAGCTGCTCGCCGCCCCATGATCCCGCACCCGTCCTTCACCGTCGAGCCGTGGGCCGTGCGCGAGACGCAGCTCGACCTCGACGTGCTCGCGCAGACGGAGTCCGTCTTCGCGCTCGCGAACGGGCACATCGGGCTGCGCGGGAACCTCGACGAGGGCG
Organism: Gaiellaceae bacterium; assembly: GCA_035645095.1. Classification (GTDB taxonomy): domain Bacteria; phylum Actinomycetota; class Thermoleophilia; order Gaiellales; family Gaiellaceae; genus Gaiellasilicea. Next base: position 6,871 of record DASQNG010000109.1, on the reverse strand, counting down.
ACCCGTACGGCGTCCCCGGCACGTACCTGAACTCGTTCTACGAGGTGCGCCCGCTCCCCTATGCCGAGGCCGGCTACGGCTATCCCGAAGCCGGTCAGACGATCGTCAACGCCACGAACGGCAAGATCATCCGCCTGCTCGTGAACGACGAGCCGTTCGACGTCCGCTACGGCCGGCTGCTCGAGCACGACCGCGTCCTCGACCTGCAGGGCGGCTTCCTGCGGCGCCAGGTCGATTGGGAGTCGCCGGCGCGGGCGGCCGTGCGGGTGACCTCGACCCGACTCGTCTCGTTCGTCCAGCGCTCGGCTGCGGCGATCCTGTACGAGGTGGAGCCGCTGGCGGAGGGGTTGCGCGTCGTCGTCCAGTCGGAGCTCGTCGCGAACGAGCCGGGCGCGGCCCAGTCCAACGACCCGCGTGCAGCGGCGGCGCTCGAGGCGCCGCTGCAGGCAGAGGACGACGTCGTCAACGACCAGCGGGTCGTCCTCGTTCACTCCACGCGCCGCAGCGGCCTGAAGCTCGCCGCGGGGATGGACCACATGGTCGACGGGCCGGACGGCACCGGTGTCCTCGCCGAAAGCGCGGCCGACGTCGGCCGCGTGACGGTGGCCGCGAACCTCGAGCCCGGCGAGCGGCTGCGGATCGTGAAGTTCCTCGCGTACGGGTGGTCGAGCCGCCGCTCGCTGCCCGCGCTGCGAGATCAGGTCGTCGCCGCGCTCGCGGAGGCGCGGTTCACCGGCTGGGAGGGGCTCGTTGAGGCACAGCGCTCGTACCTCGCGGACTTCTGGGAGCGCGCGGACGTGGAGCTCGACGGCGACGTCGAGCTCCAGCAGGCGCTGCGCTTCGCGCTCTTCCACGTCCTGCAGGCGGGCGCGCGCGCCGAGGGTCGTGCGATCGCGGCGAAGGGCCTCACCGGCCCGGGGTACGACGGCCACACCTTCTGGGACACCGAGACGTTCATCCTCCCCGTGCTGACGTACACGACGCCGGACGCGGCGGCGTCCGCCCTGCGCTGGCGGCACGCCACACTCGACCTCGCGCGGGAGCGCGCCGCGCAACTCGGGCTGCGCGGTGCCGCGTTCCCGTGGCGCACGATCCGCGGCCAGGAGTGCTCCGGTTACTGGCCGGCGGGCACGGCCGCCTTCCACGTCAACGCCGACGTCGCGGCCGCCGTCGCCGCCTACTACGAAGCGACGCACGACGACGAGTTCGATTGCGAGGTCGGCGTCGAGCTCCTCGTCGAGACCGCCCGGCTGTGGCGCTCGCTCGGCCACCACGACCCGCAGGGCCGGTTCCGGATCGACGGCGTGACCGGCCCGGACGAGTACAGCGCGGTCGCCGACAACAACGTCTACACCAACCTGCTCGCGCAACGGAACCTGCTGGCGGCGGCCGAGGCCGTCGCGCGGCATCCGCGGCACGCGGCGCTCGTCGGTGCCGACTTCGAGGAGGCGGCGACCTGGCGGGACGCGGCAGCGACGATGGTGATCCCATGGGACGACGCGCTCGGCGTCCACCCGCAGTCGGAGGGCTTCACCGACCACCAGACGTGGGACTTCGCCGCGACGAGCCGCGAGCAGTACCCCCTGCTGCTCCACTTCCCCTACTTCGACCTCTACCGCAAGCAGGTCGTCAAGCAGGCCGACCTCGTCCTCGCCCTGCACATCTGCGGCGACGCGTTCACGGACGAGGAGAAGGCGCGCGACTTCGCCTACTACGAGGCCATCACCGTGCGCGACTCGTCCCTCTCCGCCTGCACGCAGGCCGTGGTGGCGGCCGAGGTTGGCCACCTCGAGCTCGCCTACGACTACTTCGGCGAGGCGGCGCTCGTCGACCTGCGCGACCTCGCCAGCAACACCCGCGACGGCGTCCACATCGCCTCGCTCGCCGGCGCCTGGACCGCAGCGGTCGCCGGGTTCGGCGGCCTCCGCGACCACGACGGCCGCCTCACGTTCGCGCCGCGGCTGCCCTCCCGGCTCGAGCGGCTCGCCTTCCGGCTCGTCTTCCGCGGCCGGCGCCTGAAGGTCGAGGTGACCGCCGCGGGCGCGCTCTACACGCTGGTCGACGGCGAGCCGCTCGAGCTCGGCCACCACGGCAGCCTCGTCACCGTCTCGACCGAGGAGCCGCTGCGGCTGCCGATCCCGCCCGCGCCGGTGCGGCCGGAGCCCACGCAGCCGCCGGGGCGCGCGCCGCTGCGGCGGAGCCCCGAGGGCGCCGCCCTGCGCGGCTGAGTCAGCCGGCGTCGACGCGGCCGAGCACCGTGCAGACGAGGCCTTCGACGCGCCCGCGCCCGAGGCCTGCGCCTCCGGTCCGCGCCGTCAGCGCCGCCTGGACGAGTTCCGCATCCCCGACGTGCCGGAGCGCCCAACGCCCCGCCGCCCCCTTCGACGACCAGCGGTCCTCCACCACGTAGCGAAGCGCCCGGCAGGCGGTGAGGACGACGTCGGCCTCGGCAGTCATCGGGTTGTCCAGCTGCCACTCGAGCGCCTCGCGCACGACCGGTAGCAGCAGCTCCCGCGGCAGCGGTGCGAAGACCTCCGCGGCGGGCGGCCCGTGCAGCGCGATGCCGTGCGCGTGGAGGACGGCGCGGTCGAGCGGGAACCAGTGCCGCTCCACGGTGCCGGGCGAGACGTCGAGCCGGGACGGCAGGCCGTCGCCGGTGTTCAGGTTCAGCTCGAAGCCCGCCCCGGCGCTGGCCACGCGCACCGTCTCCTCGGCGTACACGACGAGCTCGAGCCCCCGCGCGGGGACGGCGAGCTCCTCGTGCCCGACCGCAGCGGCGATCCGTTCCTTCCGGGCAGGCTCGAGCGGCATGCGGCAGAGGGCGGCGACGTCGACGTCGCTGCGCGCGGGATCGAAGTCGCCGAGCGCGTAGGAGCCGCCTGCGTACACGCCGACGAGCTCCGGGCCCAGGAGCTCCCGCAGCCGCGCCACGAGCGCCGCGTGGTAGGTCGCGACCGCATCTCGCTCGCGCTCCGTCACGCGGGCTGGACGAGCGGCTGGTGCTCAGCCGACCCGTCGTGCAGGATCGACGGCGTGACCCTGAACGAGCTCGACTGGTACGAGATGCTCCAGTTCGGCGGCATCGCCCTGCTCGTGCTGATCGTCATCGCCCGCATCCTGATGCGGAACTGAGCCTGGTGCGCAGCTGAGGCGGGCTCGTGGGGGGAGCCGCGGCGACCCGGGCCGCCGCCTCTTTTCCTCCCCCGACCCGCTCGCCGACGACGGCAGGAGGCGCATCCGTACAATCCAGGGGGACATGAAGCGGCGCAACTACGGACGGGACAGGGGGCTCTCCCTCCGGATGCTCGCGACGAGCGGGATGCTGGGCCTCGTCTACGTCGGCTTCTTCCTCGTCCTGCTCTGGGCGTTCGGCGACTCGTTCGGCCTGCTGCCGATGGTGCTGGTGGTGGTCGGGATGGGCTTCCTGCAGTACTACACCTCCGACAAGCTCGCGCTCGCAATGTCCGGCGCCAAGGTGGTGTCGCCGGAGCAGGAGCCGCAGCTGCACGCGATGGTGGACCGGCTGTGCATGCAGGCCGACCTGCCGAAGCCGAGGGTGGCGGTGATCGACACCCAGATGCCGAACGCGTTCGCGACCGGGCGGAACCCGAAGCACTCCGCGGTCGCCGTCACGTCGGGCCTCTGGCAGGCGCTCGAGCCGCGCGAGGTGGAGGGCGTGCTGGCGCACGAGCTCGCGCACATCGCGAACCGCGACGTCCTGATCATGACGCTGGCCAGCTCGTTCGCCATGCTCGCCGGCCTCCTCACGCGCTGGGGCGCGTTCCTCGGGGGCGGCCGCGACCGCGGCAACGGCGGCGCGCCGGTGTGGCTGATCGTCTTCCTCGTCTCGATCCTCACCTACGTCCTCAGCTTCATCCTGATCCGGACGATCTCGCGCTACCGCGAGTACGCCGCCGACCGGGGCGCCGCCGTGATCACCGGCGCGCCGGAGCAGCTGATGAGTGCGCTGCAGAAGATCTCGAGCGGGATGGCCCGGATCCCGAAGGGCGACCTCCGCGAGGCGGAGGCGCTGAACGCCTTCTTCATCATCCCGGCCGCGAAGGAGCTCTTCGCGACCCACCCGCCGCTCGAGAAGCGCCTGGCGAACCTCGCGCAGGTCGCCCGCGAGATGGGCCGGCCGGTCTAGCGCCGGCCGCGCGCGTGGGTCTCCTCGACGTCCTCTTCGGGCGCAAGAAGCTCAAGGACGCGCGCAAGGACAAGATCTGGGCGCTCACGACCGCCCGCATCACGATGGAGACGGAGCTCGGGCTGCGTCCGGGCGACGTCGCGGCCGTGTGCTTCAAGCCGCTCTCCGCCGGCGACTTCGTGCGAGCGGAGGACGAGCTGCAGGAGCTGCTTGAGCTCGCGGCGACGACCTACGGGACGCGGATCCGGCGCCGCTCCGATGAGTTCGGCTTCGAGTGGGTCGTGCTCGAGGACTCGGACCACGACGAGCTCGTGACGACGGTGCACATGATCGGCTCCGAACTCGCCGCCCGCGGCTTCGGCCCGCAGCTCCTCGCCGCGATCTTCCGCTTCGAGGACCGCCGGCGTGAGCGGCCGGTCTTCTGGATCTGGGGCTACAAGCGCGGCGCCTTCTGGCCCTTCGTGCCGATCGGCGACAAGGAGCGCGACAACGCCTTCGAGCTGGAGCTGAAGGCGAAGCTGGAGCGCGAGCTGCCGATCGAGCCCGACCTCTCGCGCTGGTTCGCGATGTTCGACGCGCCGCTCTAGCGGCGCGTCGCTCCTAGCTCGGCAGGTCCGGGATCAGCCCGTCGTCCGAGAAGAGCTGCCGCGTCTCCTCGAGCGTCAGGTCCGTCGGCGGGATGAGCGCGTCCGACGGGTGGAGGTCGTCGAACGGCACGGGCTCGCCCTCGCTCTGCACGAGCTGCCACATCTGGGCGAGGTAGCCGTCCATCGCCTCCTCGTCGTCGCGCTCGAGCGCCGCGTGCGCCTGGTCGTCGAGGGCGTTCAGCCGGTCGCGGGCTGCGTCGTCGATGCGGTACTGCGCGTCGCCCATCAGCCGGACGATCACTGCCCCAGCTCCTTCTGCGGCGCGCCGGCCTCGAGCTCGGCCTTCATCCGGGCCAGCTCGTCGTCGACCTGCGTCTGCGACGAGAGCTGCGCGAGCTCTCGGTCGAGTCGCGTCTCGTCGGAGGTGAAGTCCTCGAGCGTCCCGGACTCCACGAGCTCCTCCACCGCGGCTGCGCGGGCCTGCATCTGCTCCGTCTTGTCGCGCGCCCGCTGGATCGCGAGCCCGGTGTCTGCCATCTGCTCGCCGATCCCGGTCGCCGCCTCGCCGATCCGGACCTGCGCCTCGGCGGCCGAGTACTGCGCCTTGATGACCTCCTTCTGCGAGCGAAAGGCCTCGATCTTCGCCGACAACTGGCGCTCGCTCGACGTCAGCCGCTCCTGCTGCGCCTCGAGCTCCACGACCTGCCCGTCGAGCCCCTGGAGCTGCTGCTGGACTGCAGACTTCCGCTCGAGCGCTTGCCGCGCGAGGTCCTCGCGACCGGCGGCGAGCGCCTGGCGCGCCTGCGTCTCGAGCTTCACGAGCTCCTGCTCCAGCTTGCCGGTCTGGAGCTGCAACCGCTTCTTCGAGGTGACGACGTCGGCGACGCCGCGCTTGACGTCCTGCAGGAGCTGGAGCTGCTTCTCGTACGAGTAGTCGAGCGTCTCGCTCGGATCCTCCGCGCGGTCGAGCAACCGCGAGAGCTTCGCCCTCACGACGGTCGAAGCACGTGACATCAAGCCGGCCATCCACCCTCCTCGTACGTGGTCGGCCCTAGCCTAGACGACAGCCCGCGTGACCGGACGGCAGCCCCGGGGCGCTAGAGCCGGTCCTTCAGCGCCTCGAGCGCGGACCAACGCGGGTCGCCGACTGCCTCGTCGTGCGTGTGGGGCTCGCGGTTCAGGTCCTTGCCGCAGATCGGGCAGAGCCCCCTGCAGTCGGGCGCGTGGAGGATCTGGTCGGGGAGAGCGAGCGCGATCGCGTCCCGCGCCCACGCTGTCAGCTCGAGCTGGTCCTCCTGCACGTACTCGCTCCGCAGCTCGACGGCCTCGCCCGGTGCGGCCGCGTGGTACTCCCGTGCGTCGACCGCCACGTCGAGCACCGCGTCCTCGAGGCAGCGCATGCACGGCCCGTGCAGCCGCACGTCGAAGCGCAGCCGCAGGTCGAGGCCCGTCGTAGCCTGGCCGACGACCAGCTCCGCCTCGACCTCGGGCGGCACCGGCAGGTAGCGCTGGCCGCCGAGGTCGAACGGCTCGAGCTCGACGTCGACCGCGTCGCGCTGCTCCTCCCCGGAGCGGAGCCGTAGGCGCCTGAGGGGGAAGCGCGTCACCGCGGCAGCCTAGCGCCGCGCCCGGCGGCTAGAGGTACGAGGTCTCGTCTTCGGGCTCGCGCGGGCCGACGCCGGCGACGACGGTCTCCTGCGAGCGCTCGTGCAGGCGCTCACGGCCGCGCTTCACCGCGGTGAGGAACTTGTCGAGGTTGACCTCGAGCGTCGAGAGGATCCCGTCTGCCCAGTCCTCCATCTCGAGTCGCGTCTCACGCGCCTGCCGGCGCGCGTCGTCCACGATGTCCTGGGCCTGCCGCTCGGCGAGCTTGACGATCTCCGTCTGCGACGCCTCGCGCACGGCCTGCTCGCGCGCCTCGCCGACGATCCGGTCGACCTCGCGCTTCGCCTCGGCGAGCATCTCCTGCCGTTCCTTCACGATCCAGCGCGCCTGCTTGATCTCCTCGGGGATCGTCGCGCGCATCTGGTCGAGGATGTCGTAGATCTCCTCGCGGTCGAGCCGCACCTGGTCGGTGAGCGGCACGGCCTTCGCGTTGTGCACGAGGTCGTCGAGCTTGTCGATCAGTACGAGGACG
>DASQNG010000108.1:0-26882 GCA_035645095.1 Gaiellaceae bacterium | reverse complement strand
AGTGCGTCGTCGTCGGCTGGCCGCGCGGGGCGGACGGCCGGAAGCTCTACGCCGGGACGGCCCTCTTCGCGGACGGCGGCGAGCTGCTGGCGGTCGCCCGCCAGACGTGGATCCAGCCGCGCGTCTCCTGACGCTGCCGGCTACCGCGGCTCGCGGCGTAGCCTGAGCGCGTTCAGGTCGTCGCGCAGGATCGCCTCGACGCGCTGCTCGAGCGCGTCGGGCGGGTCGTGCTCGGCGTGGATGTACCGGCCGCTGAGCGCGTCGAAGCGGCCCGAGGCGAGCTCGAGCACGAGGCGCGGCGCCAGCTCGGGCGGCGTCCACGGCGCGTCGTCCGGGAACCGGCTCGTCATCTCGGTGCGCACGAGGCCGGGGCTGATCACGAAGACGGGGATCCCGTGCGGCCGGAGCTGCCCGGCGAGCGTCTCGCCGAAGCGGCCGACAGCGGCCTTGCTCGCGCCGTAGGCGGTCGTGCTCACGCCGGGGAGGTACGAGGAGCCGCTGCCCGTGATCACGATCCGACCCCGGGCGCGCTCGATCATGCCCGGCACCACAGCGCGACAGGAGAGGTAGACGCCGAGCACGTTCACCTCGAACACCCGCCACCACTCCTCGGGCTCGAGCTCCCAGGCCGCCTCGTCCCAGGTCGCGACACCCGCGTTCGCGACGAGGAGCTCCACCGCACCCGCTTCCGTCGCCCACCGCTCCACGTCCTCGCGGCGCGAGACGTCGCCGACGAGGGCGAGCCCGTCGATCTCCCGCGCGACCGCCGCGACCTGCTCCGCCGTGCGTCCGGTCACCGCCACGCTCCAACCGTCGGCGGCGAGGGCGCGCGCGACGGCCGCGCCGATGCCGCGGCCGCCGCCGGTGACGAGGGCCACCCTAGACAAGGCGCGCGATCTCCTCGAGCGCGTCCGGGTTCTCGAGCGTCGAGAGGTCGCCCGGGTCTTCACCGAGCGCGGTCGCGCGGACGGCGCGGCGTACGATCTTCGCGCTGCGCGTCTTCGGCAGCGCGCTCACGAAGACGACGCGCTGCGGTGCGAACGCCTTCCCGAGCGCCGCCGCGACTGCCGCCGAGATGCCGTCGGCGTCCTCCTTGGTCCCAGGCTTCAGCGCGACGAAGAGCCACGGCGTCTCGCCCTTCACCTCGTGCGGGATCCCGACCGCCGCAGCCTCCGCGACGCTCGGGTGGTCGAGCGCTGCCGACTCGAGCTCCGCGGGGCCGATGCGCTTGCCGGCGATGTTGAGCGTGTCGTCGGAGCGGCCGTGCAGGAACCAGTACCCCTCCTCGTCGACCGACGCCCAGTCGCCGTGCGTCCACACGCCCGGGAAGCGCCGCCAGTAGGTCTCGAGGTAGCGCTCGTCGTCGCCCCAGATCCCGCGCGTCATCCCGGGCCACGGGCGGGTGCAGACGAGCTCGCCGACCTCGCCACGCACCGGGCGTCCGTCGACGCCGTAGACGTCCATCGCCTGGCCCAGCGCCGGGAAGCCGAGGGACACCGGCTTCGTCGGCAGCATCGGCGTCACCGAGAGGAAGCACGCGCCGACCTCCGTGCCGCCCGAGATGTTGACGATCGGGATCCGCCCGCCGCCTGCGACGTGCTCGTTCAGCCAGTCGTAGGGCCCGGCGTTCCAGGGCTCGCCGGTCGTCGTGAGCGCGCGCAGCGACGAGAGGTCGGCCGTCGGTTCGCCCTTCGGGATCAGCGCCCGCGTAAGGGTCGGCGACAGCCCGAGCATCGTCACGCGCTCCTGCTCGACGAGGCGCCACAGCCGGTCGGCGGGCCAGTCGGGCGCGCCCTCCAGGTAGACGACGGCGGCGCCGAGCGCCCCCGCGCCGACGACCGTCCACGGTCCCATGATCCAGCCCATGTCGGTCGAGAAGAGCACGCGGTCGCCCGAGCGGAGGTCCGACTGGTACGCGGCCTCGCGCGCGATCGAGAGCAGGAAGCCGCCGTGGACGTGCAGCGCGCCCTTGGGCCGGCCGGTCGTCCCCGACGTGTAGGCGAGCAGGTACGGGTGCTCGGCCTCCACGGAGAGCGGCGGCAGTTCCCCCGGCCCGGGAGCGACGTCCCACTCGCGCCGCTCGCGCGACCACTCCACCACGTGCTCCACGGCAGGCGCCGAGCGGCGTGCCTCGTCGACGGTCGCGCGCATGGGCATCTCCCGGCCGCGGCGGTACGACCAGTCGGCGGTGAGCACGACCTTCGCGCCCGAGTCCTGGAGCCGCTGCACCACGGCCGGAGCGGCGAAGCCGGAGAAGATCGGCACCTGCACCGCGCCGACGTGCGCACAGGCGTGGGCCGCGACGGCGACGTCGGGGCACATCGGCAGGTACAGCGCGACACGGTCGCCCGGCTCGACGCCGAGCGCCACGAGCGCCTCGGCGAGCCGCGTCACGCGCTGCGACAGCTCGGCGTACGTCCACGCCTCGCGCTCGCCCTGCTCCGGCGCGAAGACCGCAGCGACGGCGTCCGGCGTCCGCTCTGCCCAGGCGTGGACGCACGCGGTCGCAACGTTCAGCCGCGCCCCCCGGAACCACGTCGTCCACTCGATCCCGCGGGAGGCGTCGAGGACGTCGTCCCAGTCTCGGTCGAGTGCGAGGTCGAGGTCGCCGGCGACCGCGCGCCAGAATCGCTCCGGCTCCTCGAGCGAGAGCCGGTGCAGCTGCTCGTAGTCGGAGCACCCGAGCGCGCGGGCGAGCCGGACGACGTTCGCCGCCTCGACCTGCTCCGGCGTGGGGTGCCATGCCCACTGCTGCTGGACGTCGTGGCTAGTGTCCACTAACTTAGAGCTGCTTCGACGCGGCGGTGGAGGAAAAGGCATGGCGCTCGCAATCTTCTCAGAGGCACGGCGGAAGTGGTGGACCCTGGCGGCGGTCTCCTTCGGCCTCTTCATGATCATGCTCGACAACACCGTCGTGAACGTCGCGCTGCCGTCGATCCAGCGCGACCTCGGCGCCGGGCTCTCGCAGCTCCAGTGGATCGTCACCGGCTACGCGCTCTCGTTCGCCGCGCTGATGCTGATCGGCGGGAAGCTGGCCGACGCGTACGGGCGCCGGCGGATCTTCGTCCTCGGCATCGTCGTCTTCACGCTCGCATCGCTCTGGTGTGGCCTCGCCGACTCCGGTGAGATGCTGATCGCGGCGCGGATCGTGCAGGGCGTGGGTGCTGCCCTGATGAACCCGGCCACCCTGTCCATCATCGCGGCGACCTTCCCACCGAAGGAGCGGGGAATGGCGATCGGGATCTGGGCGGGCGTCTCGGCGCTGGCGCTCGCGATCGGCCCCCTCGTCGGCGGGCTCCTGACGGAGCAACTCTCCTGGCACTGGATCTTCTTCGTCAACGTCCCCGTGGGTGTGCTCGGGATCGCCGCCAGCTACCTCCTGATCCGGGAGTCGAAGGACGAGACGCACGTCAGCCTCGACCTGCCGGGCCTCGCCACCTCGGCGCTCGGGCTCTTCGCGCTCACGTACGGCCTGATCGAGGCGAACGCCTACGGCTGGGGCTCGCCGCGGATCCTCGGCTCCTTCTCGCTTGCCGTGGTCGCACTCGCCTCGTTCGTCGTGATCGAGCGCCGGCGCCGCTCCCCGATGCTCGACCTCACGCTCTTCCGCAGCGGCACGTACACCGGTGCGAACGTCGCGATGCTGCTCGTGGCGCTCGCGATGTTCGGGGTCTTCTTCTTCGTGTCGCTCTACATGCAGAACGTGCTCGGCTATTCGGCGGTCGAGGCGGGGGCGGCGTTCCTGCCGATGACGCTCGTGATCATCCTCGTCGCGCCGATCGCGGGCAAGCTGTCGGACGTCTACGGGTCGCGCTGGTTGATGTCCGGGGGCATGGTGCTGCTCGGGCTGCAGCTCCTCTACCTCTCGCAGCTCGGAACCGACGCCGGCTTCTGGAACCTGCTGCCGGCGTTCCTCGTCGGCGGCTTCGGGATGTCGCTGACGATGACGCCGACGGCGGCCGCGGCGACCCGTGCGGTGCCGGTGCACAAGTCCGGCGTCGGCGCCGCGGTGCTGAACGCGATGCGCCAGGTCGGCGGGTCGCTCGGTATCGCGCTGATGGGCGCGATCGTCGCGCACGAGGCGTCCGGCCGACAGGGCGTAGAGGGCTTCATGGCCGGCTTCGAGCGCGCACTCCTCGCCGCGGCCGCCTTCGCCTTCGTCGGCGCCGTCGTCGCCTACGCGCTCGTCCGTCAGGAGGCGGAGCACGAGGAGGCAGCGCCGGCCGAGGTGCCCGCCTGACGCCGACCGGGGCGCGGCTGCCGGCGGCGGAGCGGCGCTCGGCGATCGTCGCCGCCGCGGCGCGCGTCTTCGCCGCCCACAGCTACGCCGGAGCGACGACAGCCGACCTCGCGCGCGCGGCCGGCGTGTCGGAGCCGATCCTGTACCGGCACTTCCCGTCGAAGCGCGACCTCTACCTCGCCTGCCTCGACGTGGCCTGGGCGGCCCTCCGCGACGCGTTCGACGGGAAGCTCGCGGAGCTCGGCGACCGCGAGGGCGTGACCGCGATCGGGCTCGCGGCACGCGAGTTCCACGCCGCCGGCGGGGTCAAGCCGGTGACGCTGTGGCTGCAGGCGGTCGTCGAGGCTGGGCAGGACGAGGAGATCCGAACGCACCTGCGCCGCCAGCTCCAGGACGTCCATGACTACGTCGCCGACGTGATGCGCCGGGCGCAGCGTGCGGGCGGCGTCCCCCTTGATCGCGAACCCGACGCCGAAGCCTGGCTCTTCGTGGGCGCCGCGCTCCTGCTCGCGTTCGGCGACCGACTCGGAGGCCTCCTCGGCCCTGACGAGCTCGCCGCGATCTCACGGCAGCGGCACCGCTGGTTGACCGGCTCTGGTTAGGCGGAGCCGGCCGCACCACCGGCCGGGACCATGGAGCGTCCCCGGCTGCGGCTCCGGGGACGATCTCCTGTTGAGGCGCCTGCGCACCTCGGCGACTCCCGAAGCGTGACTCTGCGGCCCAGTCACCCTCCGGTGCGGCGGTCGCCGTCCGGTGGCGCGCCCTTGCACTCGCCTAGCGTCGGCAGTGCAAGTTGTCCGCACTCTAGGAGCGATGTCCGTAAAAGTCAAGTAGATAGGTCAAGCACTCGTTGCTAGCCTTGCTTCACGAGTCCCAAGCGAGTTCGCGTCCGGACGCAGATCCCCGAAAAGGGGTACGCGTGTCGCCGCGTCCCAGTCTTCACTGCGTCCACCGACGACCTGGAGTAGCGCCGCCTACATGACAGACACCACGCGCACCACCGCTCGTCCTGCCCCCGCCGGTCGCCTTGGCGACCGGCTCCGCCTCCTGCGCGTCGCCGCCGGGCTGACGCAGACGGAGCTGGCCGGTGACCGCTTCAGCAAGGAGTACGTGAGCCAGATCGAGCGCGGCAAGACGCGCCCCACTCGCGAGACGGTCGAGTGGCTCGCGACGCGGCTGGACGTCGACCCGGCGTTCCTCTCGAGCGGCATCTCCACCGACGAGCGCGGCCGCGTGGAGGCCCTGCTCGCGCGCGCCGACGCGCTGACCGAGGCGTATCGCTACCGGGACGCGATCGACGCGTACGAGGGGGCGCGGGAGGCTGTCGCCGCCACCAACTCCGTCGAGCTCGATGTCCGCGCGCGCACGGGCGAGGCCTGGGCGCGGATGCAGGAGGGCGACATCCGGACGGCGCTCGAGCTACTCGCCTACGCGCGCGCAGTCACGGAGGGCTCGATCTTCTCCGACGTCGACCGCGCTGACGTCCTCTTCCGCATGGGCGCCTGCCGCTTCCAGCTGGGCAGCGTCTCCACGGCGACCACGCTGCTGGGCGAGGCGCTCGCCCTCGCCGAGCGCTCGGGCCAGCCGTGCGACGGCCTCTGCTCGGACATCCACCACTGGCGCTCGCGCTGCCATCGCCGGCTGCGCGACTTCGAGGCCGCGCGCGAGGACGCCGAGCGCGCGCTCGAGCTCGCCCAGGGCGTCGACGACCGCCGCAAGACCGCCGACGCGTACTTCCAGGCGTCACTCGCAGCCGAGCGCACGGGTCACTGGGTGCTCTCGCGGAGTTACGCCGAGCGGGCCAAGCGCCTCTTCCAGGAGCTCGACGACGAGCGCACCGTCGGACGGCTGCTCAACAACCTGGGCGGGCTCAGCCTGCTGCTCGGCAAGCCGCAGCAGGCGATCGAGCAGCTCAAGGCGTCGCTCGCCGTCGCACTCGAGGTCGACTCCCGGCCCGACGCCGGCCGCGCCGTGAACGGGATCGCCACAGTCCACCTCCACCTCGGAGAATGGGAGCAGGCGGCGGAACACGCGCGGAAGGCGCTGACGCTGCTCGACGGCCGAGACGACTTCGTCGGCGAGGTCGGGCAGGCTCACGTCCACCTCGGGCGCGCCCTGATGGAGCTGGGCCGCCTCGACGAAGCCGAGCAGAGCTTCCACGCAGCCGAGCGCGCGTTCGAGCAGCTCTCGTCCCCGAGCCACCGCGCCGCGGCGTGGATCGCTCGCGGCGACCTCGCCGGCCGCCGAGGAGACGCCGCCGAGGCTGCGCGCCTCTACCGCAACGCGGCCGCCACGCTTCAGGACCTGCGGTTCTAACCAGGAAAGGAGGAGGCACGTGAAGACACGTCTGCTGTACGTGACGCTGACCGCGTCGGTGCTCATGGCCTCGTGGGGCGGCGCATTCGGCCGGCTCCTCGGCTGGGCCGACGGCAGCTAGGGGCGCCCCGGCTACAGTGACCGCGTGCGTGCGGCCGCGGCACTGGCGCTGATCTCCTGCGCCCTCGCCGCCGGCTGCGGCTCCTCCTCGAACGGAGAGGAAGAGCCGCAGCCGGGCAGCCTCGAGGCCCTGTGGCGTGCGCCGGGTGAGGACGTCGCCTACATCCCCGGCACGAAGGACTTCGGCCCTGGCCGGGTCCGCGTGTCGTTTCTCGTCGTCGACGGCGAAGGCCGTGTCGTCACCCGCCCGACCGCCCGCGTCTGGATCGCACGGGCGCTGGAGGCGGAGCCGTTCGCGGAGACGGTCGCGCGGGCCGAGCCGATCGGTGTCGAGAACTCGCACGGCGCGGACGCGGACGAGATCTTCGTCGCGCACCTCGACCTCGAGGAGCCCGGCAAGTACTGGGTTCTGGCGGAGCCGGTCGGCGGCAGGAGGATCCAGGCCCTCGGCAACGTCGTCGTCGCCGAGCGGCCGCAGGCGCCGGCGGTGGGTGACCGGGCGATCCCCTCGCGGACGCCGACGGTCCGCAGCACCAGCGGGGACGTCGCCGCGCTGACGACCCGGAAGCCGCCCGACCGCGAGCTGCTGGAGACGTCGGTAGCCGAGGCCCTCGCGGCGAAGGAGCCGTTCGTCGTCACCTTCGCCACCCCCGCGTACTGCCAGACGCGCACGTGCGGCCCGGTGGTGGACGTCGTCGACGAGGTGCGGCGGCGCCACGACGGCTCCGGGATCCGCTTCATCCACGTCGAGATCTACGAGGGGAACGACCCGGCCGCGGGCACGAACGAGTGGGTGAAGGAGTGGCGGCTCCCCTCGGAGCCCTTCACGTTCCTGGTCGGTGCCGACGGGATCGTCAAGGAGCGCTTCGAGGGCACCGTCTCCGTGCGCGAGCTCGACGCCGCCGTGGGCGAGCACCTGCGCTAGCAGCGGCGTTTCCGGCGTTTTCCGCCTGGGCAAAGCGAGTCGATGGCCGGGAGAGCAGGCCGGGCGCGGCGGGCGCTCGAGGTCACGCGGGTCGCGCGGCGCGGACGGCTCCTCCGGGTGCTGCGGGAGGTCGGTGCCGTCGGCTCGGGCCGTCCGGCGACGCCGGAAGGCGCGCGCGCGTTCCGGCTCTCGCTCGAGGAGCTCGGGACGACGTACGTGAAGCTGGGTCAGCTCCTCTCGTCGCGACCGGATCTGCTGCCGGACGAGTACATCCGCGAGCTCTCGCGGCTCGTCGACGACGTGCCGCCCGTCTCGTTCGACGCGATTCGCACGGTGATCGACGAGGAGATCGGGCTCGACGCCTTCAGCCGGATCGACGAGGAGCCGCTCGCCTCTGCGTCGATCGGTCAGATCCACACGGCGCTCCTGCGCAGCGGCCGCAGCGTCGTCGTGAAGGTCCAGCGTCCGGGCATCGCCGAGGAGGTCGCCGTCGACCTCGACCTCCTCCGGTCGCTCACGTCGATGGCGGAGGGCCGCTCGGAGACGGCGCGGCTGTTGCAGCTCGAAGCGCTCGCCGACGACCTCGAGGCGCACCTGACGACGGAGCTCGACTTCGTCGAGGAGGCGCACGGCTCCGAGGTGATCGCCGGGCTGATCTCCGACTTCGAGCACCTCACAGTGCCGCAGGTCGTCCATCCCTACGTGACGACGCGCGTGCTCGTGCAGGAGCGGATGCACGGGCAGAAGGTGACGGAGGCGCACGGGCTGGAGCCCGAGCTCGCGCAGCGGCTCGCGCGGGAGCTCTTTCGCGCCTACGTGCAGCAGATCACCGTCCACGGCGTCTACCACGCCGACCCGCACCGGGGGAACGTGCTCCTCGCCGACGACGGGCGGCTCGTGCTGCTCGACTTCGGCCTGCTCGGGCGGATCGACGACGACACGCGGCGGACGCTCGGGCTGTTGCTGCTCGCGCTCGCGCAGAACCGCGCGGAGGACGTCGCCGACCTCATCCTCGGCCTCTCCCTCACGAGCCTCCGCTCGGACGAGGCCGGCTTCGTCCACGAGTTGCGGCGGAAGCTGCCGCGGTACCACTGGCGGCCGCTCTCGGGCGTCCGGACGGGCGAGGCGCTCGCCGACCTGCAGCGGATCGCTCTCCGGCACGGCATCCGGCTGCCCACGAGTTTCGCCCTCGTCGGGAAGACGCTCGCACAGGCGGACTCGGTCGCGCGCGCCCTCGACCCACGGCTCGACCCGATCGAGTTGCTCGAGGAGGACGGGATGACGGTGATGCTGCAGGAGGCGGAGCGCCGGCTCGAGCCGAAGCAGCTGCTCGCGCTCGGCTACACCCAGTTCGAGCCGCTGCTGCGGATGCCACGGCGGTTGAGCCAGCTCGTCTCGCGCGTCGAGGAGGGCACCGTCCGCTTCGGGATCGTGCCGCAGGAGCTGGACGAGCTCGAGCACGTCGTCCGCTCGTTCGCGAACCGGCTGGGTGCCGCGATCATCATCGCCGCGCTCCTGATCGCTTCCGCGCTGATGGCCCGGGTCAACGAGGGCGTCGCGCTCGTCGGCTTCCTCCTGTCGGTCGCGCTCGGGCTGTACGAGCTCTGGAAGATCTTCCGGACGCCCGGCGACCTCTAGCCTGTACGCTCGCCGCGACTTTCCGGAATGAAGTGACGAGGAGGAGATCGTGATGGCCGAGGGCGGATACGCGAAGCCGGTGCTGGTGACGACGGAGTGGCTGGCCGAGCAGGCGGCGGCTGCCGGCGTGGTCGTCGCCGAGGTCGACGAGAACCCGGACCTCTACGACGAGGGGCACATCCCCGGCGCCGTGAAGCTGCACTGGCGCGACGACCTGCAGGACCCGGTCGAGCGCGACCTCGTCGACCGCGAGACGTTCGAGCAACTCCTCGGCTCCCGCGGCATCGGCAACGACACCACCGTCGTCCTCTACGGGGACAAGAACAACTGGTTCGCCGCGTACGCGTACTGGTACCTGAAGATCTACGGGCACGAGGACGTCCGCATTCTCGACGGCGGCCGGCAGAAGTGGATCGACGAGGGGCGCGAGCTGACGACGGAGACGCGGGCGGTGGAGCCGGCGACGTACACGGCGCAGGAGCGCGACGAGTCGCTCCGGATCTACCGCGACGAGGTGCTGCAGGGGCTCGGCGGCGGCGACCGCGCGCTCGTGGACGTCCGCAGCCCGCAGGAGTACTCGGGTGACCTGCTCGCGCCGCCGGGGTACGAGCAGGAGGGCGCGTCCCGCGGCGGCCACATCCCCACGGCGCAGTCGCTGCCGTGGGCGCAGGCGGTGCGCGACGACGGCACGTTCAAGGGGCCGGACGAGCTGCGCGAGCTCTACGGCGCGAAGGGCGTGACGCCTGAGAAGGAGGTCGTGGCGTACTGCCGGATCGGCGAGCGCAGCGCGCACACGTGGTTCGTCCTGCGCGAGCTGCTCGGCTACGACAACGTCCGGAACTACGACGGCTCGTGGACAGAGTGGGGCAACCTCGTCGGCGTGCCGATCGAACGGGGCGCCTGAACCGGCGGCGGAGCGTGGGCGGAGCGGCAAAGGCGCCGCTGGCCTGGAGCCTCTCTACGCGACGTCGTCGCCGCCCACTCGGCGGATCACGATCTGGCCGACGGAGGCGCGGGGGCTGAGGCGCAGGCACATGCGCACCACCTCGGCACAGTCCTCGGGCTGGATCATCTCCTCGCCGGGAAGGCCCGTGAACTCGGCCATCGGCGTGTCCACGAAACCCGGGCAGATCGCGACCGCGCGGATCCCATCCTCCTCGAGGTCGGCGTTCAGCGTGTGCGTCAGCGAGATCACCGCCGCCTTCGTCGCCGCGTAGATCGGCAGGATCGGCACCGGCGCGGTCCCGGCGATCGACGCGAGGTTCACGATCCAGGCGGAGGAAGCGCGCCGCAGGTGCGGGATCGCCGCCTGTGTGACGAGCACGAGCCCGCGCAGGTTCACGTTCAGCTGCCGGTCGACGTGCCGCACCTGTGCGTCCTCGAGCCGGCCGGCGATGCCGATGCCGGCGGAGTTCACGAGCAGGTCGAGGCCGCCGTGGCGCTCGACGTGCTCCGCCACTACGCGCTCGCAGTCGTCGGCCTGCGCGACGTCCGCGGCGATCCAGCCGCAGCCGAGGGAGTCGGCCGCCGCCTCGACCTTCGCGCGCGTGCGGGAGGCGAGCGTCACCCCGAAGCCCTCCTCGAGCAGCATCCGCGCGAGCGCGAGCCCGATCCCGGACGAGCCGCCGGTGACGAGTGCGGAGCGCGCATCGGGCACGTCCCGACTCTCGCACACCGGCGCGCCCGCCGACGCAGGAGCGGGACGGCGCATGACGAAGCCATCGTCACAGGCACCTCCTCCACCCCCGCGCAACGGCCGGCCTGCCCGGCCGTTGCGTATGTTGGCGGCGGATGGGCGCCAGGCTGACGGAGCTCACGAAGAGCGGCGGGTGCGCGGCGAAGTTCTCGGCCGCGCGGCTGGAGGAGCTGCTGCGTGGGTTCGTCCCGGCCGACGAGGAGAACCTGCTCGTCGGCCTCGCGCCGGCCGACGACGCCGCCGTGTACCGGCTCGACGACGAGCGCGCGCTCGTGTTCACGCTCGACTTCTTCCCGCCGCTCGTCGACGACCCCGCGCTCTTCGGTCGGATCGCGGCGACGAACGCGCTCAACGACGTGTTCGCGATGGGCGCGATGCCGCTGCTCGCCCTCTCGATCGCGGCGTTCCCGGAGTCCCTCCCGAACGAGACGGTGGCGGCCGTCTTCGCCGGCGCCGACGAGCAGGTGCGGGCGGCCGGCGCCGTCCTCGCGGGCGGGCACACGCTGCGCGACGACGAGCCGAAGTACGGGCTCGCCGTCGTGGGGACGGTGCACCCGGAGTCGTACTGGTCGAAGGCGGGGGCGCAGCCCGGAGACGCCGTCTTCCTGACGAAGCCGCTCGGCACCGGCCTCGTGCTGCACGCGGCCCGGGAGGGGCGAGTCCACGAGGAGGGGCTCGCCGCCGCGGCGCGGGCGATGACGGAGCTGAGCCGGGCCGCCGCAGACGTCCTGCGTCCGTTCGAGCCGACCGCGGTGACGGACGTGACGGGCTTCGGGCTCCTCGGGCACGCGCACGAGGTCGCGCAGCGGAGCGGCGTCGCACTCCGGCTCGACGCGGCCGCGCTGCCGACGCTGCCCGGTGCGCTCGAGGCCGCCGTCGCCGGCGTGCGCACGGGCGGCGACCGGCGGAACCGCGATTACGCGGGCGGCAGCGTGTCGGGCGACGGCGTGCCGGAGGAGGTCGTCGCCCTCGCCTACGACCCGCAGACCGCAGGCGGGCTCCTGGTCACGCTGCCGTCCGAGCGCGGCGCCGTGCTGACGGCGGCGTTCGCCGACGCCGGGCTGTTCGTGCAGCGGATCGGGCGGGTGGAGACCGGCTCGGGGGTGCGACTACAGTGAGCGGCGTGGACACGGCCGTCGCGCGCTCCGGCCCACGCGTCCTCTCACCCGCGCGGTACGTCGTGCTCGCGTCGCTCTGCGCGCTCTCGCTCTACCTGATCGTGATCACCGGCGCGGCCGTGCGGCTGACGGCGTCCGGCCTCGCCTGCGAGTCGTGGCCTGGCTGCCAGGAGGGAGCCTTCTTCCCCGCCGTCGGCAGCCACTCCGCGATCGAGTTCGGCAACCGTGTCTTCGCACTCTTCCCGATCGGGCTCAGCCTGCTCGCGTGGGTGGCCGCCCGGCGCGTGCCCGGCTTGCCGCGGTGGGCCGGCTGGCTCGCGGGGTTCACGTTCCTCGGCACGATCGCCCAGGCGCCCCTCGGGCTGCTCACGATCCGGCTCGACCTGCACCCGCTGATGGTGATGACCCACTTCCTGCTCGCGCTCGTCGTGCTCGCCTCCGCGGTCGTGGTCGCCAACGAGGCGCTCGTCACTGCGCGGGGCCGCGCGGCGGCGCGCGTGCCGTCGTGGTTGCAGCGCGTGGGGCTCGTGCTCGTCCTCGCGTGCGCGGCGCTCGTCGTCACGGGAGCCTTGTCGACGGCCGCAGGCCCGCATCCCGGCGACCGGGCGGACATCGGGCGCTACTGGAACCTGCTCGACGCGGTCTACGTCCACGTTCGCGCGACGGCGGTCTTCGGCCTCGGCTTCCTCGCCCTGCTCGTGTGGCTCGTCCGGCACCGCGAGCGTGCGCCGCTCCTCTTCCGCGTCGGCCTCGGGCTGCTCGCGCTGTTGCTCGTCCAGATGACGGTCGGCGAGCTGCAGTGGCGGACGCAGCTGCCGTGGTGGCTCGTGCTCGTCCACGTCGCTCTCGCGGCGGGGGTGTGGGCGTGGACGGTAGGCCTGGCGACGGCCCTCTGGCGCACGCCCGCCTCGATCCGACGCGAATAGACTCCGGTGGTGGCGAGCCACGAGCTCAGGATGCTCGGCCGGCCCGAGCTGCGCCGCCCGGTCCTCGTGACGGCCTTCCGGGGCTGGAACGACGGAGGGCAGGGAGCGACGCTGGCTGCCGGGTACCTCTCCCGGATCTGGGGCGCCGAGAAGTTCGCGGACATCGACTCCGAGGGCTTCGTCGACTTCCAGGCGACCCGCCCGCAGGTCTCGCTCGTGGATGGCGTCACGAGGCGGATCGAGTGGCCGGAGAACGTCTTCTACCACGCATCGATCCCGGGCGCGGAGCGGGACGCAGTGCTCCTGCTCGGCGTCGAGCCCAACATGCGCTGGCGCGGCTTCTGCGGTCTCGTGCTCGACCTGGCGCGCGACCTCGGCGTGGAGCTCGTCGTCACGCTCGGCTCGCTGCTCGCCGACGTGCCGCACACGCGGGCCTCGCCCGTGACCGGGACCGCCGGCGACGCGGAGCTCGTCGCGCGTCTCGGCCTACAGCACTCGCGTTACGAGGGCCCGACGGGCATCGTGGGCGTGCTCCAGGACGCCTGCACCCGTGCGGCGGTGCCCGCAGCGAGCCTCTGGGCCGCCGTCCCGCACTACGTCTCGCTCGCACCGAGCCCGCGCGCCGCGCGCGCCCTCTGCGACCGCCTCGGCCTGCTCCTCGACGTCGACGTCGACACCGCGGAGCTGGCGGAGGCGGAGCAGGCGTACGCCGAGCAGGTGACCGAGGCGGTGGCAACCGACGCGGAGACGGCCGCGTACGTCGAGGAGCTTGAGCGCCGGACGGACGAGCTCGACCTCGAGGAGCACGAGGACCTGCCCTCGGGCGACACGCTCGCGGCCGAGCTGACGCGCTTCCTGCGGGAGCGCGATGCCGAGCATCCGGACGCCGACGAGCCCCGCGAGCAGTAGCGGAGAGCTAACGGCCGTACTCGTCGATTGGGCTCGAGCATTAAGCGTCGGTCGCGTCGCCCGCGGCCGGCGGCGCGCCGTTGCCGCTCTCGGCTCTCGTGGCGGAGGAGCGGCGGCGGCGCCTGCGGCGCCGTGCCGACGAGCCGGTGGGAGCAGCGCCGTTGGGTGAGGCCCCTTCGGCGGCGGCCGAAGGTGAGCCTGCCTCTGCAGCCTCCGGCGCGGCGCCGTCCTGCGGCTCCGCGTCGCCCTCCTTCTTCCGCTTCTTCCGCCGGCGCCGCGACTTCCGTGCCGGAGCTTTCGGCGTCGGCAGGTTGTCCGCGAGGCCGTTCGCGATCGCCGGCGTCTCGCCGAGCTCCTCCCGCGCGCGGTCGAGCACCCCGTTCGCGCGCGGCGTGTAGCCGTCCGCCGACGCGAGCAGCGCCGCCCCGACGTCGAGCGGAAGTGCCTTCGCAACCTGGACGAGCTTCACCACGTTCTCCTCGTGGCGGTGGCCGCGGGAGTTCGCGACCGCCCCGAGCAGCCGCTTGGCCTCCGGGAACTCCGCACTCGCGCGCCGGTCCTGCACCTTCCGCGTCGCGCGCGCCAGCTTCCACGTCCACCGCTGCAGGATCTGGTCCGGGGCGTCCGCCTTCCCCTCGCCGATCGCGCGGAGCAGCATCCGCACACCGGACGCGCGGTCCTTCTCCCATGGCGGCGCCTGTGTCACGAGCGTGACGAGGTCGTCGAAGTCGGCGCGCTCGACGACCATCGCGACGCGGTCCTGCAGCGCGGTCATCCGGAGGCGCCGGTTCGGGTTCTCGGCCGAGCAGATCGAGAGGAAGGTCTCGAGCGCGACCTTCGAGGCGTGCGCCTCGGTGAACTTCTTCGCGAAGTCGGCCCGCTGGTCGAAGCGGATCTGGCGGCCGGCGATCGTCGCCCAGTAGCGCTGCTCGTCCTCGTCGAGGAACTTCGGGTCGACGCGCTGCCACTCGCGCTCGATCACGGCGAGCCGCCGCGCGACGTCGGGGGTGACGGGGACGAGCCACGGCGCCGGCGACAGCCTGCGGCGGGCGCGTCGCTGCACTCGCCGACGCGGCGCCGGCGTGACCCGCGCGCCCTCGCGGTAGAAGTCGGCGTCGAGCAGTGAGTGGAGCGACACGACGCGGTCGTGGTGCGTCGACGACTTGGCGACGAAGTCGACGACGACGCCCGCCTCCTTGCGCGGGTGGGTCCGCATGATGCGCC
Organism: Gaiellaceae bacterium; assembly: GCA_035645095.1. Classification (GTDB taxonomy): domain Bacteria; phylum Actinomycetota; class Thermoleophilia; order Gaiellales; family Gaiellaceae; genus Gaiellasilicea. The sequence goes on along the minus strand of DASQNG010000108.1, from coordinate 11,770 downwards.
CGATCCGCTGCTGGTAGACGCGGCGGGACGCCGTCGGCGCGAGGTGCATGCAGACGGTGGCGCGGGGGGAGTTCCAGCCCTCGGCGAGCAGCATCGCGTTGATCAACACGTTGATCTCGCCGCGCTCGTAGGCCGCGAGCGTCTCCGCGAGCCGGAGCGGCGGCGTCTTGCCGGACACGGCCTCCGCCTTCAAGCCGGCCGCGCGGAACTCCTGCGCGAGGTTGTACGCGTGCTCGACGCCGGCCGCGTAGACGATGCCGGGAGTCGAGTCGAAGCGGGTGCGGTAGAGGCTCGCCGCCGCCTGGTTCAGCGCCTGGTGGTCGAGCGCCGCCGCCAGTGCGCGCTCCTCGAAGTCGCCGCCGACGATGGGGACGGAGTTGATCGCGGCGGCGGGAGGCACTCGCAGGCAGCGGAGCGGCGCGATCAGCCCGCGGCGGGCGGCGTCTGCCAGCGGCAGGTCGTCCACCGAGGCGGGGAAGACGTCCGACACCTGCTTCGCGATGAGCTGCTCGGTCGCCGTCATGCCGATGTAGATCGGCTCCGGGAAGCTCCTGATCGCCGCGCTCGTCTTCTCACCGAGGGCTGTGTGCGCCTCGTCGCAGATCACGAGCTGGTACGCGTCACGCGAGATCGAGCCGACGTGCCGCGCGAACCACGCGTAGGTCTGGATCGTGATCGGGTCGCTCGCGAGCGGCTCCTTGCCTGCCTCGATCACGTCCGTGAAACGGTCGCCGTAGCCCTCCGTCGTGAGGTCGCGCTGGAACTGCGAGACGAGCAGACGCCGGTGCGTGAGGATGAGGATGCCGAGGCTGCGTGCGGCCTCGACGAAGCCGGCGGCGGCGATGGTCTTCCCCGACGCTGTCGGATGCCGGAACCGGAAGCGGCGGACGGCACCGGAGTCCTCGCCGGCCGCGAGCTCCTCCTCCTCGGCCTCGCCGTCGGTCGCGAGTTCGAGCTCGTCGTCGTCCTCGAGCTCCTCGACGTCGCCCTCGGCGTCCGCCGCCGGAAGGGCGGTGCCGTTGCCGTTCGTGAGCGCCTCGTCGACCGCAGCCTGGTTCGCCGCGATCAGCTCCGTGAGCATGCCGGCGAGCGCGTCGATCTGGTGTTTCCGGAGCTCCGTCCCCGCCGCCGTGGCGGGCGGGCTCGACGTCAGGACACGCTCGAGGCCGAGCATGAGGCCGAAGCGGACTCGCCAGCGCGGGGACGGCGTCCTGCGGCCCGACTCCAGCTCCGCGAGCGCCTCGTCGAGCGCCGCGCGGCGCGCGGTGCCGGGCGCGAGGACGCCGGGGACGCTCTCGTCGGGGTGGAGGAACGGCTCGCCCGCCCAGGCCGCTGCGCGGACCGCATCGGCCGCCAAGGCGTCTGCCGCCTCCGACGTGTCTGTCGGGTTCAGTGTCGCTTCTGACATGTGCGCAGCACGTCTCGCCGGCGCTGCTTCTCCTCGAAGGGTGGCGCGCTCGTCGGTCGGGCCTAGGTGACGAACGGCGCTTGGTGGAGCATAGCCGAACGGGCCGGACGCCGCGCTACGCGGCCGTGCGCGTCGCGCCGGCCGCAAACGTGCTGCCGCAGACGCGTTCGGAGATGCCGTGGTCGTCCAGATGCCGCGTGATGCCGCCGAGGAAGAACGGGTACCCGGCCCCGAGGATCAGGCACGTGTCGACGTCGGCGGGGTCGGCGACGACACCCTCGTCGAGCAGGTGGCGGATCTCGTCCGCCACCGCCTCGAGCGCCGCTTCCTGGATCTCCTCGACGCTGCGGCGCGCGTCTCCCCGCAGCACGACCTCGTCCTCTCCCGCGGCGAGCGCGTCGAGGGTGGGCGACAGCGGGAACCGGTCCGGGTACGCGTCGTGCAGCGTGTGGAGGACGTGGTTCGCGACGCGCGGCCCGACCAGCTGCAGCAGCACCGACGGCGCCATCGGCAGGCCAAGGCGCAGGATCGCCTCGTCCGTCTCCTCGACGGTGTTGCCGTGCTCGAGCGCGTCCATCAACACCGTCGTCAGCCGAGTCAGGACGCGATTGACGACGAAGGCCGGCGCGTCCTGCACCACGACGCCGCGCTTGCGCAGCCGCTGCACGACGTCCCACGCGGTCGCGAGCGCCACGTCGTCCGTCGCCGGCGTCGCGACGATCTCGACGAGCGGGAGCACCGCTACCGGGTTGAAGAAGTGGAGGCCGACGTCTGCGCCCATGTCGGCGACCGAGAGGGAGGAGGTGTTCGTGGCGACGAGCGCGCCCGGCGCGACGCTGCGCACCTTGCGGATCACCTCCTGCTTGACCGCGAGCTCCTCGTACACCGCCTCGAGCACGAGGTCGCAGCCGGCGAGGACGCCGTAGTCGGTCGAGCCGGAGACGAGGCGTGCGAGGTGCGGCTTCCGCTGCTCGGCCGCGACCTCCGCGACGGCCTCGTCGACGATCGACTGCTCGAGGTCGCGCAGGACGACCGGCACCTCGAGCCGCTTCAGGAAGAGCGCCGCGAGCTGGCGCGCCATCAACCCGGCGCCGACGATGCCGACCTTCTCGATCCGGCGAGGAGCGACGGCGGGGATGCCGAGGCCCTGCTTCGCGCGCCGCTCGACGAGGTCGAACGCGTAGAGCGACGCCCGCGCCTGCGGCCCCGGCAGGAGCTCGGCGAGCGCGTCCTCCTCGGCGCGGTAGCCCTCCTCGATCGTCCACGTCGCCGCGCCTTCGATCAGGTCGAGCGCGCGGACGGGTGCCGGGGCGGCGCCGTGCAGCTGCTCCTCGAGCTGCAGCCGCGCGCGGCGGATCACCTCCGCGGTGTCGGAGAGGTCGACCGGCTCGCGTGCCGGCGCGCCGGCCTCGACGTGCCGGACGAGGAGCTCGATCGACTCGTCGAGGAACTCGACCGGGTCGAGGAGCGCGTCGGCGAAGCCGAGCTCGAACGCCTCGCGGCCGCTCAGCATCCTGTTCTGTCGCATCGCATTCGTCACGACGAACTTGACTGCGGTCTTCGCGCCGACGAGCCGCGGCACGAGCTGCGTCCCGCCCCAGCCCGGGATGATCCCGAGGAAGCACTCCGGACAGGCGAAGTGCCGCACGCCGCTCGAGATCGTGCGCAGGTCGCAGTGGAGCCCGATCTCGACGCCGCCGCCGAGCGCGGCGCCGTTCCAGGCGGCGAGCGTCGGGTACGGCAGCGCGCCGATGCGCGCGAACGCATCGTGTCCCGCCTTGGAGCCCGCCCGCGCGAGCTCCGGCGTCGTCGCGCGCGGGAACTCACGGATGTCTGCGCCGGCTGCGAAGACGAACGGCTTCCCGGTCAGAACCAGCCCCGCCCACTCCTCCGACTCGAGCCGCTCGAGCGCCCCGAGGAGCGACTCGAACGCGGCGCGGCCGAAGGTCGAGGGCTTCGTGTGGTCTTCGCCGTTGTCGATCGTGACGAGCGCGATCCGACCGATGCGAGTCTCGGCGGCCTGCACGAAGAACTGCGTCTCGCCGCTCAGCGGAGGTTCTCCCAGAGCACGGCGGCACCCATCCCCATCCCGATGCAGAGGGCCGTGAGGCCGTAGCGGCCGCCGCGCTCGCGGAGCCCGTGCGCGAGCTGCGCGACGAGCCGCACGCCGGTGGCCGCGAGCGGGTGACCGCACGCGATCGCGCCGCCGTACGGGTTCAGCCGGGGGTCGTCGGGGTCGACGCCGAGCCGGTCGCACCACGTCAGCACCTGTACGGCGAACGGCTCGTTGAGCTCGAAGAGGTCGACATCGTCGAGCGTCAGCCCCGCCTGGTCGAGCAGGCGCCTCGTCGCGGGGATCGGGCCGAGGCCCATCAGCTCCGGCTCCACGCCGGCGTACGCGTACCCGACGAGCCGCAGCTTCGGCTCCAGCCCGAGCTCGGCGGCCGTGCGCTCCGACGTCAGCAGCGCCGCCGTGGCGCCGTCGGTGAGGCCCGCCGAGTTGCCGGCGGTGACGCGGCCGGCGGCGCGGAACGGCGTCCGCAGGTCGGCGAGCCCCTCGAGCGTCGTGTCGGGCCGCAGGAACTCGTCGCAGGCGGCGAGCTGCCAGCCGTCGTCCGAGAAGACCGTCATCGGCACGACCGTCTCGCGCATGACGCCGTTCTCCCACGCGGCCGCCGCGCGCCGCTGCGACCGGACTGCGAACGCGTCGGCCGCCTCCTTCGTCAGCTGCGGAAAGCGGTCGTGCAGGTTCTCGGCCGTCGCGCCCATCGTGGCCGCGCTCTCGTCGATCACCCGCTCGGAGACGAACCGCGGATTGAAGTCGACCTCGGCGCCCATCGGGTGGTGCCCCATGTGCTCGACCCCGCCGGCGACGACGACGTCGGCCGCGCCGAGGGCGATCTCGCCCGCTCCCGCCGTCAGCGCCGTCAGCGCACCGGCGCACATCCGGTCGACGGCGAAGCCGGGAACGCTCTGCGGGATCCCGGCGAGGAGCGCCACCTCCCGCCCGAGCGTGAGCCCCTGGTCGCCGACCTGCGCCGTCGCCGCGAGGATCACGTCGCCGATCCGCTCGGCCTCGAGGAGCGGGTTGCGGCGGAGGAGCTCGCGTACGACCTTCACGGCCATGTCGTCGGCGCGCGTCCGCCAGAAGAGGCCGTTCGGCCCCGCCTTCCCGAATGCCGTCCGGACGCCGTCGACGAACACGACCTCCTGCAGCTCGCGCGCCATCGGGCCGAGTTTAGCGACGTCGTTGAACCGCCAGTCAACGCCTGCTGCACCCGCAGGTTCCTGGCCCGCCCATACTGCGGTCGTGGACTGGGAGGAGCGGATCGAGCACGCGCGCGCGCGCTACGAGGACGGCGAGTCGCGGCTGCCGGACGAACCGGACGCGCGCCAGCGCCAGCTGACGCGGATGGGGAACGCGGCGTACGCGGCGGGGCTCTGCTCGCTGATGGCCGGGCACGACGGGGCCGGGTGGTTCCGGCGCGCGGCCCGGCGCTACCGCGAGAGCTGGGAGGATGCGCCGGCGGGCAGCTGGGGCCGCCCGATCGCCATCCTGAAGTCGCTCCTGCTCGCGGGCGACGAGCGCGAGCTGCGGGAGGCGGCGGGCTGGACGACCGGGGTCGGGGCGGCGGAGGGGGAGACGCCGACCGCGCGCTACGCGACGGCGCTCGCGCTGCTCGCCGCCGGCGACTGGGAGGCGGCGCGGCTGCACGCCGACGAGCTGCGCACGCACGAGGGCTTCCCCACCGACGTCGCCGACGCGCTCGCCTACCTCTCGGCGGAGGACGTGCTCGGCTACGTCGTGGCGGTCGAGAGCGTGCTCGAGAGCTTCGAGACGCGCGACGCGTACCTGGAGGACGTGCCTGTCGCAGACACGGTGCTCGTGCTGCAAGCGCTCGCCGCGCGGCGCGGCATGGCTGCAGAGCTCTCCTCGCCGCTGCTCCCGCAGTAGCGTTTCCCGGGCGGGGCCAGGGGTACCCCGCGGGCGTGAACCGCTCCTACTGGGTCGAGTCGACGCCGGAGACGGTGTACCCGCCGCTCGAGCAGGGACTCGAGGTCGACGTCGCGGTGCTCGGCGGCGGCATCACCGGGCTCACGACGGCGTTGCTCCTGAAGGAGGAGGGGCTGTCGGTCGCCGTCGTCGAGATGAAGCGCGTCGCCCGCGGCGTCAGCGGCTACACGACGGCGAAGCTGACGTCCGGCCACGGCCCGATCTACGGGAGCCTGCGCTCACGCTACGACGCCGCCACCGCGCGCCTCTACGCGGAGTCGAACGAGGCGGCGCTCGCGTGGATCGCGGATGTCGTCGCGACGCGCGGGATCGACTGCGACTTCGAGCGCACGTTCAACACCGTCTACAGCGAGGATCCCGCCGACGTCGAGACGCTCCGCGAGGAGGCGGAGGCGGCGCGGGAGGCGGGCCTCGACGCGACCTTCACGACGGAGCTGCCGCTGCCGTTCCCGGTCGCCGCCGCCGTGCGGCTCGAGGGGCAGGCGCAGTTCCACCCGCGGAAGTACCTGCTCGCGCTCGCGGCGGCGATCGCGGGGGACGGCTCTCACGTGTTCGAGGAGACCCGCGCGGTGGACGTGCAGGAGGGCGACGTCTGCACCGTGGAGACGCTGCGGGGGCCGTTGCGCGCGCGGCACGTCGTCCTCGCGACGCACCTGCCGTTCCTCGACCGGGGCCTCTTCTTCGTGAAGGCGCACCCGTCGCTCTCCTACGCGGTCGCGGCGCCCGTCGCCGCGGCCGCCGCTCCCGAAGGGATGCACATCTCCATCTCGCAGCCGTCACGCTCGATCAGGACGACGCCGGACGGTGACGGACGGCTCCTGATCGTCGGCGGGGAGGGGCACAAGCCGGGTGCCGGCGACTCCCGAGAGAGCTACGCGGCGCTCGAGCGGACGGCTCGGGAGCGCTTCGGCGTCGACGACGTGCAGCATCGCTGGTGCACGCACGACTACTCGCCGGTCGATGGGCTGCCCTACATCGGCACGCTCCGTCGTACGACCGACCGCATCTTCGTCGCGACGGGCTTCGCGAAGTGGGGGCTGACGAAGGGGACGCTCGCGGCGATGATCATCCGCGACGCGATCGTGGGCCGGCAGAACCCGTGGGCGGACCTGTACGCCGCGAGCAGGCTGAACGTGCGCAGGTCGGCGCCGACGTTCGTGAAGGAGAACGCGGCGGTCGGCGCCCGCTTCGTCGGCGACCGGCTCTCGCCGAGCGGTGCCGCGGCAGCGGAGCTCGCGCCGGGGCAGGGCGCGATCGTGCGCGACGGGCGCAGGAAGCTCGCGGTGCACCGTGACGAAGCGGGCGAGCTCCACGTGCTCTCCGCTCGGTGTACGCACCTCGGCTGCCTCGTTCGCTGGAACGAGGCGGAGACGACGTGGGACTGTCCCTGCCACGGCTCGCGCTTCGCCGCCGACGGCACGGTCGTCGAGGGCCCGGCCGTCGAGGACCTGCCCCGCGAAGAGCTCTGACGCGCCCGCGCGCCCCGTGGACGACTCGTCACGCTTTCGGCACAGAGAGGCCAGGTCCGGGGACAGTCCCCACCGGTTCGGCCGCGTCGGGTAGGAATGCGCTGCGAGTGGGTTCAGAGCAGCGAGGCCGCGGCGGCGTCGAGCAGCGCGACCGTGGTGCGCCCGCGGACGACGCTCGCCGGCGTCGCCGCGCTCGGCTCGCCGCCGAAGGCGCGGCTGGCTGCGTCCGCCTTCGCTTCCCCGACGACGAGGTAGAGGAGGAGGCGCGCCTGCGCGAACACGGGCGGCGTCAGCGTCACGCGCGACACGAACGGCTCGTAGCCCGCCTCGACGGCGATCGCCCGGCGGGCAGTTTCCTCGAGCCCCGGCGCGTGCGGGAAGAGCGACGCAGTGTGCCCGTCCGGCCCGATCCCGTTCAGCGCGAGATCGAGGACGATCCCCTCGACCTCCGCGTCGTACAGGTCGGCAGCTTCGTCCGCCCCGGCCTCGCCGCGGATCCGGTGAACCTCCGGCGTCGTCGCGAGCGCGTCGAGGAGCGTCTCGCGCGCCAGCCGGTAGTTCGACCGCTCGTCGTCCGGCGGCACCGCGCGGTCGTCGCCGAACCACACGTGGACGCCGCCCCAGTCCGGCCGTAGCCGCGCGGCGGCCGCGAACGCCGCCCCGACCGTACTGCCGCCGCTCACGGCGACGTGAGCTCCCGGCACTGCCGCCGCCGCGAGCAGCTCGGCGGCGGCCCGTGCCGGATCCTCGACGACGCGGAGGTCGACCGTCACTCGCCCCGTGCCAGCTCCCGCGAACGATCCATCGCCGCCTGGATCGCGTTGAGGAACGCAGCGCGAACTCCCGCCCGCTCGAGCTCCCGGATCGCCGCGATCGTCGTACCGCCGGGGGAGGTCACCATCTCCCGCAGCTCGACCGGGTGCATACGCTCGTCCCGCAGCTGCTTCGCCGTCCCGAGCATCGTCTGCACGACGAGCTGCGTCGACGTCTCGCGCGCGAGCCCGAGCAGGATGCCGGCCTCGATCATCGCCTCCGCGAGCAGCGCGAAGTACGCCGGCCCCGACCCGGAGACGGCGGTCACGGCGTCCATCAGCGGTTCCGAGACGCGGACGACGCCGCCGAGGTGCCGCAGCGCCTCCTCAGCGAGCCCGAGGTGCTCCTCGCCCGCGTGAGCGCCCGCGCAGATCCCGGCGATGCCCTCGTGCACCGTGGACGGCGTGTTCGGCATCGCACGCACGACGGGCACGCCGGGAGCGAGGTGGCGCTCGAGCGTCGCGGTCGGGATCGCGGCGGCGACCGAGAGCACCGTCTGCTCCGGCTGCACGAGGGTGCCGATCTCGCCGAGCAGCGTCTCGATGTCCTGCGGCTTCACGGCGATCACGACGAGCGCGGCGCCGGCCGCGGCCTCCGCGTTCGACTGGGTCGCTGCGATGCCGTGCCGCTCGCGCAGCTCCTCCACGCGCTCGCGCCGGCGCGTCGAGGCGCCGATGTCCGCCGGGGTGCGCCAGCCGGAGGAGATGAGGCCGCTGATGAGCGCCTCGCCGATCTTGCCGGCGCCGAGGATGGCGATCCTGCGCTCGTCGACCATGCCGGAGTCTAGGCCGCGCGTCCCGCTGCGGCACGCACCGCCCGGGCGCGGTCGTGGCTCGCGCCGGCGACGAGGCCGGCGTTCCAGCCGCGCATCAGGTACGCGCTCGCGAGGCCGGCCCACTCGCCGAAGCGCTCGAACATCGCCGCCGTCTCGTGCGGCTCGACCCAGCGGCCCTCGAGCGCGGAGAGGAGCTTCACGAACGAGAGGTCGTGGCTCAGCGGGTAGCGGTAGCTGCCGAGCCCCGCGAGCGCGATCGTCCCGAGCGACCACGGGCCGAGCCCGGGCTCGCGCAGGAGCCGCCGCTCCACCGCGTCAGGCGGCAGCTGACGCAGTCGCTCCAGGTCGAGCGTGCGGCAGACGCGGACGAGGCAGGTGGCTCGCTTCTGCGCCAGCCCGAGCCGCCGCAGCTCGGCGGGCGCGATCGCCGCGAGCGCCTGCCGCGTCGGCGCCGGCTCGCCGCAGCGCACGATGATCCGGCGCTCGAGCGCACGCGCCCGCTTCGCCTCGATCAGCTGGCCGCAGAAGGCCCTCAGTACCGCCTGCGCGACGGTCGGCAGGCGCAGCGGCCGCAATCCCGGGAACGCGAGGATTGAGGGGCCGACGAGCGGGTCGCGCCGGAACCGCCGCACGAACTCCGTCGTGTCGGCGTCGACCGCGAGCACGAACCGGAGCAGCTCCAGCCCCTGCTCGTCCGGCGCGCGGAGCAGGAGCGAGCGGTCGCGCAACTGCCACGCCCGCCCCTCGCCGCCGCCGGGGAGCGCAGTCCGGAAGTCGTCGCGCCACGCACTGAGGCGGAGCGAGTAGGGACCGGCCGCACGTACGGACACCTGGAGCACGGGACGCGACCTTACTGTTACCGCCAGATGCGCCTCGCCGACGCCGTCTCGCTCCGCTCGCGCCGCCGCAAGCTCGACCTCTTCCTCGAGACGATCGGGCCGACGCCGGCGACCACGGTGCTCGACGTCGGGGTCGACGACTTCGGTTTCGGCGAGGCGGGCGCCGCGGCGCACGGCGGCTGTGCGACGCTCAACTTCTTCGAGCAGCACTACCCGTGGCCAGACCAGGTGACCGCGCTCGGACAGCACGCCGGCGACCGCTTCCGCGAGCGCTACCCCCGGACGGCATACGTCCAGGGCGACGCGCTCGACCTCCCTTTCCCGGACGGCTCCTTCGACGTCTTCTACTCGAACGCCGTGATCGAGCACGTCGGGCCGCGAGATGTCCAGCGGCGGTTCGTCGACGAGGCGCTGCGCGTCGCCGGCCGCGTCTTCGTGACGACACCGAACCGCTGGTTCCCCGTCGAGGTGCACACGCGTCTGCCGCTCGTCCACTGGCTGCCGGAGCCGGCGGCGCACCGGGTCTACGACACACTGCGGAAGCCGTGGGCGAAGGAGAACCACCTGCTCGGCCCGGGCGAGCTCGCGCGGCTCTTCCCGCAGGAGGTGCGCGTCGTGAACCTGGGGCTGACGCTGGTGGCGATCGTGTGACGGAACGGCCGTCGCGCGACCTCCCGGCGCGGCTGCCGCGGTACGCGCTCTACGCGTTCGTCGTCGGGCTGCCGCTGCACAACCTGGCGATGGCGACGCTGTGGGACGTCGGCGTCAGGGGCGGCGCGCTCGACGCAGTGTCGGCCTGGAAGGAGGTGCTCCTCGCGGCCGCGCTCGGCACCGTCCTCTGGCGGCAGAAGGGGCTGCCGTTCAAGGCGACCGCGGCGGACTGGCTCGCGCTCGCGTATGCCGCGCTCGTCGTCGTCTACGCACTCGTGCCGCAGGGATGGCTGGGCGGCGAGGCCGGCGTCGGCGGCGTCGTCTTCGGGGCGCGGCACCACCTGACCCCCGTCGCCGCGTACTTCCTCGGGCGCAGCCTCCACTTCGGTCGCGACGAGCTGCGGCGGCTCGGGCTGCTGATCCTCGCCGGTGCCGCGGCCGTCGCGGCCTGGGGGCTCGTGGACGTCTACCTCGTGCCCCTCGACACCTGGCGCAGCTCGGGCGTCCCTGGGTGGTACCGCGAGCAGCTCGGGCTCCAGTACCGCGGCCTCTCCGGGCTGCCGGAGAACTTCGTCTACAACCCAGGCGACGAGCGCCCGCTCCGCCGACTCGTGTCGACCTTCCTCAGCCCGCTCGCGACCGCGTACATGCTCCTCGTCGCGCTTCTCGTCGCGGCGGCCTGGACGCGCTCGCGCCTCCTCTCGGCAACGATGGCGCTGCTGCTCGTCGGGCTCCTGTTCACCTACTCGCGTACGGCGATCGCGGCGCTCGCGCTCGGGCTCGTCGTGCTGGCATGGGGAATTCGCAGTCTGTGGCCGGTCGCCGCGGCGGCGCTCCTCGTCGTGACGGGCGCGTTCTTCGTCCGTGCCTACGAGGACTTCGGGCCGGAGACACGCTTCACGCCGGCGGAGCTCGAGATCCAGCGCGCCGGCGGCCGCGCCAACCCGACGAGCGGCGACCCGCTCAGCCCCTCGGAGTCGTCGGTCGACAGCCACTGGGACAGCCTCCGCGGCGGCATCGAGACCGTCGCACGCCACCCGTGGGGCCACGGCGTCGGCAACGCCGGCGTCACGGCCTTCCGCACCGGCACCGATGTGAAGGCCGGCGAGTCGACCTACACGGAGCTCGGGGTCGACCTTGGCCTGCTCGGCCTGCTCGCGTTCGTCGGCTGGAACCTCGCGCTCGTGCGGCGGACGCTCCACGCCGCGCCGTGGCTCGGCGCGTCGCTCGCGGCGGTGCTCGCACTCGGGATCCAGACGGACGTGATCGGCGTGCACTGGCTCGCCTTCGTCCTCTGGACGGTCGCGGGCGAGCGCGCGTGATCTAGCCTGCGGGCGTGGACGCGACGGAGGCGACGTGGGAGCGAGACGTCCTGGCCGCGTCGGAAGAGGCACCCGTGGTGGTCGACTTCTGGGCCCCCTGGTGCGGGCCGTGTCGGTCGCTCGCGCCGGTGCTCGAGCGCGCCGTGGCGGAGCGGCCGGAGGTGCGCCTGGTGAAGGTGAACGTCGACGAGAGCCCCGCGTTGGCCTCGCGCTACGGCGTCGGCGGGATCCCAGCCGTGAAGGCCTTTCGGCGCGGCGACGTCGTCGCGGAGTTCGTCGGCGCGCGAGGGCCGGCGCTCGTGGAGGAGTTCCTCGAGGGGCTGACGGCGCCGCCGCCGCGGGAGGGCGTGCTGGCGGAGCTCCGGGAGGCGGGTGACCTCCCCTCCGTGCTCGAGGCGCTCGAGCACGGCGACGACGACGCGGCGCTCGCGGCGCTGCTCGAGCAGGTCGAGGGAGCGGGAATCGACGAGCGCAAGCG
>DASQNG010000107.1:0-26861 GCA_035645095.1 Gaiellaceae bacterium | reverse complement strand
CCCGTTGGCGTAGCGGTCGGGCAGCACGAAGTAGATGCGCTCCGACGCGAGCGGCGGCCGCACCGCCGGCTGCGAGAGCGCCTCGAGCGCAGGCCCCGCCGGAGGCGCGGGGAGGGCGCCACGGGTGCTCCCGGCGGACGCGAGGAGCGCCAGGGTCGCGACCAGCACGGCCGCGGCGCCGGCGCGGCTAACGGAGCGGCTCACCCGATGCGGGATCGAAGAGATGGAGCTTGTCCACGTCGACCGCGAGCGGCACGGACTCGCCCAGGCGCAGCACCTGTGCGGACTCGGCGGAGAAGGACGCGACGCAGTTCGGGCGGGCGGCAGTCACTCCTGCGCCGTCGCCGTCCGCCTCGACGGCGTCCTCGATCCCCTCGGCCGTCGCCGCGAGCGCGCGGGCGTCGATCCGGAAGTACGCGACCGAGTCGGCACCGAGGGCCTCGATCAGCTCGCAGCGCGCGTTCAGCGTCGGCAGGTGGGGGCGGCTCGTGGCCGGATGGAGCGAGTCCGCGCGAAGGCCGGCGACGACCGTACGGCGTTCGTAGGCGCGCACCTCCGGATACCGCCGCAGCGTCCGCTCGCCGAGCGGCAGCCGCTCGTTGCCGAGCAGGAGCTCCACGCTGCCGTTCTCGGCGTGGACCGTGCCTTCGAGCAGGTTCATCGGCGGCATGCCGATGAAGCCGGCTACGAACAGGTTCGCCGGCTCGTCGTACAGCCGTTGCGGCGTCGCCACCTGCTGCAGCACGCCCTGGTTCATCACCGCGACGCGGTCGCCCATCGTCATCGCCTCGACCTGGTCGTGCGTCACGTAGATCGTCGTCGTGCCGAGCTCGCGCTGCAGCCGGGCGATGTCGGCGCGCATCTGCACCCGCAGCTTCGCGTCGAGGTTCGAGAGCGGCTCGTCCATCAGGAAGACCTGCGGGTGGCGCACGATCGCGCGGCCCATCGCGACCCGCTGGCGCTGCCCGCCCGAGAGCTGCTTCGGGCGGCGGTCGAGGTACGGCGTCAGGTCGAGCAGCTTGGCCGCCCAGCCGACGCGCTCGGCGATCACGTCGCGGGACGCCCGACGCAGGCGCAACCCGAAGGCGATGTTCTCGGAGACGGACAGGTGCGGGTAGAGGGCGTAGTTCTGGAACACCATCGCGATGTCCCGCTCCTTGGGGGTCAGGTCGTTGACGACGCGCCCCCCGATCGAGAGCGTGCCGTCGGAGATCTCCTCGAGCCCGGCGACCATGCGCAGCGCGGTCGTCTTCCCGCACCCCGACGGCCCGACGAGCACGAGGAACTCGCCGTCGTGCACGTCCAGCGTCAGGTCGTCGACCGCACGGACCCCGTTGTCGTACACCTTGTCGACCTCCTCGAATCTCACCTCAGCCATCGCTCAGCCTCCAGACGTGGAATGCCGGCCCGTCGTCCGGCAGAGTCGCGAAGCCGGCGGCGCACGTCGCGTCGTCGCCGTGGATCGTCTCGAGCGCGCGGCAGTCGAGCGCCGCGAGCGGCAGCCGGACGGGATCGTGCGCCGCCCGGGCCGCCAGGCAGAGCAGCCGCTCGCCCGGCGCCTCGCGCAGGTACGCGATCGCGTCGTCGCCGACGTGCGCGTACCGCAGGCCGCCGTCGGAGAGGGCGGCGCTGCCGCGGCGCAGTGCGATCAGGCGGCGGTACTCCTCGAGCAGCGCGCCGTCCCAGCTCTCGGGCGCGTGCCACGGGAACGGCCGGCGGCCGTCCTCGCCCCACTCGCCCTCCAGACCGACCTCGTCGCCCGCGCACACCATCGGCACCCCCGGCGTCGTCAGCTGCAGGCCGACGCCGACGAGCTGCCGCTCCCGGCCGGCGACGGTGCGGAAGCGGGCGGTGTCGTTCGAGTCGAGGAGCACCCAGGAGTGCAGGGTCGCCTCCCAGGGCACGCCCGCCCGGAACGCGCGCATCGTCGCCACCACATCGCCGGCCGGAAGGCGGGGCAGCCCGACGGGAGCGCCCCAGAAGCTGGCGCGGAGGCGCTCGGAAAGGTCGTCGCGCCGCAGCCACTGGCAGACGGGGCGCAGGAAGCCGGCGTAGTTCATCGCGCCGTCCCACGGTCCTGCGGCGAGGTCGTCGCGGAAGTCGTGTCCGTGCTCCGCGACGACGAGGGCGGCGCCTGCGGCCGCCCGGATCTCGGCCGCCGCCTCCGCCCAGACGTCGGTCGCACCGCGGCGGCCGGTCATGTTCGCGACGTCGATGCGCCAGCCGTCGAGGCCGGCGTCGAGCCAGCGCGTGACGACGCGCGCCATCGCGGCGCGCAGCCGCGGCGAGCTCCAGTCGAGCTTCGGCAGCGTCGAGATCCCGTACCAGGCCTCGTAGCCGTGCGGCAGCGCCTCGTCGAAGAAGTAGAAGTCGCGCTCGCTGCGCTCGAACCACTCATGGCGGTCGCCCGTGTGATTCGTCGTCAGGTCGCCGAGGACCCGGAGGCCACGCGCGTGCGCCGCCGTCAGCAGCGAGGCGAGCGCCTCGTCTCCCCCCAGCAGCGGGTCGACGCGGTCGAAGCTCGTCGCGTCGTAGCGGTGTGTGCTGCCGGCCGGGAAGAACGGCCGCAGGTAGAGGGCGGACGCGCCGAGCCCCTCCACGTGGTCGAGCCGCCGCTCGGCCCCGCGCAGGTCGCCGCCGAAGAGCTCGAACTGGCCGCCGCGCTCGTTCGGGAGCTCGTCCCAGCGGCGGCGCACGGCCCACTCGGGTGAGGGTGCGTCGGCGCCGCTCGTCGCGAAGCGGTCCGGGAAGATCTCGTAGACCACGGAGCGGAGGTGCCACTCCGGCGCGCGCCGGCCGACGCGGAGGACGAAGTCGTCGGCGTCCGGCAGGTCGTGCCCGTGCAGCCCCGTCCCGTTCAGCCACGCGTAGCCGACGTCGCCGCCGCCGAGCAACCAGCGGTAGCGGGTGAGCGGGTTGTGCAGCGGCAGCGACACGCGATACCAGGTGTCCGTGTCCGTCTCCTCGTCGAGCTCCGCGGCGACGTTCACGGGCTCGCCGTCGCGGCTCGCGCGCAGCACGACTTCGTCGACGGCGGTCGCCCGCGGCACGCGCAGCCGCAGCGTCGCAGTGCCGCCGACCTCGTCCGGTAGCTCGAGCACGTAGGAGCCGTCGTGGTGCGGTCGATCGAGCAGCTCGGCCGGGGCACGCAGCGGTGCGGGCGCAGCCGTCACCCCTTCACCGAGCCCTGTGTCAGGCCGCTCACGATGAACCGCTGGAGCGACATGAAGACGACCATGATCGGCACGCCGGCGAGCAGCACGCCGGCCGCGAACGGGCCCCAGTGCTCGGCGTACTGCTTGTCGATGTAGCCGCGCAGGCCGAGCGGCAGCGTGAAGTTCTCGTTCGACTGCAGGATCGCGCTCGCCAGGACGAACTCGTTGAACGTCCCGACGAAGGAGAGGATCCCGATCACGGCGAGGATCGGCAGGGCGAGCGGCAGGACGACGCCCCAGAAGACCTGGGCCGGCGTGGCCCCGTCCACACGCGCCGACTCGTCGAGCTCGGCAGGGATGGTGTCGAAGAAGCCCTTCAGGAGCCACGTGTTCACGCCCATGATCCCGCCGAGGTAGACGAGGATCAGACCCGTCTTCGTATCGAGGCCCATGAACGGGAACACGGTGCCCGTGCGCAGCAGAATGAGGTAGATCGCCACGAGCGCCAGCAGTTGCGGGAACATCTGGATGAGGAGCAGGAAGAGGAGCCCCAGCCGGCGGCCGCGGAACCGGAAGCGACTGAAGGCGTAGGCGGCGAGTGCGCCGAGGAACACCGTGAGGAGCGACGTCGTCAGCGCGACGATCAGCGAGTTGCCGAGCCAGCGCAGGTAATGGGAGGTGGACGACTGCAGCTGGCTCTTCGTTGGGTCGGGCGAGAGCAGCTCCCGGAAGTTGTCCAGCGTCACGCTGCGGGGCACGAGCTTCGCGCCGCCGAGCGACTGGTCGGCGTTGAACGCAGCCGAGGCGACGTACAGCACCGGGAAGATCGCGACCGCGACCGCGGCGAGTGCGACCAGGTGGCGCCACCAGTCGCCGCGGAGGCTCGGGCCCAGCCGCTTGCGCCGCGCGCGCACCTGCGGCTCCACGCGTTCGAGGGCGGAGTCGATCGACGTCACCGGATGTTCTCCAGCGAGCCGGTGCGCTTGAACGCGAGCGCCGAGATCGACGCGACGATCAGGAAGATGAAGATCGACACGGCGGCCGCGAGGCCGAAGTCGTTGCCCTTGCCCGCCTCGAACGCGAGCTTGTAGGTGTACGTGATCAGGATGTCGGTCGCGCCTGCGACGGACTGGTCTTCGGCGGCAGGTCCGCCGCCGGTCAGCAGGTAGATGTTGACGAAGTTGTTGAAGTTCAGCGCGAACGACGCGATCATCAGCGGCGCGATCACGATCAGGAGCAGCGGCAGCGTCACGCGCCGGAAGATCTGGCCCGACCCGCCTCCGTCCACCCGCGCCGCCTCCGTCAGCTCCGCCGGGATCGACTGGAGCGCACCGAGCGACACGAGCAGGAAGTACGGCACCGTCAGCCACACGCTGACCGCGATCACCGAGACCTTGGCCCACCACGGGTCGAAGAGCCAGGGGACGCTGCCCGGCAGCAGGTTGTTGACGACGCCGAAATCGTCGTTCAGGAGACCGCCCCAGACGAGCACGGCGAGAAACGCCGGGAGCGCGTAGGGGACGATCAGGAGCACCTGGTAGCCACGGCGGAAGCGCAACGTCGGCTTGTCGAGCACGATCGCGAGGAAGAGCCCGAGCGCGAACGAGACGAGCACGATCGAGGCCGCGAAGACGAAGGTCCAGAGGAAGACGCGCAGGAACGGCTCGCGGATCAGCGGGTCGGTGAGCACGGCGCTGAAGTTCGCGAGGCCGACGTTCGTGCGCCAGCCCGGCTCGAGCTCCTCATTGGTCGCGGCGACGAACGAGCCCTTGCCGTCGTCCCGGAAGACCTTGCCGTCCTCGAGCCGCGTGAACGTGTCGGCGACCCGGTCGTAGCGCAGCGTGGGCGCGAACTCGAGCGCGACCTCCGTCCCCTCGGGGCGGATCGCGCCGGCGTCGGTCGGCACGATGAACTCCGCGAGCTCGGCGTCCAGCCGGAGCAGCGCCGGCCCGCGGATCGGCTCGTAGCCGCGCGCGCGTTCCACCGTCCCGATCTCCGACAGCGTGATCACCCCCTCCGGGAGCGGCTCGAGCCCCGTGCGTGTGCCGACGAAGGGCTTCCCGCTCACCTCGTCGACGAGCAGCAGGACGAGTGCTCCGTCGGCGTCGCGCGCCGGCGCCATCACGTACGAGGCGCCGCTCTCCGCCGGGCCGAGCGAGTTCCGCTGGACGGCTTCGATCGCCTCCGACTTGGTGAGGTTGTGGCCGGTCGACCAGTTGGTGAAGCCGACGTTGACGTTGTAGACGATCGGCACGATCTGGAACGCGAGGAGGAAGATCGTGCCCGGGACGAGGAACTTCAGCGGCACCGCGCGCCGCGGCGAGAAGTAGACGGCGTCGAGGGCGATCGTGGCCGCGGCCAGCACGCCGAGCGGCACCCACTTCTCCTGCCCGGCGAGGACCGTCCCGCCCCACACTGCGATGGCGTTCACGATTGCGAGGAACGCGATCTTGAGGACGAGGCCGACGGTGCCCGAGAAGGTGGCGACGAGCCGGGCGGGCGCCGACCAGGCGGCCGCGGTGGCAGCGCCGAGCCGGGAGGTTCGCTCGCGCGGTTGGGCGACGGTCGTGGTCAGGGGAACCTGCCTCCTCGGCTCCGGTCGGTGACGCAGAGGACGCAGGGGCGCCCGCCGCGGCGGGCGCCCCTGTCGCGTTCGTGCCTAGCGGAGCTTCGCCGCGATGTTGCGGGCGGCGGTGCGGAAGGCGACGGCGGCCTTCGTCGCGCCGGGGCCCTTCGTCGACTTCACCCACGCCGCGCCGAGGTCGCTCCAGACGCTCGACATCTGCGGGATGTTCGGCATCGGCACACCACCGGCACCGGCGGCGCCGAACTGCTTCAGCACCGGGTCGGTGACGGTCTTCCCCGCGGCGATGTTGGCAGGGAAGCGGCCGTTGGCCGTGGCGAGCGCCCTCTGGCCCGCCGGGCGCATCATGTAGCTGGCGACCAGGTCCTTCGACGCGCTCTCCAGACCGTGCTGCTTCGCGAACTTCGTGACCATGAAGCCCTGGACGCCGAGGAACGGCACGGACTTCGACTTGATCGCGGGGACCTGCACGATCCTGAACGAGAGCTTGCTCGTCCGGAGCGTGTCGGCCTCCCAGGGCCCGGTCAGCCAGAACGCGGCCTTGCCCTTCAGGAACGAGTCCTTGGCGACGCCGTAGTCGACCTTCGAGTTGACGAACCCGGTCCGGTTCCAGTTGTCGATCCGCCCGGCGTTCGCCATGAACGTCTTGTTCGCGACGCCGATGTCCTTCGGGTTCAGCGTCCCCGCCTTCGTGGTGCCGAAGACGTAGCCGCCGAGGCCCGAGAAGAGCGGATACATGTGGTAGGCGTCACCCGCCGCACCCTGCGGCACGGCCAGCGCCAGGTTGCCCTTGGCCTTCGCCTTGAACCCGATCGCCTGGTTGTAGAGGCTGTTGAAGCTCGTGGGGACCTTCGCCAGCTTCGTGTTGACGACGAGCCCGATGTTCTCGAGCGCGACCGGCGCCCCGTACAGGCGCTTGACTGCCGTGCCGTACGAGAACGCGTCGAGGGCGTAGGCGGGGAACTGGCTCCGCGTCGCCTTCGTGGGGTTGAGCGGCACGATCGACCCGTCTGCGGCGAGCTGGCCGACCCAGTCGTGCGCTCCGATGATGACGTCCGGTGCGGTCTGCGCCTGCACGGTCTTCAGGTCGTCGCGGATCTTCCCGAAGTCCTTCTCCACGACGTCGACGGCGAGCCCCTTCGCCGCAGCCCACTGGCTGACGACCCGCTCGACCGCCGTCTTGCGGTCCTTGTCGGTCCACACGGTGATCTTGGCCGGTGCCGCGAGCGCGGTCGTCGCCGTCGGAGCGGCGGACGTGGAGCCTGCGCCGAGCACGAGCATCACTGCGGCCGCCGTCCCCAGCACGACAGCGTTCCTGATGCGATTCCTCATCTCTCTTTCCCTTCCTCGTCGCGGCGCGGGCGAGGCGCCCACCCCGGGGTTCACATTCCTTCTCGAAACACGTCCCGACACTGGGCGCTTCAGCAGCCGTTGTCAAGACGGTTTTTCCGCACTCGTCGTGAGATGTCCGCCGGCGCCGCCGTGCCGCGCTACCGGAGCGCCGCTGCGAGGCCCGTGAAGTCCTCGAACGGCTCGTAGGCGACGCCGACGCCGTCGAGGTAGCGCGCGAGGCCGTCGCGCGCGAAGACGCGCGCCGCCGCACGCGCGGCACACCGGTCGGAGTAGCCGTCGCCGACGTAGACGACCTCGCCGGCCGGGAGCGAGCCGCGCTTGCACGCCTCGCCGCACTCGGTGCACTGCGCCTCGTCGCGCCACTCGACGCGCCAGCCGTCCGGTCGTGCCTCGACCCGGTTCGCCTGCACCTGCAGCCCCGTCACCCCCTCGCGGGCGAGCACGGGCTCGATCAGCTCGACGAAGCCGGAGGAGAGGATCGTCGGCCGGTGCAGCGCGGCGAGCTCGCGGAAGCCGGGACGGACGCGGACGTGCTCGCGCACCCACACCACGACCTCCTCGAGCGGTGCCGTGACCGACGCGAACTCGAGCGCGATCTCCTCGTGCAACGTCAGGTCGACGCCGACCCGCGGCTCGAGCTCCTCCAGCAGCCGCGGGTCGCCGAAGCGGCGCAGCACGAGCACGAGCCCGTCTTCGACGGTCACCGTCCCGTCCCAGTCGAGGACGAGCTCCAGCGCTACAGGTGCGACGTCAGGCCGGCTTCGGTCGCGTCGCCCGCATCGGCCTCGTACCAGGAGTAGGCGTACCGGCCGTCGTCGAGGTCACGCGCCAGCGCCGTCAGCTTCAGCGGGTGGAACGTGTCGCACATGACGGCGAGCTCGGCCGTCTCGTGCATGCCGATCGAGCGCTCGGCGAGACCCGGCTGCGGCCCGTGCGGCAGCCCCGAGGGGTGCAGCGTGATCGACCCGACGTCGACGCCCTTGCGCGAGCCGAAGTTGCCGGAGACGTAATAGATCATCTCCTCGCTCTGCAGGTTCGAGTGGTGGTACGGGATCGGCACCGCGAGCGGGTCGAAGTCGAGCTTGCGCGGGCAGAACGAACAGATCACGAAGTTGCGGCCGGCGAACGTCTGGTGCGCCGGCGGCGGCTGGTGGATGCGGCCCGTGATCGGCTCGAAGTCGTGGATCGAGAACGTCCACGGAAACAGGTAGCCGTCCCACCCGACGACGTCGAACGGGTGGTAGTCGAGCACGTAGGTCTGGTAGCCGTCGCGCACCCGCACCTTGACCGGGAACTCGCCCCGCTCGCGGTGCGTGTTCAGCTGCGCCGGCGGGTGGATGTCGCGGTGGTAGTACGGCGCGCCCTCCACGATCTGGCCGTGCTCGTTGCGGTAGCGGCGCGGGATCTGGATCAGCCCCGGCGTCTCGAAGACGAGGTAGCGCTGCGGCCCCTCCGGCCGGAAGCGGTAGGTCGTGCCGCGCGGGACGACGACGTAGTCGCCCTCCCGGTAGGGCAGGTCGCCGAAGATCGTCTCGAGCGTGCCCGAGCCCTCGTGGACGAAGATCACCTCGTCGCCCTCGCCGTTCCGGAAGAAGTAGTCCATCGAGCCCGTCGGGCGACAGATCGAGATCTCGACGTCCGCGTTCCACATTAGGAGGCGCCGGCCGCTGATCTCGTCGCCCTCGGCCCCGATCTCTCTCGTGTTCATGAGGCGGTGCTGGTGCGTTTCGGGCACCCACTCCTCGCGCTCGATCGGCTCGAAGTCGCCGATCTCCATCACGCGGCACGGCGACTGGAGGTGGTACAGGATCGATTCGTTCCCCGTGAACCCCTCGAGGCCCATCACCTCCTCCGTGAGGAGCGTGCCGTTGTCGCGGAACTGGATGTGCCGCTTGCGCGGGACGTCGCCGAGGCGCTGGTAGAACGGCATGCGCGCAGGATAGCGTCGTGCCCGCCGCGCCTAGCCGCCTGCGACCTCCGCCTCTCCGAACTCGGAGAGCTCGTAGACGCCGTGCACCGATCGCGCCGGGAGCACCTGCTTCCCACCGGACTCGAGCGGCTTCAGGTCGAAGACGTACGAGATCCGCCGCGGCAACCCCTGCGCGTCGAGCCACACCTCGAGCGGCAGCTCCGGCTTCGCGAGCAGCGCGCCGAGGCCGAGGCCGAACTCCGCCGGAACGGCCCCCTCGCCGGCGCCGGCGTCGACGGTGAACGCGAAGCGCGTCGTCTCCCGATCGCCGACCTGCTCGTCGCCGACGCGGCGGACGTCTCGCGCGCGGGCGAGGAGGGCGAGGACGCCCTCCGGCTCGTCCGGCAGCCGCCCGATCACGCCGCCGCTCTCGCGTGACTGGGCACGCGGCAGCGAGTGCTCCTCCCCGTCGAGCACCCCCGTCACGCGCTTGCGTGTCCAGCGGAGCTCGATCGGCTGCTCGAACGGGTTTCCACTCTCCGTCGGCGCGTCCTCGAAGAGGCCGGAGAGGTCGGCAGTGACGCGGCCGCTGCCCGCTGAGACGTCGGCGGCACCTTCGAGCGTCAGGTACGTCTCGTCGGGC
This sequence comes from Gaiellaceae bacterium, assembly GCA_035645095.1. GTDB lineage: Bacteria > Actinomycetota > Thermoleophilia > Gaiellales > Gaiellaceae > Gaiellasilicea. The sequence continues at coordinate 17,217 of DASQNG010000107.1, read as the reverse complement.
TTCCCGGGGAACTCGCGCACGTACTCCGCCTCGAAGGCGAACGACCCCTCCGCGCGCACCCGGTCGGGCGCCGCCGCCACCGCCTCCGGCGACAGCTCGGGCGCGGCGCCGCCGCCGCAGCCCGCGAGCAGGACGGCAGCGGCCCCTCCGAGGACAAGGCTCCGTGCGCGGCTCACGGCCGCGGACCGACCGTGTTGCGGAGGACGCCGATCCCCTCCACCTCCAGCTCGACGACGTCGCCCGGCTGCAGCCAGCGCCCGTCGCCGAGCTCGAGGATGCACCCCGTGCCGACGGTCCCGGAGCCGAGGATGTCGCCGGCCCGGAGCTCCGTGTTGCGCGCCGCGTGATCGTGGAGCCGCTCCCAGCCGAAGTGGAGGTCGCGCAGGTTGCCGCGCGAGCGCTCCTCGCCGTTGACCCGGGCGACCATCTCGCCCTCGGAGCCGTCGAACTCGTCGACGGTGACGACGACCGGTCCGAGGGAGGTCGCGAAGTCCTTGCCCTTCGCCGGCCCGAGGCCCACGCGCATCTCCGCTCGCTGCAGGTCGCGGGCCGACCAGTCGTTCATCACGGTGAAGCCCGCGATCGCGCCCTCCGCGCCGATCACTGCCGCGACCTCGAGCTCGTAGTCCAGCTCCGCCGTCCCCTCCGGGTACGGCACCTGGTCGTCGGGGCCGAAGATGGCCGCGGGGTTGGAGAAGTAGAAGGCGGGCTGCTCGTACCACTCCGGCGGCACCTCGAGGCCGCGCGCCGCGCGCGCGGTCGCCACGTGCTGCTCGAAGGCGTAGAAGTCGCGCACGGCGGGTGGGCAGAGAACCGGCGGGCGCAGGCGCACGTCCTCCAGCCGGTATTCGGCGTGGTCGCGTGCGGTGCCGCCGCCGGTGAAGAAGGACTGCAGCGTCTGGGCCGCGAGCTGGATGACCTGGTCGCCCTCGATCCGACCCGGCCAGCCGCGGTAGAGGCGCCGTTCCTTCGGCGTGAACATGCAGAGGCGCACCGCCGGAACCTACCGGCGGCGGCCGCTACGGCTCGGTATGCACGATCACGTCCGCGATCTCGGGGTGCTCCCGGCGGAGCCGCTCCTCCACCTCGCTCGCGCGCCCGTGCGCGTCGGCGAGCGTCGCGGTCCGGTCGAGCCCCAGCGTCACGAACACGACGACCCCTTCGTCCGTCCGCAGCACCCGCACCTGCCGCGGCCCCGTTCCGCCGGACGCGCGAACGATCCGCTCCACCTCGCCGGGCTCGAGCTCGACCGCTTCGCTCGCCTCAGTGAGCGGCTCCAGGTGCGTCTGCACCGCGTGGATCTCGGGGGCCGCGGCCATGATCGCCTGCTCCACCTGCTCCGCGACCTCGTGCGCGTCGTCGAGCCGGAGCTCGCCGGGCAGCTTGAGGTGGAGCGAGAGCTCGGTCGTACCGGCGACCTCGACGAGGCTGAGGTTGTGCACCTCTCGCACGCGCGGCACCGAGAGCGCCGCCGCGTGCGCGCGCTCCCGCACCGCCGCGTCGGCACCGGCGCCGGGCTCGACGTGGACGACGACGTCGCTGCCGGGGAGGACGCGCTCGACCGCCGCCTCGACCTCGTCCGCCGCGGCGTGCCCCTGCCCGACGGCCGCGTCCGACGGCACCGAGATGACGACGTCGGCGAACGTGCGCCCGGCGGCCTGGCGGAGGCGCAGGCGCGACACGTGCACCGGCGGCTCGACGCCGGCGATCGCCTCGCGTGCGGCGAGCTCCGCCGCGGCGGGCGCGCGGTCCATCAGGACGTCGACGTTTCGCCGGATCAGGCGCGTGGCGGCGACGAGCACGAGCGCCGCCACGAAGAGCGCGGCGATCGAGTCGCCCTGCGGGAAGCCCTGGCTCGCGGCGACGAGGCCGCCGAGCACGGCGATCGTGCCGGCCAGGTCGCTGCCGAAGTGGAGCGCGTTCGAGAGCAGCGCCGGGCTCCCGTAGAGGCGGGAGGCGCGGTACGAGGCGACCGTGCGCGAGAGGTCGAGCACGATCACGACGCCGATGACCGCGAACGCCCACCACGCAACGTGGATGTCGTGGTCGAGCGCGCCCCCGAGGCGCGCAGCGGCGAGGCCGGCGACGAGGAGGCTGACGAGCGCGAGCACGCCCGCCTCGGCGAGCGCGGCGAGGTGCTCCGCCTTGCCGTGGCCGTAGGGATGACTGCGATCGGCGGGCCGGCCCGCCACGCCGATCGCGAAGAAGGTCAGTGCGGCGGCGACGAGGTCGGTGCCCGAGTGCAGCGCCTCCGAGACGAGCCCCAGGCTCCCGCTCGCGAGGCCCGCCGTGAGCTTGATCGCGAGCAGCAGCGCGGCGACCACCACCGAGAGGAGCGCCGTGCGGCGCTGCGGGCTCATGCCGTGGAGGCTAGAGGGCTACGCGGCCGCGACGCGCTCGAGCGGCCAGATCAGGACGTCCTGGCGGCGCGCGAAGTGCAGGAGCGGCTCGCCGTAGGCGTCGATCCCGTCGGGCGGGATCGTGTTCAGCTCGATCTCGCCCTCCGCCTCCTGCAGCGGCCACGGCGGATGGTGGATCTCCGCGCGATGGAGCGCTCCCGCATCCGTCGTGTAGAGGCAGTAGCGCTCGGTGAGGAAGTACTCGAGCGACCCGGGCTCGGCGTTGAACGTGTGCCCGGTCGGGCGATAGGTCGCCTCCCACACGTGCGGGCGCCCCGCGTCGTTGCGCGCGCTGCGGTAGCGCGGCAGCCCGTCCATCCGCGCGTGGAAGTACGGCAGCCGGTAGGAGCGGCGCGCGCCCTCGACCGCGAGCCGGCTCGAGGCGTCGAGGCTGAAGAACCAGATGCCGGGGCGCTCGCCCCCGTGGCTGACATAGGTGCGGCAGTTCAGCTCGAGGAACGACGAGACGCGCGGCAGCGGCGGTATCCCGCGCAGCCGGACGTTCGTGACGCGGAACGGCGTGATTCCGACGTAGGCGACACCCTCGTGCGTGTCCACCTCGAGCTCCGGCGGGAGGTGCGCACGGAGCCGCTCGATCGGCACCTCCCAGTGCGCGAAGAGGAGGTCTTCCCACGTCTGCGCCATCAGCCACGTGCCGGCCGGGACGGGCCACGGACGGTGCCCCGTGTCGCGCAGCGTCGCCGCCTGGCGCGCCGGCGCGTGCAACAGCTCCCTCGGGTCGAACACACTCTCAGGATCGCCGCGCACGCGGCTCGGGAAACTCAGAGGTTGCCGCGCAGGGCCTGCTCGCGCTCGATCGACTCGAAGAGGGCCTTGAAGTTCCCCTCGCCGAACGTCGTCGCGCCGTGCCGCTCGATCACCTCGAAGAAGAGCGTCGGCCGGTCCTGCGCCGTCTTGGTGAAGATCTGCAGCAGGTAGCCGTCCTCGTCGCGGTCGGCCAGGATCCGGAGCCGCTTGAGGTCGCCGTAGTCCTCCGCGATCTCGCCGACGCGCCCCTCCACCTCGTCGTAGTACGCCTCCGGGGTGTCGAGGAATGGGATGCCGCGCTCCTTCAGCGTCTGGACGGTCGCGACCACGTCCTCCGTCTGGAGCGCGATGTGCTGCACGCCCGGGCCCTCGTTGAACTCGAGGTACTCGTCGATCTGGCTCTTCCGCTTGCCCACGGCGGGCTCGTTGATCGGGAACTTGATCTTGCCGTCCCCGCCGGCCATCACCTTCGACATCAGCGCGGAGTACTCCGTCTGGATCTGGTCGTCGCCGAAGTGGACGATGTTGACCATGCCGAAGACGGTCTCGTAGAACTCGACCCAGTGGTCCATCCGGCCAAGCTCGACGTTGCCGACGACGTGGTCGATCGCCTTCAGCCCAACGCCATGCGGCGCGTTCCCGTTCGAGGAGCCCACAGCGACGAACCCCGGCAGGTGTGCACCGCCGTAGTCGCTCCGGTTCACGAACGTGTGGACGTTCTCGCCGTAGGTGGCGATCGTGGCGAGCTCGACGCGTCCGTGCTCGTCCTCGAGCACGTGCGGCTCGCGGACGCCGGTTGCGCCGCGCCCGGTCGCCTCGCGGTAGGCGGCCGCCGCGTCGGGCACGAGCAGCGCCACGTCCTTCGCCCCGTCGCCGTGCCGCGCCACGAAGCGGACGATCTCGCTCTCTGAGCGCAGCCCGCTCGTGAGCACGAGCCGGATGTCGCCCTGCTGCAGGACGTACGAGGCGCGGTCGCGGACGCCCGTCTCGGGCCCCGCGTAGGCGACGCGCGTGAAGCCGAACGCGTGCTCGTAGAAGTACGCCGCCTGCTTCGCGTTGCCGACCCAGAGCTCGAGGTGATCCCACCCGTCGAGCGGCATGAAGTCGTGCTCGGCCATCGGCACCGGATTCTACTCGCGTGCGGAACGAAGGGCGCGCGTCAGGCCGAGAGCAGCCGGTCGAAGAACGACCGGTACCGCTGCATGCCGACCCGCAGGTCCTCGGTGGAGACGTCGCCGTCGCGGTCCCACTGCTGCTCGAGCGCCGCCCGCTCGGCCGAGAACGTCTCCGCGAGGCGCTGCATCAGCTCCGCCACCAGCGCGTCGGCATCCTCGACCGCCCGTCGCGGCTCGTCGACGAACGCGGCCTGGACGTCGCTCCACCGCGCACGGTAGTGCTCGGCGTCCTCGCTGCCGAAGAGCGGCTCGCGCTCCCGGTGGTCGCGCGGCCCTTCCGGGGCGCCATCCTCCGGCTCGCCGTCGTCGCCACCACGTGCGATGTCGGCGGTCGACAGGCGGTCCTGCTGCGCGCGGACGTCCGCGCTCCGCGGCCGCTCCGCGTCGTCGCGCGCGTGCTCGCGCTCGTCGCCGCGCTCATGCTCGGTCATCTGCGTCCCTCCTCGTCACCGGGCTCCTCGAGCAGCTCCTCGAAGAGCGAGCGGAAATGCACCATCGCCTGGCGGAGACCCTCCGTCCCGGCGGACCCCTGTCTGTGGTCCTGCACGAGCCGGTGCCCCTCTCGGAAGTTCTGGACGACGTCGGGGTAGTCGACGGAGACGTCCGCCGCACGGTGCTCGAAGTCGTCCGCGACGGGATAGCCGCGGACCGCCATCACCTGCTGCACAAGCCGGTCCGCCTCCTGCACGGCCGCCTCCGGCTCGTCCACGAACCGCCCCTGGACAGCCCGCCACTCCTCGGCGTATCGGGCCCGTTCCGGCTCCGGCAACGTCCGGACTTCGAGCTCCTCGCGGCGGTCGCGCCGCTCCTTCAGCTCACGCTCCGCCTCCCGGCGGTCGCCGGTCTCCTCCACCACACGCTCGTACTCCGGGCCGAAGCCCTCACGCAGCTGCTCGGAGCGCCGCCGCTGCAGCAGGAACCAGGCGCCGGCCGCCAAGGCGACGACCACGACGACGAGCAGCACCCAGACCAACGTGTCCATCCGACCTCCTCGCTCTGTCGCGGGGAGCGGTTCCCGTACCACGGGAGCCGGAAACTCCTACTCGGCGGCCGGTGCGACCGTCCGCGGCTGGCGGCGGCGGGCGAGCAGGATCCCGCCGCCGATCAGAGCCCCGCCGGCGACCTGGAGCGCGGTCATCCGCTCCGACAGCAGCACGACCGCGAAGACTGCGGCGACGAACGGGTTCAGGTTCGCGATCAGCGTCGAGCGCGACGCGCCGATCTCGCCGATCGCCCGGAACCACAGCACTGTCGTCAGCACGAGCGGCCCGAGCGTGGCGAAGACGAGCAGCAGCCACACGGCCGCGCCGACGTCCGGATCCTGCCCGGCCGTCTGCGAGCCGCCGACAAGGGCGATCCCGACCCAAGCGAGCGACAGTACGGCCGCGCTCACGCGCGAGGCGGAGTAGCGGGCGAGGAGCGGCGTGACGGCGACGGAGTAGCCGGCCCACGTCGCCGCCGTCGCGATCCCGAGCAGCGCACCCGTCCAGCCGACCGCGACGTCGCCGCCGGCGCCCGCAGCGACGAGGCCCACGCCGACGAACGACACGAGCGAGGCGAGCCAGAAGCGGCCGCTCATCCGCTCCAGCCCGAAAACGAGCCCGATCAGGGCGGCGAAGGCCGGAGTGGCGCCAAGGATGAGCGCAATCGTCGACGCCTCGGTCGTCTCGAGCGCGTACACGAACGCGACCTGGTTGAGGAAGATCAGCGCCGCCGCGAGTACGACGAGTCGCAGATCGCGTCGCTCGACGCGCAACGAGCGCTCGGCCACGCGCACGAGCACGACGAAGATCACGGCGGCGATGCCGTAGCGGACGGTCGCGTAGGCGAGCGGGGCGAAGCCGTGCGTGAGGATGTACCGCGTGACCGTGAGGTTGAGCGCCCACAGCACCACGGTCAGGAGCAGCGTCAGGTGGACGCGTCGCACGGGCGCGACCCTACTCACGGCCGCCCCGCGGAACGTCGAGGTCGCGTGGAGGCCCGACCCGCGCTAGAGCGCGCCGCCCGAGCCCTCTTCGCCGCCCGACTCGTACTGCCGCTGGGTGAACCACGTCTCGAACGCCGCCGGGTGCCCCTCCTTGATCCGCTCGAGCCACTCGTTCCCGACCGGGTTCGTGACGACGGCCTGCAGCCAGTCGTCGGCGTTGATCTCCTCGACCGAGTCGAACACGCGGGGGCTGTCCGGCGGCTCCTGCGCCGCCTCGAGCCAGAGCTGCGGGTCCACGATCTGGAGGCCGGGCCGGTCGCTCTCGGCCTCGAAGCCGAAGGCGAGCCGCCGACCGTCCTCGGTCGTCGCGAGCAGGCAGTCGCGCCCGCCGTCCGGGTGCGCCGCGATGCGAGCGTCGACGAGCTTCGGCGTCTCCGGGAACGGGACGAAACCCTCTCCGGCCGCGTCCGTCACGTGGTGCTCCTGCCCGTCGCGCGGGCCGCGCGAACATCTAGGCTTCGCGCGATGGCAGAGCCGACGATCCGCGACATCGAGGCCCTCGTCGGCCCCGCGACGCCGCACTTCGCCTACCAGCTCCGCGCGCGCGTGCGGGAGCTGATCCAGGATTTGCCGTCCGACCACGACGTGCGTCGTTTCGGAGAGCGGCAGATGGACCTGCTCGACCGCCTCGGCCACGCCTCGACGAAGGCCGCGGACGGCCCGTCGGAGCCGCGCACGCGCCCCGGCTGGGAGCGCCTCCCGAGCTCCGCGCCGGCCCGCGACCCGCTGCCGCACCGCCGATGAGCTTCCGCGGCGCGTCGGTCCTCGTGACCGGCGGCTCGCGCGGGATCGGCAAGGCGATCGCGCTCCGCTTCGCGGCCCTCGGCGCCGCGCGCGTCGCAATCGGGTACCTCCGTTCCGACGCCGCCGCCGAGCGGACGGCGGACGAGCTCCGCGCGCTCGGCGCCGAGCCCGTGCTCGTCCGGGGAAACGTCTCCTCCGCCCGCGTGCAGGACGAGGTGCGGGAGCTCGGCCCGCTCGACGTCCTCGTGCACAGTGCGGCGACCGGCGTGATCAGGCCCGCCCTCGAGACGGAGGACCGGCACTGGGACTGGACGCTCGCGGCGAACAGCCGGGCGCTCCTGGCGCTCGCGCGGGTCGTCGCGCCGGGAATGCCGGAGGGGAGCTCGATCGTCGGCATCTCGAGCCTCGGCTCCCAGCGCGTGCTCGAGAACTACACGCTCGTCGGGACGTCGAAGGCCGCGCTCGAGGCGCTGGTGCGCTACCTCGCTGTCGAGCTGGCGCCGCGCATCCGCGTGAACGCCGTCTCCGCCGGCGTCGTGGAGACCGGCGCGCTCGACCACTTCCCGAACCGCCAGGAGATGCTCGCCCTCGGCGCCCGCAACCCGGCGGGACGTCTCGTGGAGCCGGACGACGTCGCCGCAGCCGTCGCCTTCCTCTGCTCGCCCGAGGCCGTGATGATCAGGGGGCAGACGCTCGTCGTGGACGGCGGCTACAGCCTGCTCGCCTGAGAGCCTGCCCAGGGAACGGCGTGCACCGAGGGAGCAGCCGTCCGCGCGGACACGCGGCCACCGCCAACCTCGGTAACGAGCCCTGCTAGCGCCGGTCCTCGCGGTCGAACCGCCGGCGGCTCGCGCCGGTGATCCAGTCCCCGCCGACACGCGCGCCGAGCATGACCGCACCCGCGATCGCGGCGAAGAAGCCGTAGACGAAGAGGGCGTCCCCACCCCACGCGAGAGCGACAGCGACACCGCCGAGGAGCAGGACCCCGACTCCGATCCTCGTCGCCATGCGGCCACCGTAGCCGCTGCCGGGCGGTGCAGGGTTAAAACGTGGCACAGCGGGCACATCTGCCGCGATGGGAGTCGCGGTCAGCATCCTGCTCATCGCCGCCGGCGCCATCCTCACGTGGGGTGTGACGACCGAGGCGGAGGGCCTCAACGTCGACGCGATCGGCGTCATCCTCATGATCGTCGGCCTGCTCGGGCTCGTCCTCTCGATGATCTTCTGGTCGAGCTGGGGCGGGGTGCGCTCGCGCCGCTCGGCCACGTACGTCGACCAAGACGTTGCGCCGGTCGCCCGGCCGCGCAGGCGCGCGACGGTCGTCGAGGAGGACGACGTCGCGCCGGGCCCACCGCCGCCGTAGGGGCTACCGGCCCGGGATCAAGCGCCCGACCGTGTCGGCTGCGATGTAGCCGGCCACCTTCGGATTCTCCTGCAGCCGCCGCAGGGAGTACTCGTACCAGTGGCTCCCGAACGGCACGTAGATCCGCAGGCGGTGGCCGGCGGCAATGAGCTCGTCGCCCAGCCGGGTGCCGACGCCGAGCAGCATCTGGAACTCGTACTGGTGCGGCTCCAGGTCGCGCTCGCGCACCGCCTGCAGCGCCTGCTCCACGAGCCACTCGTCGTGCGTCGCGACACCGACGTAGGCGCCGCCGTCGAGCAACTCGTGAAGGGTGCGCACGAAATTCGCCCGGATCGCGTCGAAGTCGGTGAACGCCACCTCCGGCGGCTCGAGGTAGATCCCCTTGCACAGGCGAACGTTCGCGCCGGCGAGGTCGCGGGCGTCGGCGACCGTCCGCTTCAGCGTCGCCTGGAGCACGACGCCGAGGTTCGCGACGCCCTCCGCGCGCAGGTCGCGATAGAGGTCGAGCGTCGCGTCCGTCGTGGAGGAGTCCTCCATGTCGATCCGGACGAACGTGCCGCGCTCCGCGATCGTGCGGACGTTCTCGCGCGCGAGCGCCGGGTCGAGCTTCAGGCCGAGCGCGGTCAGCTTCACGCTCACGTTCGCGTCGAGGCCATCCGCGTCGAACGCGTCCAGCACTTCCAGGTACGAGCGCGCGATCGCGCGCGCCTCCGACGGGTTGACGATCTCCTCGCCGAGGACGTCGACGGTCGCGACCTTCCCCTGCGCGTTCAGCTCGGCGACGACGCGCCGCGCGTCGGCGAGCTCCGGGCCGGCGATATAGCGGGCGGAGAGCCGTCGCACAACGGGTCGTGGCACGGCCGGCAGGAGCCGGACGATCGTCTTGTCGAGCAGCGACACGGCGCGAGACCTTAGCGCTCGCGGCGGCGCTGCAGGCCGCGGTGCACCGGCGGCGTCAGCGGCCTTCGCGCATGAAGCCCTGCCGGGCGGCCGACACGAGCGCGACCGCCTCGGGGAAGAGCACGCGCATCACGTCGCGCAGCGCGATCGCCTGCTCGTCCGGGCCGCCGGCGGCCTGAACCTGCTTGAGAGCGGCCGCCGTCAGCTCGACGGCGGTGTTCAGCGTGAGCGTCGCGAACTGCTCGCGCTGCGCCTCCTGCACCGACTCCGCCTGCTGCGAGGCGAACTCCTGGAGCCCCCGCAGAAGCTCCTCGGGGTCGCCGCCGAACGGGAATCCGAAGCCGCCCTCCATCGGCCGCAGGCTACCGGAGGTCGCCCCGGTACGCCCCCTCGACCTCGAGCAGGAGCGCGTCGACGACGTCGCGGCCGGCGCGCATCGCCTCGGCGAACGGGGACGGCTGCAGGCCACCGCCGAGCGCGAGCTCCAGGCTCCGCGCCGCGACGCCGATCGCGTCGAGCCGCGCCGGCGACGCGAGCTGGGGCGGCACGGCGACGACGCGCTGGAGCTCCAGCACCGCGTCCTCGGCCTCGTCGATGCCCTCCGGATTCTCGGTCACGCGCAACGCGACGAGCTGGCCGTGGAGCTCGTCGAGGTCGCCGCCTGCCGCGCTCTCCTCCGCGAGCTCGCACATGGCGAGGATCGAGACCGCGTCCCGCACCGCACGGCGGTCGCGGATCGCCGCGCAATCGTGGTCGACGGCGAGCCACGTCCGCGCCTCTCCCTCGGCGCGTTCGAAGGCGCAGAGGTAGACACGCGCGCCCGCGTGCGGCTCGGTGGGGAGCACCGCGACGAGCCGCTCGTCGGCCGCCGCGTGCGCGGCGACGGCCTCGGCGACCCGCTCCAGCTCGTCGCCGAGCGTCATCGCCGCAGCATGCCCTACTACGATGGCGCGATGCTCGAGGACGTCTTCGCAGCCACGTTCGCCGTGGCGGTCGTGGCGGCGGCGACGGCGCTCGGGATGGGCGCGACGGGACGTGTCCGCCCGCACCCGCTCGCGCTCCTCGCCGGCGTCATCGGGGCGGTGGCCGCTGCGGCCTGGGCCGCGGTCGCATGGGAGCCGTCGCGCGAGCTCGCCCTCAGCGCCGCTGGCCTGGTCGGGGCGGCGGCGGCGACCGCCGGCGCGGCGGCGCTGGCACGCGCGGTCCGCCGCAGCCGGGCCACCGACCGCGCCCTGGACGACGCCCGCGCGCGGATCACCGTCGCGCTCCGCGAGGAGGCGGCACAGCACTCGACGGAGCTGCAGCAGTGGGTCGCGCGCATGCGCGCCGACTCGGTGTCGACGCTCGCGGAGGAGGAGCGGCGGCTGGCGGAGGAACGCCGGCGCAAGCTCGAGGAGCGCGAGCAGCAGGTCCGGGACAGCCTCGCCGAGTCGTTCGCGGAGGTCGAACGGCGGCTCGAGGAGCGGCTGCGCGGCTGGTCGGACGACCTCGAGCGCGCGCAGTCGTCGCTGACGGTGCAGCTCGCGCGGCTCGAGCAGCGGCAACACCAGCTGATCGCCGAGGCCGAGGCGCGCATCGAGTCCGACGCGTCCGAGCTCATGACTACGTCGGAGGAGCAGCGCGCGGCCGTACTCCGCCTGCGGGAGGAGCTCGAGCGCTCCGCGCAAGCGGCGGTTGCCGAGGCGCTCGACGAGCTCCAGGCGCACACGACCGAGCGGCGCCGCGTGATCGAGGAGATCGCGGAGCGGCTCCGGCAGCGCGAGCACGCGCTGAAGGGGCAGATCGAGCGGGCGGAGAGCGACGCCATGACCCGGATCGAGATCGCCTTCGGCGACGTCGAGCGGCGCCAGGTCGAGAAGCTGCAGCGTTCCGTCGGGCGAGAGGTCGAGCGGTTCTCGGAGGCGGCGGGGCAGCAGTTCGAAGTCGCCCTGCGGGCATCGCGCGACGAGGCCGCGACTCGACTCTCGCGTGAGCTCGACCGAGCGGTCGAGAGCTTCGTGCGCCAGTCAGACGCGGCCTTCGCGGAGCGGCTGAACCAGGTCGGCGACAGCGCGCAGCAACGGCTCGAGGTGCGGCTGCGGCAGGCGCGGACGCAGTTCGACGGGCAGCGCGAGGAGCTCGAGGAGGCGTTCGCCCGTCGCGTGGCCGATGCCGAGGGCGACCTGCGGCGGACGCTGGGTGCGCTCGTCGCCGAGGCGGAGGCTGAGCGGGCGGCGCTGGAGGCGCGGCTGACGGAACTGGCGCGCCGCGTCGAGGACACCGCCGCCGGGCTCTCCCGCCGCCGCTGAAGGTCGATTCGCCCCGGCCGGGCGCGCATCGCCGCGCGCCACCGAGCTGCCTTCGGCCGACGACGCCGCACGAGCCAACAAATCGCGGCAGGGAACGTCCAATCCGGCACGAACACTCGACGCACCATGAGCGAGACGACCGACCTCGTCGACCACGGCAGCGAGCGTGCCAAGGTCGAGTCCTGGCGCCTGCACGTCCTGATCGAGGCGGGGTACCCCCTGCCGCTCGCGGAGCGGCTCGCCGCGGCGCTGGACGCCGATCTGCACGAGGCGGTCGAGCTCGTCGGCAAGGGCTGCGACCCGCGCACCGCCGCCGAGATCCTGCTCTAACGGCTGCGCTCGACGCGCCCCGCGTTCGTCTACGCTCGCCGCGATGAAGGTCGAGCCGCTCCACTATGGCGAGCGCAAGGTCTACTCCGTGGCGGGCTTCAACCGCGGCGTGGCCGACTGGGTGGCGCGGCTGCCGACGCTCTGGATCGAGGGAGAGGTGACGGAGCTCCGCCGCCACGAGCGCTGGGGCAGCGTCTTCTTCACGCTGAAGGATCCCGCCGACGGCGCCTGCCTGCCCGCCTCGATGCCGCGCGGCAGGTTCGACGCGCTGCGGCTCGACCTCGTCGACGGAGAGCGCGTGCACGTGTACGGGCGGCCCGAGCTCTTCGCCGCCAAGGCGGATTTCCGGCTGCGGGCGCTCTCGATCGAGCGCTTCGGACTTGGCGCCCATCTCGCCGCGCTCGAAGGGCTGAAGGCGACGCTCGCCGCGGACGGGCTGTTCGCGCAGGCGCGCAAGCGGCCGTTGCCGCGCTTCCCCCGTCGCGTGGGCGTCGTCACCGGGAACGACGCGGCGGCGAAGCGCGACGTCCTCACGACGATCGCCTCGCGCTTCCCCGCGGCCGACGTCCTCGTCGCCGAGACGCTCGTGCAGGGGCCACGCGCCGCCGCCGGGATCGTCGCGGCGCTCAAGGCGGTGGCGGCCGCGCCGGAGGTCGACGTCGTCGTCCTCACCCGCGGCGGCGGCAGCTTCGAGGACCTCCTGCCGTTCAGCGACGAGCGCGTGGTGCGGGCCGTCGCCGCCTGCAGCGTCCCGGTCGTCTCGGCGGTCGGACACGAGCAGGACACGCCGCTCTGCGACCTCGCCGCCGACGTCCGTGCTTCGACGCCGACGGCGGCGGCGAAGCTCGTCGTGCCCGACGTGGAGGAGCTCCGGCGCGACCTCGCCCGCATGCGCACGTCGCTCGAGCGCTGCGGGCACCGCGCCCTCGAGCGGGAGCGGCAGCGGCTGCGGCGCGCCGGCGTGGCGCTCGAGCGCGGAGCGCGGCGGGCACACGAGCAGGACGCTCGGCGCGTGGAGCTCCTGCAGGAGCGGCTCCGCCGCGGGCCGGAGCTGTTGCTGGAACGGCGCCGTGCGGCGGTCGAACGCGCTGGGGCGCGGCTGGGGACGCTGTCGCCGCGGTCGACGCTCGAGCGCGGGTACGCGATCGTTCGCGCGGAAGGAGGCGTCGTCCGCTCGGCCGAGGCGCTCGCGACCGGAGACGCGGTCGCCGTCGAGCTGGCGGAGGGCGGCTTCGGCGCCCGGGTGGAGGACGTGCGGCGGTGAGCGAGCCGACGTTCGAGGAGGCCCAGCGGGAGCTCGAGGCGATCGTCGAGCGGCTCGAGCGCGGCCAGGCGCCGCTCGACGAGGCGATCGCTCTGTGGGAGCGCGGCGACGAGTTGCTCCGCCTCTGCCTCGCGCGGCTCGATGCCGCGCAGGGCCGCATCGAGGAGCTCGCCCAACGTGCCGAGACCGCCGCCCCCTTCCCAGATCCTCCGGCACCTGCGTAGAATCAGCGCATGGCGCAACCGCCCCCCGAGATCATCGGCCGCGTCCCGCTCTTCGAGGGCCTCGAGAAACGCCAGCTCTCGAGCCTCGCGAACGCCTTCAAGCAGCGCCGCTACGCCGCCGGCCAGAAGGTGGCGACAGAGGGCGAGACCGGGGCCGGGTTCTTCGTGATCGCCGAGGGCACAGCCAACGTCTCGGTCGACGGCGTCCAGCGCGGCACGCTCGGCCCCAACGACTACTTCGGCGAGATCGCGCTGATCGACGCCGGCGAGCGCTCCGCCACGATCACCGCCGAGACGGACATGGTCTGCTACGGCCTGACGCAGTGGGAGTTCCGCCCGATCGTCGAGTCCGACGGCCGCATTGCCTGGAAGCTGCTGCAGGCGCTCGCGCAGAAGCTGCGCGCCGCCGAGCACCGCAGCTAGCGGCAACGAGCCGCTAGCTCCTCCCCCAGCTCGCGCAGGTCGTCGGCCGCCCGCGCGGGGTCGCCCGAGAGCGGCACGGTCTCGACGCCCGGGAGCGGCTCGGCGACAATGCCGCCGAAGACGATGCAGCGCACTCCGCGCGCCGCGGCCGCGGCGGCGACCGCAGCGGGCGCCTTCCCGGCGCGGGTCGTCGCGTCGACGCGTCCCTCGCCGGTGACGACGAGATCCACCGCGGCCAGGTGCCGGTCGAGCCGCAGCGCGTCGAGCACCCACTGCGCGCCCGGCACGAGTCGTGCGCCCAGCGCCGCGAGGGCCGCTCCGAGGCCGCCGGCGGCTCCCGCTCCCGGCAGCTCGGCGTACGGGACGAGCTCCGGGAGCAGCGCAAGGCGCCGCTCGAGCAGCGGGACGTCGGTCGGGGACGCGCCCTTCTGCGGGCCGAAGACGCGAGGCGCGTCCCAGAGCGGCGTCCGGACGTCGCAGAGCGCGTAGGTCGGCACCTCGAGCGTCTGGAGCACCTCGCGGAGCCCGGCGCCGCCGTCGACTGTCGCCGTCCCGCCGAGGCAGACGACGAGCGCGGCCGGCCGCTCGGCGAGAGCGGCCGAGGCCAGTTGGCCGAGACCGCGGCTCGACGCCGCGAGCGGGTCGAGCCGCCGCGGGTCGAGCGGGACGGCCGCCGCCGCCTCCACCACCGCGCTTCCCTCCGGCAGCGCGAGCCAGGGCACGTCGCGAACGGCGCCGAAGGCGTCCTCGACGGAGGCGACGTGCCACCGCCCGCCGAGCGCGCGGTGGAGGACCTCGGCCGTCCCCTCGCCTCCGTCCGCGACCGGCAGCTCGACCGCCTCGGCACCGCCGCCGCGTACACCCGCGGCCAGCGCGGCGGCGGCCGCCGGCGCCGACAGGACGCCCTTGAGGCTAGCCGGGCACGCGAGCACGCGCACGCGGCGGCTCGGCCTCCACGTCGGGCACCGTCTCCGCGCGCTCGTCGAGGGTCGGGAACTGACGGAGCGTCGCGAACGACATCCCCTCACGGGCGAGAAAGACGAGGCCGACGCCGACGCCCACCGACATCTCGACGACCTGCAGCACGAGCCCGTACGCGAACCCGGTCCCGTAGTCCACGCCGTACTGGACGAGCGGCAGCGCCACCGCCGCCTGCAGCAGGCCGATGTTGCCGGGCCACAGCGGGAAGATCGTCGCGACGTTCATCAGCAGGAGCACGAGCCCCGCGGCCGGCAACGGCGCGTGGATGTCGAACGCGCGCATCGCGACGTACACCGCGAGCAGCTGCAGGAACCAGCCGAGGCACTGGAAGAGGACGGCGGCCGCAGCGGGCAGCGGCGCCTTCAACACCGAGAGGCCGGCGCGCGCCATCGCGAGCAGCCGCCGGACCTGGCCGAGGCCGTCGAGGCTCGGCCGCTGGCCCCGCCGCGCCGTCACCATCGCCGCCGCGAAGAGGAGCACGCCGAGACACGAGACGACGACGAGGCTCGTCACGGCCCAGTCCGGGATTCGCGCCGTCCAGAGGACGTAGCCGATCAGCAAGAGCGCGGGGAAGAGGTCGAAGAGCCGGTGTGCGAAGACGCTGCCGACGAGCGCCGCGCTCGTGCCCTGCCCGTGCGGGAGGCGCCGGCGGAGAACCGCGACGCGCGCGAGCTCGCCGATCCGGCCGGGCAGCGCCGCATTCCCGAGCAGGCCGATCGCGAACGCCGAGAAGACGTGCCGGTACGGCGGCTGCGGCGGGACGATCGCCTGGCTCACCGTCAGCTGCCACGCCACGGAGCGGGCGAGCACCGAGCCGAGGTTGAGCGCGAGCGCGAAGAGGATCCAGGCCCAGTTGACGAAGTCGAACGCGTGGTAGACGACACCCCAGTCGGGGCCGCGCCACCAGACGAGCACGACTGCGAGGGCGAGCAGAGCCGCCACGATGAGCGCCTGGAGCCAGCGGCTCCGGACGATCCTCACGCCGCGACCGCCGCCGGCGTCTCGCCCGTCACCACGCCGTAGATGCGCAGGAGGCGCCGCGCGATGTCGTCCCAGGAGTAGCGCTCGACGGCGAGGGTGCGCGCGGCGGCGCCGAGAGCCACACGGCGCTCCTCGTCCTCGACGAGCGCGACGAGTGCCTCCACGAGCTCGGGGACGTCGCCGGGCGGCACCGCCACCGACGTCTCCGGCGTCATCACGTCGCGGTAGCCCGGGATGTCGGACGCGACGACCGGCGTCGCGCACGCGAACGCGCGTGTCAGCACCATCCCGAAGCTCTCGCCGCCGAGCGACGGCGCGACGAGCGCCTTGGCGCCGGCGAGCTCCGCCGTCAGGTCGGCCTGGCTCAGGAACCCGAGCAGGTCGATGCCGTCGTCCGGCACGCGCAGGCGGCTCAGGAGCAGGCGGACGGCGAGGGGGTCGGCGCCGGCGACACGCAGTCGTGCGCCGGTGCGGCGCCGCACCTCCGGCCACGCCCGCAGCAGCACCTGCAGCCCCTTCCGCGGCTCCTGCCGCCCGGCGAAGACGAACCGGTGCTCGCGGCCGCCGGGCTCCGCGCGCTCCGGCACGAGCACGCCGTTCGGCACGATCTCGTACTCGCCCGGCAGCCATCGCTGGGCGGACGCGCGCGCCTGCTCCGACACCGCGATCCGGTGGTCGAGCCGCTCCTCGAGGAAGCCCCACACCGGCGTCGCCAGTCGCATCCAGCCGAGGTCGCCGCTCGCGTGGTGCGTCCCCACCATCGGGCCCTCCCAGAACGCGAGTGCCGCGATGCACGGGATCGGGGTCATCGGCTCGTGCAGGTGCAGGACGTCGAAGCGGCCGCGCTCCAGCACGAGGCGCATCCGCAGGAGCGCCCGGGGACTGAGGATGATGTTCGGGAGCGAGCCGTTCGCCGGTACGATCACCGACCGTCCGACGGGGATCACCTCGGGCGGGGGGTGCCCGTGCCGGCCGACGCGCGGGTGGAGGACGCGCGTGAACTGGCCCGGCGGGTCGCTGCCCATGATCAGCCGCACGTCCGCGCCGAGGCGCCGCAGGGCGGCGGCCTGGAGCTCCGCGTGCTCCACGACGGCGCCCCAGAAGGACCACGAGAACGGAACGACGATGCCGATCCTCATCCGTCGTGAGTCTAAGGCGCTGCGCCCGGGTGACGGTTGATCATACTTGCAGGCGCAAGTATTCTTGGCCAACGTACACGCGACGAGAGGACATCCCGATGCGCTTCGAAGGCATCCACCACATCACGCTCATCACAGGCGACGCCGCGCAGAACGTCGACTTCTACACCCGCGTGCTTGGACTGCGGATGGTGAAGAAGACGGTCAACCAGGACGACCCGACCGTTTACCACCTCTTCTACGCCGACGAG
>DASQNG010000106.1:0-3342 GCA_035645095.1 Gaiellaceae bacterium | reverse complement strand
CCGCGGGCGCGTCCGTTCGTGCTCGACGCCGCCGTCGAGTGGCTCAGCGGCTGGTTCCACGCGGCGGGGGTCGACGTCGCGGACGTCGTGGGCCACTCGCTCGGCGGGCTCCTGTCGGCGCGGCTCGCGGCGCGGCATCCGGAGCGCGTGCGCCGGCTCGTGCTCGTCGCGCCGGCGGGGATCCCGGGCCGCGCCCCGCTCGCGCTGACGACGCCGCTCGCGCAGACGATCCTGTCGGCGCGACCCCGCTTCCTCGCTCTGCTCCTGCGCGACGCCGCCCGCTCCGGCCCGGTGACGATCGCGACGGCGGCGCTCGCACTGCTCACGGCGGATCTCCGCGCCGAAGCCGCAGCCGTGACGGCTCCGACGCTCGTGGTCGTCGGGCGGAACGACCCGCTCGTCCCGCCGGCGCACGGCGCGGAGCTCGTACGCGCGCTCCCCAACGCCATGCTGCTGGAGCTCGACACCGGCCACGTCCCGATGGTCGAGCGGCCGAACGAGCTCACCCGGGAGCTGCTGTCGTTCCTGCGACGTGACGCCTGATCGCCGTCGCCACCTCGCCGGGATGCGAGAAGTGGACAGCGTGAGCGGCACCCGCGACCGTGAGGAGGCGCCCGTCCGGCAGGAGGGACGTCACGTCGCGCGCCCACTCGGGGCTGCAGAGCCGGTCGTGACCGCCACGCACGACGAGCGTGGCCGCTCGTACCTCCGGCAGCCGATCCTCGATGTTGTGGGCGAGCGCGTGACGCGCCTGGCGGAGCGTGTCCACCGGCCCGAGCGTCAGGTAGTCGAGCGCGACGATGCCGACGAGCCGGAACGGCTCGTACCACGCACCGACGAGCAGGCGCACGAACTGCTGCGGCAACGTCCGTGCGCGTGGATCCACCGTGGGGCCGACGAGGACGAGCGCACGGACGAGCTCCGGCCGTCGCACGGCGAGCTCGACGGCGTACTGGCAGCCCATCGAGTTCGCGACGACGATGGCCGGAGCGTCGAGAAGCCGCTCGACACGCGCGGCGAGCGCGACCATCGGGAGCGGCTCACGCAGCTCCGGGCGACGGAGGTCGCCGCCGAGCTCCGCGGCGAGGGGGCCGAAGTATCGCTGGCCGACTCCTAGGCCGTGCAGGAGGACGAGGGTCATGCGCCGACGGTAACGGCCGTTAGGCTGCCCGCGTGGCGCTCCTGACGACGCAGCTCGAACGGGACGCGACGTTCCGGCGGCGGGCGGAGCGGATGGAGGCGCTCGTCGCGGAGCTGCGCGGACGCACCGCTCTCGTCGCGCACGGCGGGGGCGAGCGCGCCCTCGAACGACACCGCTCGCGCGGGAAGCTGCCGGCCCGGGAGCGCGTCGACCGGCTCGTCGACCCGGGTACGTCCTTCCTCGAGCTGAATGCCCTCGCGGCGTGGGAGCACTACGACGGGGCGGCGCCGTCGGCCGGGATCGTCACCGGCATCGGCGTCGTCGAGGGCCAGGAGTGCGTCGTCGTCGCGAACGACGCGACCGTGAAAGGGGGCTCGTACTTCCCGCTGACCGTCAAGAAGCACCTCCGCGCGCAGGAAGTCGCCGCGCAGAACCACCTCCCATGCCTCTACCTCGTCGACTCCGGAGGCGCGTTCCTGCCGCTCCAGGACGAGGTGTTCCCCGACCGCGAGCACTTCGGACGCATCTTCTACAACCAGGCGCGTATGTCGGCCGCCGGCATCCCGCAGATCGCCGTCGTGATGGGGTCCTGCACCGCCGGCGGCGCCTACGTGCCCGCCATGTGCGACGAGACGATCATCGTCAAGGGCACGGGCACGATCTTCATCGGCGGCCCGCCGCTCGTGAAGGCGGCGACAGGGCAAGAGGTGAGCGCGGAGGAGCTCGGCGGCGCCGATGTCCACACGCGCCGCTCCGGCGTTGCCGACCACTACGCCGTCTCCGACGAGCACTCGCTCGCGCTCGCGCGTCAGATCGTGCGTCAGCTCCATCGCCGGATGGAGCCGCCGTGGGAGGTCGCGCCGCCCGAGCCACCGGTCGCCGACCCCGCCGACCTCTACGGCCTCGTGCCCGAGGACTTCAAGCACGAGCTCGACGCGCACGAGGTGATCGCGCGCCTCGTCGACGGCTCCCGCTTCGCGGAGTTCAAGGCGCTCTACGGGGAGACGCTCGTCTGCGGCTTCGCCCGCATCGAAGGCTTCCCAGTTGCGGTCCTGGCGAACAAGGGCGTTCTCTTCGCGGAGTCGGCGCAGAAGGGCGCGCACTTCATCGAACTCGCGTGCAAGCGGCGGGTGCCGCTCGTCTTCCTCCAGAACATCACGGGCTTCATGGTCGGGAAGGAGTACGAGGAGGGCGGGATCGCGCGCGACGGCGCGAAGCTCGTGATGGCGGTCGCGTGCGCGGACGTTCCGAAGTTCACCGTCGTCACGGGCGGCTCGTTCGGCGCGGGCAACTACGCGATGTGCGGGCGCGCCTACGGGCCGCGGCAGCTCTGGATGTGGCCGAACGCACGCATCTCAGTGATGGGCGGCGACCAGGCGGCGACCGTGCTGACGATGGTCGGCGATGCGGATCCCGACGAGATCCGCGAGAAGTACGAACGGGAGGGCAACCCGTATCACTCGACTGCGCGCCTGTGGGACGACGGCATCATCGATCCGGTCGACACACGGCGCGTCCTCGCGCTCGGTATCGCCGCTGCGCTGAACGCGCCGATCCCGGAGTCGACCTTCGGCATCTTCCGCATGTAGGAGGTGCGGCGGGTGCGCCGGCGAACCGGTAGCGTCCGCGCGGCTCCGCCCGCGACCACATGATCGCGCGCCTCGTCCTCTGGAACCTCGCCGGCTCGGACACGTCGATCGAGTCCGTGCCGGCCTTCGCCGAGGTGCCGGGGCTGCGCTTCAAGGCGTGGATCTCGGACGACGCGGGCGAGCGTTGGGGCGCGTTCTACCTCTTCGAGTCGCGCGAGGCGGCCGTGGTGTTTCAACACAAGCCCGAGCTGCGGGTTGTTCGCAGAGCCGGCACGAATGGGGCAGCGCCTCATCCTGTGAGGAGGTGCGGTTCGCGGTTCATCCCCTGGGCGCTCGCCTGCAGGCGCTCGTCGTTTGCTCTCGACGACGAGCGCCTCCCCATCGCCGAGACGCGGCCGCCGCCGGGAAGCGGCGTGGCGCCTCGGTCCGCGCCGCCCCGGGTACCACGTGGTGCGGGCGCCTCGTGCAGCGCGTCCCGGAGCTGCGCGAGGCGAAGCAGGCGCTCGCGCGCGCCGCACTCGACGTCGCAGCTCTCGGTTCGCCGTATGTGGTCGATCTCCGCCAGGGCGCTCCGGGAGATGGCCCCCTTGTGTTGAAGCACCACAAGCCGCC
>DASQNG010000105.1:0-19618 GCA_035645095.1 Gaiellaceae bacterium | reverse complement strand
CCGCCGCCGCGCGCGCGACGAAGGCCGCCGGCGCGCTGCTCGTCGTCGACAACACCTTCGCCACCCCGTACCTGCAGCGGCCGCTCGACCTCGGCGCCGATGTCGTGATGCACTCGACGACGAAGTACCTCGGCGGGCACTCGGACGTCGTCGGCGGATTCGCCGCCACGAACGACCCGACCGTCGCCGAGCGCCTTCGCTTCCTGCAGAAATCGCTCGGCGCCGTCCCCGGACCGTTCGACTCCTGGCTCGTGCTGCGCGGGCTGAAGACGCTCGCCGTGCGGATGCGCCAGCACTGCGAGAACGCGCGCGCGATCGCGGCGTGGCTCGAGGAGCAGGAGACGGTCACCCGGGTGCTGTACCCCGGCCTCCCGTCGCACCCGGGTCACGAGATCGCGGCGCGTCAGATGAGCGACTTCGGCGGGATGATCTCCTTCCTCACCGAGACGGAGGAGGAAGCGGTGGCGCTCGTCGCGCGGACGAAGCTGTTCGCGCTCGCGGAGTCCCTCGGCGGTGTCGAGAGCCTGATCGAGCACCCGGCCCGGATGACGCACGCGTCCACGGCGGAGGCGCCGTTCGCGGCGCCGCCGAACCTCGTCCGGCTCTCGGTCGGGATCGAGGCCGTCGACGACCTGCTCGCAGACCTCGAGGCCGCCCTCGTGCCGGCCGGCGCCCGCGCGACGTAGCCCCACCCGTGGTTCTCGAGCCCGTCGACCTGCTCCACCTCGGGAGCGACCGGACGATCGGCGTCTACCCGCTCGAGACGGACGACGGGCTCGCGCTCTTCGACTGCGGCCCCTCCGTGTGCTGCGAGGCGCTCGAGACCGGCCTCGCGGCGCGAGGGCTCGCGCTCGAGGACGCCCGCCATCTCCTCCTCTCGCACATCCACCTCGACCATGCCGGCGCGGCCGGCACGCTCGTCCGGCGACTGCCGCACCTGCAGGTGCACGTCTCCGAGATCGGGGCGCCGCACCTGGTCGACCCGTCGCGGCTCGAGCGGAGCGCGCGGCGCCTCTACGGACGCGCCTTCGACGGGCTCTGGGGGGAGCTCGTACCGGTGCCGGAGGAGAACGTCCAGGTCGTCGGCGACCGGGTGCTCGGGCTCGACTGCTTCCCGGCTCCCGGTCACGCATCCCACCACGTCTGCTACCTCGGCGGCGACGGCACGCTGTACGCCGGCGACGCGGCCGGCGTGCGCATCCAGCCGCTCCGATCGGTCCTGCCTCCCACGCCGCCGCCCGAGTTCGACCTCGACGCGTGGCTGGCGACGCTCGACGAGCTCGAGCGGCGCGCGCCCGCGCGGCTCGCGCTGATCCACTTCGGCGTCGCGACCGACGTCGAGCGGCACCTCGGCGAGCTGCGCGAGCGCCTTCTCGCGTGGGCGGCGCGCATCGAGGCGGGCGCGGCGGAGGACGAGTTCGTCCGCGACGCGCGTGGCGACTTCGCGCCCGACGAGGCGGACGCCTACGACCGGGCGATGCCGTTCTGGCAGTCGTACGCCGGACTCGCCCGCTGGCGGGACCAGCAGCGCGAGCTCACGTCCAGCCCGTGACGAGCCAGCGCCGGCTGCGGAAGCGCCACCACATCAGCACGAGCCGGACGACGATCAGCGCGACGAGCGCGCACCAGACGCCGACGATCCCCCAGTCGAACGCGTAGGCGGTCAGCGACAGCGCCGCGGAGACGGCGAACGCGACCGCCATCGAGCCGGCGAGATACGGCCCGTCGCCGGCCCCTATCAGGATCCCGTCCAGCGCGAAGACGGCACCGTTCAGCGGCTGCATCAACGCGAAGAGAAGCCAGATCGCGCCCGCGCGCTCGAGCACGAGCGCGTCGCTCGTGAAGAGCCGGGGCACGAGGGGCTCGAGCAGCACCAGCGCGACCGCGAAAGCGGCGCCGGCGTAGACGGCGAGCCAGATCATGCGCGCGCTCGCGGCGTACGCGCGCTCGGTGTCGCCGGCGCCGAGCCCGCGCCCGACGAGCACCTGCCCGGCGATCGCGATTGCGTCGAGGACGAGGGCGAGGAAGAGCCACAGCTGGAACGCGATCTGGTGCGCGGCGATCGAAGCGTCGCCGGAGCGCGTGACGATCGCTCCGGCCAGCGTGAACGCCGCCATCAGCGACGCCGTCCGGACGAAGATGTGGCGGCCGACCGTGACGAGGCGCAGCATCGACGCGACGTGCAGCCGCAGCCCGGCGCCTGCGCTCCGCGCGATCAGGAGCACGAAGGCGACGCCCATCCCGAGCTGCGAGACTGCGGTCGCCCACGCCGACCCGGCGATCCCCCAGCCGAAGCCGTAGACGAAGACGACGTCGAGGACTGCGTTGACGACGTTCCCCGCCACGAGCACGAGGAGCGGCGTGCGCAGGTCGGCGATCCCGCGCAGGTAGCCCACCCCGCCGAGCGCGACGAACGCGAACGGGAGCCCGAGCGCCGCGATCCGCAGGTACGTGACGGCGTGCCCGGCCGCCTCGTCCTCGCCCCCCATCAGCCGCACGATCGCCGGCGCGAAAGCGATGACGGCGGCCGCGAGCGCGAGGCCGACCACGAGCGACAGCCAGACGGCCTGCCCGCCGAGCTGCCGCGCCCGCCTCTCCTCCCCGGCCCCCGACGCGCGCGCCACCTGCGCCGTCGTGCCGTACTGCAGGAAGTTGAAGATCGCGAAGAGGGCGGTCAGCACCGTCGCGGCGATGCCGAGCGCGGCCAGCTGCGGCCGCCCGAGGTGACCCACGATCGCGGTGTCGACGAGGACGTAGAGCGGCTCCGCCGCGAGCGCGCCGAGTGCCGGCACCGCGAGCCGCAGGATCTCGCGGTCGTACTCGCTGCGGAAGCGCACCTAGAGGTCGGGCTCGCGCAGGATGCGCCCGCCGCTCGACTGCGCGAGCGCCTTCACCACGATCTCGTCGACGTTCACGTGCGGCGGCCGCGTGAGGGCGAAGAGGACGCACTCGGCGACGTCCTCCGGCCGCATCGCGCCGCCGAGCGCGACCCCCTCGTAGACCGCCCGCGCCTGCTCGTCGTCGCCGCGGAAGCGAACGCGGGAGAAGTCGGTCTCCACGAGCCCCGGCGCGACGTTGGTGAGCCTGATCGGCCGCCCCAGTAGGTCCTCGCGCAGCGCCTGCGTGAAGCCGTGCACGGCGAACTTGGAGGTGACGTAGAGCGCGCCGTTCGGGTACGCGGCCAGGCCGGCGACGGAGCCGAGGTTGACGATGTGCCCCTCGTTGCAACCCGCGCCGCCGGAGAAATGCGGCAGGCACAGCCGCGTCATGCGGACGAGCCCGTGCACGTTCGTCTCGAGCACCGCCTCCTCGTCCTCCTCGGTCGACCGGTCGAACGGGTCGCGCCCGAGCGCGAGGCCGGCGTTGTTGACGAGGACGTCGAGCCCGCCGAGCTCCGCGAGAGCGCGCTCCACGAATCGCTCGCAGCTCCCAGGATCGGTGACGTCGAGCTCGAGCGCGACCTCCGTCTCGAGCAGGTCGGCGCGACGCGCTCCGCCGGCGACCAGCATCCCGGCGCCGGCGAACGCCCGCGCGATCGCAGCGCCGATGCCGCTCGACGCGCCGGTGACGATCGCCGTCCGCCCCTGCAGCTCCACGAGCCGGAGCCTAACGCGAGAGCTTCAGCAGCCCCGGCGCGTGCTCGACCTGCAGCGTCGTGTGCGTGAGGGCGAAGCGCTCCCGCAGGAGCACCTCGAGGTCGCGGCGGATCGAGTGGCAGTCCGCGCGCGGCTCGACGAGCACGTGCGCCGAGAGGGCAGGGAAGCCGGAGGTGATCGTCCAGACATGGAGGTCGTGCACGCCGACGACGCCGTCGACTGCGCGCAGCTCTGCCGAGAGCGCGTCCACGTCGAGTCCGCGCGGCGCCGCCTCGAGCAGCACGGCGACCGACTCGGTCAGCACGCGGCGGGTCGAGAGGAGCACCAGCACGCCGATCAGGAGCCCGACGAGCGGGTCCACGAGCTGCCACCCGGTGAGCAGGACGACGGTCCCGGCGACGACGACGCCGACGGACGAGGCCAGGTCGGCGAGCACGTGCAGGAGCGCGGCGCGGACGTTGAGCCCGTCGCCGGCGCCGTGCAGGATGCGCGCGGCCACGAGGTTGACGACGAGGCCGAGGCTGCCGGTGGCGAGCACCCACGCCCCCTCGACCTCCGGCGGGTCGGACAGCCGCCGCACGGCGGCGAGCACGATCAGGAGCGCGAGCACGACGAGCACGACGCCGTTCGCGAGCGCCGCGAGGATCTCGGCGCGCCGCCAGCCGAAGCTCCGCCGGGGTGTCGCGGGCCGGCGCGCGAGCGCGGCCGCGGCCAGCGCGAGCCCGAGCGCGAGCCCGTCCGACAGCATGTGCCCCGCGTCTGCGAGGAGCGCGAGCGATCCCGAGACGAGGCCGGCCGCTGCCTCGACGCCCGCGAACCCGAGCACGAGCGCCAGGGCCAGCGCGAGGGCGCGGCTGTCGGAGCGAGCGTGCCGGTGCGCGGCCATCGGCGTCACGGTACTCACGCGCACGTCCGTTTAGCTGTTGTCGCTCCTGGGCAACACCGAGCGCGGATGGCCGGAGTCTCGTTCGAGGGCGTGAGCAAGATCTACGCGGACGGGACACGTGCCGTGGACCAGCTCCGGCTCGAAGTCGAGGACGGCGAGTTCATGGTGCTCGTCGGGCCCTCCGGCTGCGGGAAGTCGACCGCGCTGCGCATGGTGGCCGGGCTCGAGGAGATTTCGGAGGGTGTGCTCAAGATCGGCGACCGGGTCGTGAACCACGTCCCACCGCGCGACCGCGACATCGCGATGGTCTTCCAGAGCTACGCGCTCTACCCGCACCTCTCCGTCTACGACAACATCGCATTCGGCCTGAAGCTGAAGAAGACACCGAAGGACGAGGTGCACGCGCGCGTCCAGCGCGCGGCGCAGCTGCTCGGGCTCGAGGAGTACCTCGACCGCAAGCCGCGCGCGCTCTCGGGCGGCCAGCGGCAGCGCGTCGCGATGGGCCGCGCGATCGTCCGCGAGCCGAATGCGTTCCTGATGGACGAGCCGCTCTCGAACCTCGACGCGAAGCTGCGCGTCCAGATGCGCGCCGAGATCTCGCAACTCCAGGACGACCTCGGTACGACGACCGTCTACGTCACGCACGACCAGGTCGAGGCGATGACGATGGGCGACCGCGTCGCCGTGATGCGTAAGGGCGAGCTGCAGCAGGTGGCGCCGCCGCAGGAGCTCTACGACCGGCCCGTCAACCTCTTCGTGGGCGGGTTCATCGGCAGCCCCGCGATGAACCTCGTCGAGGCGACGCTCGAGCGCCAGGACGGCGACCTCGCCGCCGTGCTCGGCTCGAACCGCGTCGTCCTCGGCAGCGAGACCTGCGCCGCCCGCCCCGGCCTCGACCGCTTCGAGGGCCGGACCGTCGTGCTCGGCATCCGCCCGGAGGACCTCGAGGACGCGTCGCTCGAGCCGGAGGCGGGCGAGCACCAGCAGATCCGCGGCGAGGTCGCTTTGACCGAGGCGCTCGGTTCCGAGGTGATGGTGCACTTCAAGATCGACGGCCGCCCGGCCGTCACCGACGACGTGCGCGAGCTCGCGAAGGACGCCGGCACGGAGGGGCTCGCCGAGCGCGACCAGGACGACGGCGCGTCGATGGTCGGCCGCTTCGGTGCCCGCTCCCGCGTCCGCCACGGCGAGAAGATCGACGTGACCGTGGACACGAGGGCGCTCCACTTCTTCGATCCGGAAACGGGTCTCGGGATCTACGACGGAGACGAAAGGGAGGCGACGAACGGATGACGAAGCGAGGGTTCTTCCTACTCGCACTGCTGGTGGCCCTGCTCGCCGTCGCGGCGGCGGGATGCGGCGGCGGCGACGAAGAGGGCAGCGGCGACACGGGCGGCGAGACGGCTGCGGCGACGGGCGACGAGGGCGCGGCGAACGAGGACGTCTCCGGGGACATCAGCGTGCTCGCCACCTGGACGGGCGCCGAGGGCGAGAACTTCCAGGCGGTGCTGGACGGGTTCATGGAGCAGTACCCGAACGTGAAGGTGACGTACAAGTCGGCGAAGGAGCCGGCGACCGTGCTCTCGACCTCGGTCGAGGGCGGTAACCCGCCCGACCTCGCGGCGCTCCCGCAGCCGGGCTTCATGACGGACTTCGCCCAGCGGGGCGCGCTGAAGCCGATCGAATTCGCCCGCGACAAGATCGGTGAGGGCTTCTCGGAGTCCTGGCTGCAGCTCGGCGAGGTCGACGGCGAGCTCTACGGCCTCTTCTTCAAGGGGGCCAACAAGTCGACCGTCTGGTACAACGTCCAGGCGTTCGAGGACGCCGGTGTCGAGCCGCCGCAGGACTGGGACGAGTTCGTCGAGAACGCGCAGACGCTGAAGCAGTCCGGCGTCACCCCGTTCTCGATCGGCGGTGCCGACGGCTGGACGCTGACGGACCTCTTCGAGAACATCTACCTGCGCACCGCGGGGCCGGAGAAGTACGACCAGCTGACGAAGCACGAGATCCCGTGGACGGACGAGTCGGTCAAGGAGGCCCTGACCGAGATGGGCAAGGTGCTCGACCCGCAGCTGATCGCCGGCGGCACGTCGAGCGCGCTGCAGACCGACTTCCCGACGTCCGTGACGCAGGTCTTCGCCGACCCGCCGAAGGCGGCGCAGGTGATCGAGGGCGACTTCGTGGGCGGCGTCATCGGCGCCGAGACCCAGGCCGAGGCGCAGACCGGGTACGACGTCTACCCGTTCCCGCAGATCAACGACTCCGGGCCCGTGGTTATGGGCGGCGGTGACGTTATCGTGATGTTCAAGGACAGCCCGGCCGCACAGGCGCTGATCGAGTACCTCGCGACCCCGGAGGCCGCGACGATCTGGGCCGAGAAGGGCGGCTTCTCGTCGCCGAACAAGAACGTCGACGAGAACGTCTACCCGGACGAGCTGACGAAGAAGACGGCGACGGAGCTGGCGAACGCGGAGGTCTTCCGCTTCGACATGTCCGACCTGATGCCGGGCGCCTTCGGCAGCGACGCGATGTTCACGCACCTGCAGGACTTCCTGAAGAACCCGCAGGACGTGGACGGCATCGCGCAGAAGCTCGAGTCGGCGGCGGCCACGGCGTTCAAGAGCTCGTAGCCCGCCGCGGGACGCACGCGGCGTGAGCAGCACAGGGATCCGGGCGGAGTTCCCCCGCGAAGGGGGGACTCCGCCCGCACCGAAGACGAGCCGCTGGCACGGGCTCGCGATCCCGTTCGCGTTCCTCGCGCCGGCGCTGCTCTTCCTGAGCGTCTGGGTGATCTACCCGATGCTCGCCACGATGTGGCGGAGCCTCTTCTCGGACCGCGGCGACCGCTTCGTCGGCCTCGACAACTACGAGCGCCTCTTCACCGACGACCGTCTCCTCACGGCGCTCAAGAACAACGCGCTGTGGGTGCTGATCATCCCGGCCGCCGTCACCGCCGTGGGGCTCGTGTTCGCCGTGCTCGTCGAGCGCGTCCGCTGGTCGGTCGCGTTCAAGATCGCGGTCTTCATGCCCCTCGCCGTGTCGCTCTTCGCGGTCGGCGTGATCTGGCGGATCATGTACCAGCAGGACCCGGAGCGCGGGGTGATCAACGCGGGCATCGCCGCCGTCAAGGGGAAGTTCACGGACGAAGGGGTCCTCTCCTCGGCGGCGCCGTCCACCGACGACCTCGAGGGGACGCCGAAGAGCGGCTTCGTCCTCAAGCAGACGGTCGGCCCGGGCGACACCGCGCTCCTCGGGCTGACGGCCGTACGCGTCCCGGAGATCCCGGAAGCAGCGGAAGACGCCGCCCAGCCGGAGGCCGTCTCCGACGGCATCGCCGGGGTCGTCTGGCGCGACTTCAGCCCCGGAGGCGACAGCCGGCCGGGCCGGGTCGACACCGGGGAGGTGGGCCTGCCCGGCGTGAAGATCGAGCTCCGGGACGCCGACGGCAAACGCATCGACTCGACCACGGCCGCCAACGACGGCACCTTCGCCTTCGAAGGGGTGGAAGCGGGCGACTACCGGCTGGCGATCGCGAACACGACCTTCGTACGGCCGTTCGGGGGCGTGAACTGGCTCGGCTCCAGCCTGATCACGCCGTCGATCATGTTCTCCTACATCTGGGTCACGGCGGGCTTCGCGATGGTGATCATCGGCGCGGGCCTCGCCTCGATCCCGCGCGACACGCTGGAGGCGGCGCGCACCGACGGCGCGACGGAGTGGCAGGTCTTCCGCCGAATCACCGTCCCGCTGCTCGCACCCGTCCTCACCGTCGTCTTCGTGACGCAGATCATCGGGGTGCTCAAGATCTTCGACCTCGTGCTCGCGGTGGCGCCCGGCTCGAGCCAGGACGACGCGGCGACGCTCGCGTTCGTGATGTGGCAGCGCTCGTTCAGCGGCCAGAACCTGTTCGGCCTCGGCTCCGCGATCTCCACGTTCCTGCTCCTGCTCTTCATCCCGTTCCTGATCATCAACATCCGCCGGTTCCGCCGGGAGGCCTCGTAGTGGAAGCAGCGACCGCAGAGACGCGCACGGCCGGCCAGCCGGTCGTGATCGAGGAGGGCATCGCGCCGAAGCTCGTGCGCGCACTGGGGAAGGCGCCGGTCCACCTCGTGCTCGTCCTGCTCGGGATCTTCTGGCTGATCCCGACGACGGGCCTCTTCATCACGTCGATCCTGCAGGCGTCGGACCAGGCGAAGGGCGGCTGGTGGAACTTCTTCGCGAAGCCCAGCGCGTGGACGCTCGAGAACTACCGCAACATGTTCGACAACGAGGGGATCACCCATGCGCTGTGGGTGACGACGCAGGTGACGATCGGCGCCACGATCCTGCCGATCATGGTCGCCGCGCTCGCGGCTTACGCGCTCGCGTGGATCGAGTTCCCGGGACGCGACTGGGTGTTCCTGCTCGTCGTGGGCCTGCTGCTCGTGCCGGTCCAGATGGCGCTGATCCCGATCTTCCGGCTCTACAACACGTTCAGCCTCTACGACACCGTCCCGGGCCTGATCCTCTTCCACACCGCGTTCGCGCTGCCCTTCGCGATCTTCCTGCTGCGAAACTTCTTCTCGGGGATACCACGCGACCTGATGGAGGCGGCGCGCATCGACGGCGCCTCCGAGATCCGGCTCTTCTTCAAGGTGATCCTGCCGCTCGGGCTGCCGGCGATCGCCTCGCTCGCGATCTTCCAGGTGCTCTTCGTCTGGAACGACCTCCTGATCGGGCTCGTGCTCGCGCAGGCGAACCAGCCGATCGCGCCGGCGATCGCCTCGCAGCTGCGCCAGTTCGGCTCGAACCTCGACGTGCTCGCACCGGCGTCGTTCTTCTCCGCGGTGATCCCGCTGCTCGTGTTCGCGATGTTCCAGCGGTACTTCGTGCAGGGCCTCCTCGCCGGCTCCGTCAAGTAGGGCGGCATGCGCTGCGCCGTCGTCGGCTCCGGGCTCGCCGGCTTCGTCGCCTACCAGACGTTGCGCCACGTCGGACTCGCGCCGGCCGAGATCGTCGTCTTCGGCGACGGCGACGACCCGGCCGCCGTCTGGCGGCGCCGCGCCGCGGCGATCCGGCAGCGCCGCATGCGCTCGGAGAGCGACGG
Organism: Gaiellaceae bacterium; assembly: GCA_035645095.1. Lineage (GTDB taxonomy): Bacteria > Actinomycetota > Thermoleophilia > Gaiellales > Gaiellaceae > Gaiellasilicea. Next base: position 10,050 of record DASQNG010000105.1, on the reverse strand, counting down.
CCACTGCTACCCCGCGAGCTTCCCCGGCCTCGCGCCGCGGGAGGCACTCCGGCGGCGGTCGGCCGTCCCGCTCCTCGCCACCGCGTTCGACCGCTACCGACCGAGCGTCGCGGAGTTCCTGCGGCACGTCGACGAGCTACGCGCACGGAGCGGCTGGGACGAGAGCCTCGTCGGGCGGCGCGTCGAGTGCGTGCGGGCGGTCGACGGCGGCTTCCACGTCGACGGCGAGGGGCCGTTCGCCCACGTGCTGCTCGCACCGGGGCATCCGGGGCTCGCAGTCCCGGAGGAGCTCGCCGGCGACCCGCGGACGGTGCACGCGTACGAGCCGCACGAGTACGGGGAGCGTGTGGCGGTTGTCGGCGCCGGCATGGCTGCCGCGACGGAGTGGCTGAACGCACTCGCGGCCGGCGCGGAGGTGGTGTCGGTGAGACGCCGAGAGCCCGCCCGGCGGCCGTTGAACGTCGCGCGGCCGCTCTTCTCGAAGCGAGGCCTCGCCCGCTTCCACCGTGTGTCGAGAGCGGAGCGCGCGGCGCTCCTGCGCAGCTTCGGCGTGCCCTCGTACCCGAGCGGCCGCGGCTGGGACGCACCGATCGAGCGCGCGGCGCAGGAGGGCCGCTTCCGCGTCGGGCCGACCGTTGACGGCGCCGCGCAGGTGATCTGCGCCACCGGCTTCCGGCGCGGCTGGCGACACGACCCGCTGCTCTCGCGCCTCGTCGAGGAGCACGTGCTCGAGACGGAAGGCCGGTGGATCGTGCTCGCCGACGACGCCTCGGTGCCGACCCTCACGGACGGCCGCCGGTCGCTGGCACTCGCCGGCATCTGCGGCCAGTGGGCGTACCCCGCGGCGGACACGATCGTCGGGATGAAGTACGCGGCGCGGCGCTTCGCGCGGAGAGTGACGTGTCCTACACGCTGAGGGGCCGCCTGGAGTCGCGGCTCGCGACCGTCCTCCCTGCCCTCGCGGTCGCGGCGGTGCTCGCGGCGGCGGTGCAGGAGTGGTGGCCGTTGCAGCTCGCGGCGCTGATGCTCGCCGCCGGGCTCGCGCTGGACGTCCTCGTCTACCACCGGCTCCTCCCGTACCAGCCCGCCTGGGCAGCGGTGCCGCTCGGCCTCGTCGAGCTCGGGCTCACGATGGCCCTCGTCTGGCGCCTCGACGTCATGGCGCCCCTCCGTCCCGCCCTCGCCTTCTTCGCCGGCGCCTGGCTGCTCGCACAGGTGCTCGGGCACGCCGTCTTCCCGCTCCTGCGGCTCTCCTACGGCGAGGACGGGGGCGAGCTCGGTCGCGGCGGGGGCGCGCTGCGGGTCGCAGCGCCTGCGCTCGCCGTCGCCGCGCTCGGCGTCGCGTGGGCGGCACAGCCGCCCGTCGTCCGGCTCCCGCCGGGAGTCGTCCAGGGGCCGCTCGTCCTCGACCGCCCGCAGACGGTGGTCGGCGACGGCACGATCGTGCGGGGTGGGATCGTCGTCAGCTCCGACGACGTGACGCTGCGCGACCTGACTGTGAGCGGCGGCGAGACCGGGATCGACGTGCGCGACAGCGAGAACGTCCGGATCGAGCGCGTGCGCGTCGTCGGCGCCTCCGTGGACGGGATCTCAGCGCGCCAGAGCTCGCTCCGGATCCGCGACTGCCGTGTCGAGATGCCGCGCCGGCCGGAGACGCAGGGGATCGACGTCTCGTTCGCCAGCGACCTGCCCCCGACGACGATCCGCCGCTGCGTCGTCACAGGCGGCGCCGAGGGCATCGTGTCGCACATGGCCATGGTCTCGATCCGCGAGAACCTCGTCTCGCGCACGTTGATGCGCGGGATCGCGATCACGGAGATGTCGATGGGCGACGCCACTCGGAACGTCGTCGAGGACGCGGCCGGCGTCGCGATCTTCTGCGGCGACTACTCGCACTGCGACGTCGTCGAGAACAGCGTCACCGGCACGCGCGAGGACGGCTCCGGGGTCAGGTCGCGCGCGGGCTACGGCGTCGTCTCCCACTACTACGCGTGGACGGAGCTGCGCGAGAACCAGCTCGACCGCGGCGCGGCCGCATTCCTGCATGGCCGTCTCGAACACCACTGACCTCCGGCGCGCCTCCGTCGAGACCATCCTGGGGGGACAATCCCCGCAGGGCGGCTACGTCGCCGCGCCGGCGTTCCCGCCGTACGCGTTCGCCTGGCTCCGCGACGGCGCCTTCGTGGCCGACGCGATGAGCCTCGCCGGCGAGCACGGGAGCGCCGAGCACTTCTTCGACTTCGTCGCCGCCGTCGTGCGCCGGGGCGGCGACCTACGGACCCGCTACCGGCTGGACGGATCGGACGACAGCGAGAGCAACTGGCCGCAACGGCAGTGGGACGGCTGGGGGCTCTGGCTGTGGGCGCTGCGCAGGCACCGCGCGCGCGGGGGCGACTCGCGCTGGGAGGCCGAGGAGGAGCAGGTGCGACAGTGGCTCGGGGCCCGTTGGCACGAGCCGTGCCACGACTGGTGGGAGGAGCGCGAGGGACTGCACGCGGTCACGCTCGGCTGCCTCCTCGCCGGCGGCGTCGACGCACCGGGGCTCGAGCACGCGTTCCGCGAGGCCGCCGACTGGCGCCTCGACGCGTCGCTGCTCGCTCTCGCGGCGCCGCTCGAGGTGGTCGCGCCGGAGGAGCTGCCGCTGGCGGAACTCGAACGGCGGCTCGTCTCGCCCGGCGGCGGCGTGCACAGGCACACCGCGGACGAGTACTACGGCGGCGGCGAGTGGCTCCTCCTGACGGCGCTCCTCGGGCTCGTGGAGGCGCGGCTCGGCCGGGAGGACGACGCCCGCACGCGGCTCGACTGGGTGGCCGCGCATGCTGCCGCTGGCGGGTCGCTGCCCGAGCAGTCGCAGGACCACCTCCTGCACCCGGAGCGGTACGAGCCGTGGGTGGAGCGGTGGGGGCCGCCGCCGTCGCCGCTCCTCTGGTCGCACGCGATGTTCCTCGTGCTCGTGCACGAGCTGGGAGCGGGATGACGGCACGGCTGCAGCTCCGTGCCCGCACCGGGCACCCGGATTTTCTCGACCTACCGTGGCAGCGGCCGCTCGCCGACTGGCGGTCGGAGCGTCTCGTCGAGGTGACGCGCGGCATCCACCGCCACGTGGTGCGCTTCGTCGAGTACAGCGGCGCGATCTACGCGCTGAAGGAGCTGCCGGGGGGGCTCGCCCGGCGCGAGTACCGGCTCCTGCGGGACCTCGCCGCCGACGACATGCCTGTGGTGGAGGTCGTCGGCGTCGTCAGTGACCGGCCGGGTGGCCTCGACTCCGTCCTGATCACGCGGCACCTGGACTACTCGCTGCCGTTCCGGACGCTCTTCTCCCGCGGCAGCCTCCCCGACCTGCGCCGGCGGCTCCTCGACGCCGGCGCCGAGCTGCTCGTGCGGCTCCACCTCGGCGGCTTCTTCTGGGGCGACTGCTCGCTCTCGAACACGCTCTTCCGCAGGGACGCGGGCGCGCTCGCGGCCTATCTGGTCGACGCGGAGACGGGCGAGCTGCACCCGAGCCTCTCCGACGGCCAGCGCCGGCACGACCTCCTGATCGCGGAGGAGAACGTGGTGGGCGAGCTCTCCGACCTGGAGGCGGAGCTGGAGCGGCCGGGCGAGCTGCGTCCCGAGGAGACGGCGACGGAGCTCCTCGAGCGGTACGAGACGCTCTGGTACGAGTTGACGCGCGAGGAGGAGGTCGGCGGCGACGCGCGCCTGCGGATCGACGAGCGGCTGCGCCGGCTGAACGACCTCGGCTTCGACGTGGAGGAAGTCGAGCTCGTCGCCGCCAGCGAGACGGACGACGGGGGCTACCGGCTGCGGCTCAACCCGCGCGTCGTCGAGCCCGGCCACCACCGCCGCCGGCTGCTCGCGCTGACGGGGCTGCACGCGCAGGAGAACCAGGCGCGCCGCCTCCTCAACGACCTCGCGAGCTTCCGCGCGCAGCTCGAGCAGGAGGGCGGGCGGCCGCTACCGGAGACGGTGGCGATCCACCGCTGGCTCGCAGACGTCTTCGAGCCGGCCGTTGCCGGCGTGCCGCCGGAGCTGTGGGGCAAGCGCGAAGCCGCCGAGGTCTTCCACGAGGCGCTCGAGCACCGCTGGTACCTCTCCCAGCAGCGCGGCAGCGACGTCGGGCTGATGACGGCTGTCGCGGACTACGTCGAGAACGTGCTGCGCCACGCCCCGGACGAGCGGGCCGTGCTCGAGCCGGGGCGCGACGCGACGGACACGCTCTAGCTCGCTAACCGAGCTCGATCCGCTCGATCAGCACGGGGTCGACCGGCTGGTCGCGGGAGTCGCGCTCGACGGCCGCGATCCGGTCGGCCACGTCCTGGCCCGACGTGATCTTCCCGAAGACGGTGTGCTTCCCGTCCAGCCAGGGTGCGGCCGCGGTCGTGACGACGAAGAACTGGCTGCCGTTCGTGTTCGGGCCTGCGTTCGCCATCGCGAGCGCGCCCCGCTCGACCTTGTGGTCGTTGAACTCGTCCTCGAACTGGTAACCAGGCCCACCCGTACCGTCACCACGCGGGCAACCGCCCTGGATCATGAAGTCGGGGATCACGCGGTGGAAGCTGAGGCCGTCGTAGAACCCGTCGCGGGCGAGTTTCGTGAAGTTCTCGACCGTCTTCGGCGCCTCGTCGGGGAAGAGCTCGAACGAGATCGGTCCTTCGCTGGTGTGGATCGTCGCTGTGGTCATGGCGGCACGGTAACGAAGCCGCGCCGGCGCGGTAGCGTCTCCGACATGGAGCGCGCCTGCGTGGTCACCGGCGCCGCGAGCGGGATCGGCCGGGCGATCGCCGCGCGGCTCGAGCGCGACGGCGCGCGCGTCCTCGCGGTCGACCTCGCGCCCGATCCGCACGGGCCCGGCGAGCCGTTCGCAGCCGACCTGGCCACGCGCAAGGGCAACGAGAGCGCCGTCGACGCCGCCCTCGCACGCTTCGGCCGGCTGGACACCGTCGTGGCGAACGCCGGGTTCCAGCACGTGGCACCCGTGCAGGAGTTCCCGGAGGAGCGGTGGGACGCGCTCCTCGCGGTGCTGCTGACGAGCCCGTTCCTGCTCGCCCGCCGCGCGTGGGAGGCGCTCGGCGCGGGCGGTGACGGCCGCTTCCTCGCCGTCGCCTCGGTGCACGGACTCGTCGCGTCGCCCTACAAGGCCGGTTACGTGGCGGCGAAGCACGGGCTGCTCGGGCTGGTGAAGGTGCTCGCGCTCGAGGGTGCCGAGCGCGGCATCTCCGTCTCCGCCCTCTGCCCCGGCTTCGTGCGAACGCCGATCGTCGAGGCGCAGATCGCTGCGCAGGCGGCGGCGACGGGAGTGGCGCCGGAGCGCGTGGTCGAGGACGTCCTGCTCGCGCCGCAGGCGGTGAAGCGGCTGCTCGAGCCGGAGGAGGTGGCCGAGGCGGCGGCATTCCTGCTCGGGCCGGGCGGACGCGGCGTCACCGGCTCGCCGCTCGTGCTCGACCTCGGCTGGACGGCGCGCTGAGGCTCGGGGATTCGAGGTCGTCCGCACCGGGTCGGGCGAGCGCTCACAGGAGCTGCGCGCGGAAGCACTGGGTGACGTACGGCAGCGAGAGCCGGCCGCCGGAGGCCGTCTCGTCGAAGAGCCGGCCGACCGCCGCCAGCACGTCCGCGCGCCAGGCCTCGTCGCGGATCGCGACGTTCGAGCGGGACACGACGAGGTCGAGCAGCGCCTGCCGGTCGAGCGACTGCTGGTGCCCGAACTCCGCGGTCTCAGTCGGCCCGAAGAGCCCGCTCGCGTCGAGCACGTCGTGCGGCGTCGCCTCCCACGCCTCGGCGCCGAGCAGCGCCGAGAGACGCGCCACCCACGGCACGCGGCCGTCGCGGACGTTCCAGACGAGTCCGATCCGGCCGCCCGGATGCAGGACTCGCGCGATCTCCGGCAGCGCGCGCACCGGGTCGAACCAGTGGAACGCCTGTCCGGCGACCACCGCGTCGACAGAGGCGCCGGGGAGGGGGATTGCCTCCGCCGCCCCGGCGTGCACCTGCGCGGCCGGCACCGCCTCGCGCAAGAAGATCGCCATCCGCTCGCTGGGCTCGACCGCGACGACGTCGAGTCCGAGCGCGACGAGGACGCGCGTCAGCTTGCCGGTGCCGGCCCCGAGGTCGAGCACGGCGTGCGCCCCGGCGGTGATCCAGGCCGCCGCCTCGCGCGGGTACTCCGGCCGCGCGCGCTCGTACGCGTCGGCGACGCCGCCGAACGACCGCGCGCGACGCTCCCGCTCCTCCGTCACGCCGCGAGGCTACCGCGCGGCCGGACTAGGCTCTCGCCGTGCCGCGTCTCCGCCTGCTCGCCGCCGTGGCCGTGCTCGCGGCCGGCTGCGGCGGGGGCACGCCGGACGCAGCAGAGGGCGACGCCCAGCTCGGGCCGCCCGCGCTCGTCGAGGATTTGCGCGGCGGCGGGTACGTGCTCTACCTCCGCCACACGCACACCGACATGTCCCGGAAGGACACACAAAAGAGCGATGTCTCGACGTGCGAGGGGATGCGGAACCTGACGGCGCGCGGCAGGAGCGAGGCACGCGCTCTCGGCCGCGCTCTGCGCGACCTCGACGTCCCCGTCGGCGAGGTGCGCTCGAGTGCCTACTGCCGCACGCGAGAGACGGCCGACCTCGCGTTCGGCCGCTACGTGCGCGACGAGACGCTCACCGGCTTCCCCGATCCCGGGGATGCCGACCACGGTGCGCGGGTGCAGGCGACGCGGGCGCTGCTCGCGCGGCGCCCGCCGGACGGCGGGAACACCGTTCTCGTCGCGCACGTGAAGAACCTCGAGGCCGCAGCCGACCTCACGATCGACGAGGGCGACGTCGCCGTCTTCGAGCCGCGCGGCACCTCGTTCCGCTACCGGGGGCGGATCCCGGCGAGCGCGTGGCCGCAGCTCGCGGCGCGGCTCAGACGCGGCCCCTGAGCGAGCGGATCGCCTCCACGTAGGTCATCGTCTCCGCGAACAGCCCACGATCGCGCACGGCCTTCGCTCCCTGGTAGTACGCGGCCAGCGCCAGCCGCTCGTCGCCGCCGAACTCCCGCAGCAGGTGGCGCAGGAAGAGGACGCCCACGAGGATGTTCCCCTCCGTCGTGCGCGGCACCTTTCGCGCGAGCAGCACGTCCTCGACGAAGTCCCACGTCGCCGGCGTCACCTGCATCACACCGAGTGCCCCCGCCCCCGAGACGACGTGCGGCTGGAAGCCGGACTCCATCCACGCGAGCGCGCGAACGAGGGCCGGATCCACGCCATAGGTGGCCGCCGTCCTCGTGAGCGTGGCGCGGACGGAGGAGCGCGACGCGACGAAGGGCGTCGGTGTGACCGAGACCCTGAGCCGCTTTCCGATCAGGAGCGGGCGGCCGGGGTCGAGCCCGTTCTGGCGCGCGAGCGCCGCGACGCTGGTGCCGAACCGGCCCGCGATCGCGGTCAGCGAGTCTCCGGGACGGACGACGTAGAGGGAGCGGGCGCTCGCGCCGAGGGCGCTCCTGCCTTCGAGCGCCGCCTGCGTCTGCGGCCCCGCCACTCCGTCGACGGTGAGCCTGCTGCGCTGCTGGAAGCTCCGCACCGCCGCCTCCGTCTCGGGGCCGAAGTGGCCGTCGACGACGCGCGCGACCCCGTGCCGGACGAGCAGGAACTGGAGCACCGAGACGTCCCAGCCGACGCGGCCGCGTACGAGCGTCCGCGAGCCATAGAGCGGCGTGCCGAGGCGACCGAGCGCACGCCTGGTGCCGGGCCCGGGGATCCCGTCCACGGCCAGCCGGCTCGACCGCTGAAACGCGCGGATCGCCGTCGCCGTCCCCGGCCCCGCGACCCCGTCGATCGGGCCGAGGTAGAAGCCATGGGCGCGGAGCGCGACCTGGAGGCCGGCGGTCTGCGGGTTGGCCGCGGCCGTCGCCGCTACGGCGAGCGCGCCCACTGCGAGGGCGGCGGCGAGGGCGAGCGAGCGACGCATAGGCGGGACCGATTCGCGCCCCGACCGGACGCTCCTCCCCAGGCCCTGCAGCCTTTACAACCTGTGAACGATGGGCGGTGACGGGCTCGAACCGCCGACCCCCTCGGTGTAAGCGAGGTGCTCTCCCAGCTGAGCTAACCGCCCGGGAGGTGCGACGCCAGCTTAGCCCGCCTTCGCCGAGGCGCTCCTCGCTGCTGCGAGAAGACCCCCTGCCGCCGCAGGGGCGTCCCCACCTACAGCGGAGACGTCGTAGAGATGCAGCGCGTCCACGATCGGCGCCCGCGAGGCGAGTAGTCCATCGAACGGTGCCGCCTCCCACCTTCGCAGATCACTGAGTCGTAGTCTTCCGGTTGCCGATCGCGAGCTAGCCGATGAACGAGTCGACGGCCTCCTGGTCGTTCGAGAGCGTCCAGAACTCCTCGACACGCCCGTCGGCGCCGAAGCGCATCGCGTCGGCCATCACGACGTCCAGACTGCGGCCGTCGTGCTCCGCTGTTGCGCGGGTGAACGACATGAGGTAGTCGCGCCCCTCGAGGATGTCGAGCGGTTCGATCCGCAGCGTGTTCCGCGTCAGCTCGTGGAAGCCGCGCACAAGTCCGATCACCTCGTCGCGGCCGCGGTAGTCGCCGGAGACCGAGCTCCTGCCCGGCCAATGCCACACGACGTCATCCGCGAGCAGGGTGTCCGCAAAACCCTCCGCATCGCCGCTCGTCACCGCCTCCATCGCCTGCCGCAGCCGCTCGCCCTTGCCCGTCATCCCTCCTCCTCTCGTCACGCCCAGAACTCGTCGATCGCGGCTTGATCGTTCGCGTGCGCCCAGAACTCCAGGATCCGCCCATCCGGGTCGAACCGGAACGCATCGGAGACGACGACGTCGAGCTTCCGTCCCTGCCGCTCCGCGGTCACCTGCAGGAACGCGGCGCCGTGCCGCTCGTTGGCCAGCACCTCCAGCGGCTCGAGCCTCATCGTGTCCGCCGTCTCGCCGCGAACAGTGTCGAAGTAGCCGAGGATCGCTGCCCTGCCGCGATAGTCGCCGCTCAGGCGGTGCGTCCCGCCAACATGCCAAACGGCGTCTTCGGCGAGCGAGTCCGCCATCGCCTCGCGGTCGCGGTCGTCATAGGCCCGGAGCCAAGCCTGGAGCCGCTGCACTGGCTCACCCACCATCGCTCCTCCCATCGTTCCTCCCTTCGTCGTTGTGGCGCAGCCAGTCCCGCACCGTCAGCGCGTCCGGCAGGATCCCCCGAGTCGGATTCGTGTCGAGCGGGACGTGGCCGGACCGCAGCCAGCGCCACATTGTCGTCAGGTCGGGTCCGGCGAGGCCGGCCACCCGCTCGAACAGCCGAACCGGCATCGGAAACCGCCGCGGCGACCGCCCGCGCACGTCCGTCCAGAGCTCACGGCACTCGGCAAGAGAGCGCACGTCTGAGGTGAGCGCGATCGACCGCCCGGCGTAGCCCTGCGGATCCTCGAACGCCTTTGCGGCGATCCGGCCGAGATCGTCCACGGCGAGCCACGTCACCGGCCGCTCCTCTCCCATCAGCCTGGGCATCACGTGCCACGTCGATACCGGCGGGTAGAACGCCCGGTCGGTCATCAGCTCCATGAAGGCCATCGGGCGCAGGATCGTCGCCGGGATCTCGAGCTCGGCTATGTACTCCTCGACGGCGAGCTTGGAGTCCCACGAGCCGACGCCGCTCCGGCTGCCGACGCCGGCCGAGCCGTAGACGAGGTGCCGGACGCCGGCGGCCTGCGCGACCGTCGCGACGTTCTTCCCCTGCACGACCTCCTGGCCCAGACCGCCGATGTACGGGTTCTGCACGCTATACACGCCGTACGCGCCGTCGAACGCAGGCTCCAGTGACGTCGGGTTCGCCATGTCTACACGCACAAGCTGAGCCCCCAGCTCAGCAACCGGCCGGGCCTTCGTCGCGTCAGGGTCTCGCGTCAGCGCGCGAACACGCCAGCCCGCGCCAAGCAGGTGCCGCACCACGGCACCCCCTTGCCGACCCGTCGCACCACAAACCGCGATGATCCGACCGCTCTCGACCGCTACCGCTCCGCCTCCCGTTGCGCCCAGGCCGATTCTCACCGGTCACTGAGGTCCCGTGCAAGCGTC
>DASQNG010000104.1:0-16612 GCA_035645095.1 Gaiellaceae bacterium | reverse complement strand
ACGGCGAGATCGGTGAGCGACAGCCGGAGGAGCTCCTCGCGCGGGTATCCGGTGAGGCGGCACGCACGTCGAGCTCGTGGTCGGCGTGGGCCCGACGACGCTCACCACGATCGGCGGCAACACCTCCGGCTCAGTCGACGGCAAGGCGTTCTTCAACGGGAACGGCGTCTACCAGAAGACCGTGCAGCGAAGCTCGCGCATCCACGGCTACGGCAGGCCGCTCTACTCCTCGGCCGCGATGCCGGTCGCGGGGGGTGGGGGCGGCGGAGATGGCGGCGCGGCCGGCGGGCTCACACCGGCGAAGCCGCTGACGAGCGTACGCTCGGTGAAGCAGCAGCAGCTCGCCGTCAACTCGCTCGGGTACGCGCCGCCGCTGGACGTCGACGGCGACTGGGGCCCGAAGACCGCGGCAGGCGTCAAGTGGCTGCAGCAGAAGGTCGGCGCGGGCGTCGACGGCGAGTGGGGGCTGGAGACCGAACGCCACTACACGGCGTTCGCGAAGTAGCCGACGCGTCCGCGTCGTGAAGCGAGCGCGCGCCGGGCCAACGACCCGCCGCAGCGCCTGCTGGGCGAGCCCTCAGGCCCCCTCCGGCTGCGGCGGCTTACGCGGCCGTGGGTTCCGGAGAGCAGTACGACAGCATGTAGTCGACGCCGCCGACGCTCGTGTGCGCGAGGTGCCACCGAACCTCGAGCGGCGTCCCGTTCTTGTGCCGCAGCTCCGCGCGGCCCTGCGTCTGCTTCCGCTGCACGGCGGCCTCGAGCGTCCGCAACGCCCGCGCCGGGGCGACGGCGAGATCGGTGAGCGACAGCCGGAGGAGCTCCTCGCGCGGGTATCCGGTGAGGCGGCACGCGGCGTCGTTCACCGCGGCGTAGCGTCCGCTGTCGTCGACGACGAAGACCGCGACGTCGGCATTGGCGACGGCGTCGCCGAGCAGGACGTTCTGGATCATCGCGTCGGCGACGGACACCGCTCCGAGTATGCGTCGCCGGCCGGCTCCGATCAAGGCTGCCCTGAACGGTCGTCGGCTCGCGGGGACATGCAGACCCTCGAAGGCAGGGGGTTGCCGCCGCTTCCCAGGAGTGAGACAATCGCTGGCCAGCCCGAACCGTCTCCCGCCGCGCCGATGACCACGACCTCCACCTCCGAACGCCTGCTCGCAAGCCTGCGCGAGTTGCGGCACATCCTGGACCAGACCCGCTCCGAGGACCTGCGAGCGCAGGTGCTCCTGGCAGTGCGGGACGTGGAGGCCCGCCTCGCGGCAGCTCGAGCCCAGGACGGCGAGACGAGCCGCACGGTCGATGCGGCGACCTGACGGGCGGCGGCCGAAGGTGCCGCCGCCGACACTGCTGCTCTGGATCCTCGCGGCCACGGTGGCCGTCGCGATAGTCGTCCGCCTGGTCGCGGACCGGCTCTAGGCCGTCTCTCCCCTCGCCGACGGCTAGATCGGAGGCGGCGGCAGGCGCCAGCGGTTCCCGTCCTCGGCGACGAAGAAGATGTCGGCGTCGGGGAACTGCTCGGCGATCGTGTGGGCCGCCTGCACGACCCGGTAGACGACCGTGCCGCGTCGCACGTCGTCGATCGGCTCCAGGGTGACCCGGTCGGGGCCGACGAGCACCGCGTGGTAGTCGTCGAGCAGTTCCCGCATGGTCCGGGCGGCCGCCGGCGGCGTAACGGTGACGACGACGGGAGCCCGCTGTGGCGCCGACACGCTCGGCGGGCGGGCGACGCGGGCCGCGGGCGGTCGCTCGGGGCCGAGCGCCTGCGTGGTCGCCGTCGTGGGCAGCGCGAGCGTGAAGCAGGCGCCGTGCGGCCGCGCGTGCTCGTAGGTGAGGTCGCCGCCGTGCGAGCGGGCGTAGGCGCGCGCGATCGCCAGGCCGAGCCCCGAGCCGGGCACGGAGTCCGCCGAACGCTCGCTGCGCGAGAACCGCTCGAAGAGCCGCGGCACGAACTCGTCCGGAACTCCGGGTCCCCGGTCCTCCACCGTGATCCGCAGCCGCGACTCGTCGCCGACGGCGCCGATCGTGATCGGCGCTCCTCCGTAGCGGAGAGAGTTCGAGAGCAGGTTCGACACGATCCGGTCGAGCGCTAGAGGGTCGACGCAGGCGGAGAGCGTCGACGGCACCTCGAGCTCGATCTCGGCGTCCGCGGCGACGAGCGACACGAGCTGCTCGAGCTTCTGGCGGAGCTCGATCGGCTTCGGCGAAAGCTCGACGGCAGTGACGTCGAACCGTGAGAGGTCGAGCAGCTGGTCGACGAGGTTCCGGATCCGTTGCGCCTGCTCCCGCAGTGCGCGGCGCAGCTGGTGCCGCTCCGCGTCGGTCAGCTCGTCCCCGCGCTCGTCCAGGGTCACGCTGATCCCGAAGACGCTCGCGAGCGGCGTGCGCAGCTCGTGCGAGGCGATTGCGATGAACTCGCTCTTCATCGAGTCGAGGCGTTGCATCTCCTCGCCGACGAGCACCCGGTCGACGAGCGCCGCCGTCGTCAGCGCGACCAGCTCGAGCGCCGCCGCGTCCTCCTCGTCGAGCGCGAAGCGCTCGCCGCCGCGGTCGCCGACGAGGAAGCCCAGACACCGTTCGCCGCTGAAGAGCGGGATGCAGAAGACGGAGGTGAGACCGCACGCCTGGACCAGACCGGGCGGCAGCGCGTGCTCGTCGCCGGCGCTCGAGGTCTGGACAAGCTGCTTCGTCCCGATCGAGCGCTCGAGCAGCGGGACCTGCGCGAGCGCGATCCGGGCCGGCACATGCTCTGCCGTCGCGCCGACGAGCGCGAGCAGCGTCACCTCGTGCGCGGCGGCGTGGTACTCGGCGACGGCCACCCGGTCGAAGCCGAACGCCCGCGACACGGTGTCGCACACTCCGGCGAGCAGGCCGCGGAGATCCGCGTCCCCGTGCCCCGCCTGGACGATCTCGCGGATCGCCGCCGCGGTGGTCTCGACGTCCCGCACCTCGCGGACGATACTTCGCGCCGCGGGCGCCGGCACCTGCTCGAGCCGCCGGCGAGGCCCGACGCGCGGCTGTCCGTGCGTCCGGCCTCGGCGTTACGCCGAGCGCACGAGAAAACGCAGCGGCGGCCTTCCTCTCCTCGTTCCGAAAGCAACGCGTGGCTCCAACCGCGATGGTCTTGACAGCAATCGGGGTCTTTGGTCAAATGGATTAGTCATTGGACTAACAAGGAGGTTGCTGTGGCCGTGCAGGCGTTGGAGGCTCGACCGGTCGACCCCGACAAGCTGATGCAGTTCGTGTTCCGCGCCGTCGACGAGGTGGGGGCCTCGCTGAACGCGGCGCTCGTCGTGATGGGCGACAAGCTGGGGCTGTACCGCGCGCTCGCGGACGGGGGCCCGCAGACGCCGGCGGAGCTCGCGAGCCGGACCGAGACGGTGGAGCGGTACGTGCGGGAGTGGCTGAACGCGCAGGCGGCGGGAGGCTACGTCGACTACGACCCCGCCTCCGGCCGCTATGCGCTCGCGCCGGAACAGGCTGTCGCGTTCACGGACGAGGGGAGCCCCGCCTACCTGCCCGGCTTCTTCCAGCTGGCGCTCGGGTCGGTGCTCGACTCGCCCCGGATCACGGAGGCGCTCCGAAGCGGCGACGGGCTCGGCTGGCACGAGCACGGTCACGACGTGCACGAGGGCTGCGAGCGGTTCTTCCGGCCCGGCTACAACGCGAATCTGATCGGCTCCTGGCTGCCGGCACTCGACGGCGTCGTCGAGAAGCTCGAGCGGGGCGCGCTCGTCGCGGACGTCGGCTGCGGCCACGGCGCGTCGACGATCCTGATGGCGCAGTCGTTCCCGGCGTCCACCTTCGTCGGCTCCGACTACCACGGCGGGTCGATCGCAACTGCGCGCACCCGCGCCGAGGAGGCAGGCGTCGCCGCACGCGTGCGCTTCGAGACGGCGCCTGCGGCGGCACATCCGGGGAGCGGCTACGACCTCGTGACGATGTTCGACTGCCTGCACGACATGGGCGACCCGGTCGGCGCCGCGCGTAAGGTCCGCGACATGCTCGCCTCGGACGGCACGTGGATGATCGTCGAGCCGGCCGCGGGCGACAGCGTCGAGGACAACCTCAACCCGGTCGGCCGCGCGTACTACGGCTTCTCGACGCTGCTGTGCACTCCGGCGTCGCTGTCGCAGGACGTTGGGCTCGCACTCGGCGCGCAGGCGGGGGAGGCGCGGATCCGCGAGGTCGTGGAGGCGGGTGGCTTCACCCGTTTCCACCGTGTCGCGGAGACGCCCTTCAACCTCGTCTTCGAGGCGCGCCCGTAAGGCGATGCGCGCTGCGGCGCCCAAGACCACGGCCCGCTCCGCCGCGGAGGACGCCCTCCTCGACGCGGCGGAGCGGCTGCTCGTGGAGGTCGGTCACGCCGGCATCACGACGCGGCGGCTCGCGGAGACGGCGGGCGTCAACCACGGGCTCGTCCACTACTACTTCGGCTCGAACGAGAACCTGCTCGTCCGCGCGCTGGAGCGGTTCACGGAACGCCTCGTCGCCCGGCAGCGCGAGCTCTACGCGGGCGACGAGCCGTTCGTCGAGAAGTGGCGGACCGCGATGCGCTACCTCGTCGACGAGGACGCGACGTACGAGAAGGTCTGGCTGGAGCTACAGGCGCTCGCATGGAACGACGAGCAGCTGCGCGAGCGGCTGGCGCGGGTCAACGGCGAGTGGCGCAGCGTGCTGACCGAGGCACTGGCCGAGCCGCATCGCGAGCTGCGCATCCCGATGCCGCTCGACGCGCTCGTGTCGCTCGTGATGACGTTCAACCTCGGCGTGATCGTCGAGCGGCTCGGCGGCGTCCATACCGGCCACACCGAGCTGCTCGAGTGGATCGACGGGTGGCTCTCGAGCTGACGCAGGTGCCGGGCGAGCAGACGCGCGCCCGCTACCCGAACGACGCCGGGTACGTCGAGCGCGGCGGCGTGCGCCTCCACTGGGAGGTCTACGGCACCGGCAAGCCGACCGTGCTCCTGCTGCCGACCTGGTCGGTCATCCACTCGCGGCACTGGAAGATGCAGATCCCGTACCTCGCGCGCCACTGCCGCGTGCTCACGTTCGACGGGCGCGGCAACGGGCGCTCCGACCGGCCGCAGGAGCCGGAGGCGTATCACGAGCGGGAGTTCGCGGCCGACGCGCTGGCGGTGCTTGACGCCATCGGCACCGAGCGCGCCGTCCTGGTCTCGCTCTCGCTCGGCGCACAGCGGGCACTCCTGCTCGCGGCGGACCATCCGGAGCGCGTCGACGGTGCCGTGTTCATCTGCCCGGCCCTGCCCCTCGGGGAGCCGCTGCCCGCGCGCACCGTCTACCCGTGGGACGTCGAGCTCGACACCGACGAGGGCTGGGCGAAGTACAACCGCTTCTACTGGCTGCGCGACTACCGGGCTTTCCTCGAGTTCTTCTTCGCGCAGATGTTCACGGAGCCGCACTCGACGAAGCCGATCGAGGACTGCGTCGGCTGGGCGCTCGAGACGACGCCGGAGACGCTGGTCGCCACGCAGGAAGGGACCCTCGACAAGCAGACCGTGCGGGAGTTGTGCCGCCGTGTCCGCTCTCCCGTGCTCGTGATCCAGGGCGCCGAGGACGCGGTCACCAGCCCGAGCCGCGGCGCGGCGCTCGCCGACGAGACGGGCGGCGAGCTCGTCCTGCTCGAGGGCTCGGGTCACGGGCCGCACGTGCGCGATCCCGTCCAGGTGAACCTGCTCCTGCGCGAGTTCGTCGCCCCGCCGCCGCGTTCGGCGCGCTGGAGCCGTGGCCGCGCCCGCCGCAGGCGCGCCCTCTACGTCTCCTCGCCGATCGGCCTCGGCCACGCTCGGCGCGACGCGGCGATCGCCGACGAGCTGCGCACGCTCCACCCGGACCTCGAGATCGACTGGCTCGCGCAGCACCCGGTGACCGCCGTGCTCGAGGCGCGCGGCGAGCGCATCCACCCGGCGAGCGCGTCCCTCGCGAACGAGTCCCGTCACATCGAGAGCGAGTCCGCCGAGCACGACCTCCACTGCTTCGGGGCGATCCGGCGGATGGACGACATCCTGCTCGCGAACTTCATGGTCTTCCACGACGTCGTGCGTGAGGAGCAGTACGACGTCTGGATCGCCGACGAGGCGTGGGAGCTCGACTACTACCTGCACGAGAACCCGGAGCTGAAGCGCGCCGCGTACGTCTGGTTGACCGACTTCGTCGGCTGGCTGCCGCTGGAGGACGGCGGCGCGCGCGAGGCGTTCCTGACCGCCGACTACAACGCCGAGATGATCGAGCACATCGCGCGCTTCCCACGCCTGCGCGACCGGGCGATCTTCGTCGGCAACCCCGACGACATCGTGCCCGTCACGTTCGGGCCCGGCCTGCCGCAGATCCGCGACTGGACCGTGCGGCACTTCGACTTCGCCGGCTACGTGACCGGCTTCGACCCGGCCGCTCTCGGCGACCGCGGGTCGCTGGGCTACCGCGACGACGAGCGCGTCTGCATCGTGACCGTCGGAGGCTCCGGCGTCGGCGGGGCGCTGCTGCGCCGTGTGATCGCGGCGTTCCCGGAGGCGAAGGAGCGGGTGCCCGACCTCCGCATGATCGTCGTCGCCGGACCCCGCATCGATCCGGAGAGCCTGCCGCGGCACGACGGGCTCGAGGTGCGGGCGTACGTCCACGAGCTCTACCGGCACCTCGCCGTCTGTGACCTCGCGATCGTCCAGGGCGGGTTGACGACCACCATGGAGCTGACGGCGGCACGTCGACCGTTCCTCTACTTCCCGCTCCGCCACCACTTCGAGCAGCGCTTCCATGTACGCCATCGGCTCGACCGCTACGGCGCCGGCCGGTGCATGGAGTTCGAGCGGGACGGGCCTGCCGAGATCGCCGCGGCGATCGCCGAGGAGATCGGCCGTGAGGTCGACTACCGCCCGGTCGAGACCGACGGCGCCGCCCGCGCGGCCGCCCTCATCGCCGAGCTGCTCTGACCGCGCCGCCCCCGTGACGCCGCTCCGTGCGTGCGGCGTACAGTCGACGAGATGCCGATCCGGTGCGTCCTCCTCTCCGCGGCGGCGGCATTCCTGCTGGCGGACGCCGCGCCGGCCGTCGCCTCGTGCATCCCGCAGACGCGGGCCGAGCAGCTCGGCCGCGCCGACATCGTCTTCGAGGGGGTCGCTCTGGAGGGCCCGACGGAGTCCGGGCGGCAGCGGTTCCGCGTGGAGGAGTTCGCGAAGGGCGGTGGTCCGCGGGTCGTGCGCGTCGCGACCGGCGTGTCGGAAGCGCCGGACGGCAGCGCGACGATCACGTCGGTCAGCATCCGCGTCGAGCCGGGCGAACGGTGGCGGATCTACGGCCGGCGGACCGGCGGTGCGCTCGAGACCTCGATCTGCGACGGCTCGGTGCGGCTCGCGACGGCGCGCGCCGGCGGCGAGGTGCCGCCGGAGGCCGCAGACACGGTCGCCGGCCGCAGCGACCGGATGCTGCTACAGGCGGTCGTCGTTGCCGGAGCCGCCGTCGCACTGCTCGCCCTGGCGGTGGTCGCCGGCCGGCGCCGACGCGTGCGCGCCGGCTGAACACGCTCCCTCGCACGAGCGCCGCGGTGTGACATGCTCGCCGCTCCGGCTACGAGAGGAGACGCTGTGACAGCCGTGACAGACGCCGAGCTGAAGGCCCGCCACCGCAAGATGTGGGCGTCCGGCGACTACCCGTCGATGGTGGAGACGTTCCTGCTGCCGCTCGGCCCGCGCCTCGTCGAGGCGTGCGAGGTGGCGGCGGGAATGCGCGTCCTCGACGTGGCCGCCGGCACGGGGAACGCCGCGATCCGAGCAGCCGAGCGCGGTGCCGACGTGACCGCCGCAGACCTCACACCCGAGCTCTTCGAGGCGGGCCGCCGGCGCGCCGATGCGGCGGGCGTCGAGGTCGACTGGGTGCAGGCGGACGCAGAGCAGCTGCCGTTCGAGGACGCGTCGTTCGACGTCGTCATGTCCTGTATCGGCGCGATGTTCGCGCCGCGTCACCAGGCGGTCGCGGACGAGCTCGTCCGCGTCTGTCGCCCCGGCGGCACGGTCGGCCTCCTGAGCTGGACGCCGGAGGGAATGCTCGGCGCGCTCTTCCGCACGATGGGGCCCTTCGCCCCGCCGCCGCCGCCGGGTGCGCAGCCGCCGCCGCTCTGGGGCAGCGAGGACCACCTGCGTGACCTCGTCGGCGACCGCGTGGAGTGGCGACTGCTCGAGCGGGACGTTCTCGAGATCACGGCGTTCGAGCGCCCGCGCGACTACGGCGAGCACTTCAAGCAGCGCTACGGCCCGACGATCGCCGCCCGCGCCAACGCCGAGAAGACCGGGCGTGCCGCCGAGTTCGACGAAGCGCTCGATCGCTTCTCGGACGAGTGGAACCGCGGCACCGCCGAGGACGCCCGCTTCGAGAAGGAGTACCTGCTCGCCGTAGGAAAGCGCGCCTAGCGCACCACGCTCGACGACGGCCTTTACAGGGGATTCGCGACGGAGGATCATGAGCCCACGACGCGTCGCGTGCGGCCGCGCCCGTCGTTCGACCACCCTTTCGGAGGAGGAGCGATGGCGAACGGACAGGAAGGCACGCAGGCGGCGCTCCTCGAGGTGGTGAAGGGGCTGCGCCACCACCCACCGCTCCTCTTCGGCATCGGTGCAGGGATCGTGCTGATCGGGATCCTGGCGGCGACCACGGACGCGCTCGTCGTCGGGATCGTCGCGGCAGTGCTCGTCGCGGCTCTCGCCGTCTGGCTCGTGCGCGAGTCGCGCGCGCGGGCGGCAGGCGAGTGGCGGACGAAGGCCGACGTCGACGGCGCCGAGCTCGAGGACCGCGCGAACGTCGGCGGGATCGACGCTGCCGGCGGCGCCGGTGTGATGGAGACGAACGTCCGCGCTCGGGACGCGAAGATCGGCAAGGGGGCGCTCGTCGGCGGCATCTCGACGAGCCGCTCGCGGCCGCGCCGGAAGGGCTGACGACGCCGTCCGCAGCTGCTCCGTCCGCTGCCCTGGTCGGGCGGCGCGCCCTCCTCGAGGAGCTTGCCGGCTCGCCGCCGCGAGGTCAGGCGCGTCTCGCCGACACGGTCGGGATCGCGGGCATGGGGAAGACGCGGCTCGTCGCGCAGCTGCGGCAGCGGGCGGCCGACTGGCCGACCGAGGTGCTCGAGCTGCAGCTCGAGTTCGATCCCTCGTGCGCGCCGACGACCGCCTCGCAGGCGTGGGACGCCTTCGTCGGGCTTCTCCGCGTGCACGGCTCCCGCCTCTTCGCCGACGGCGGTGGCGGCCTCTTCGGCGGCTTCGCGAACGACCTGACGGCCGTCGAGCAGGAGCGGCTGCTCACCTTCGGAGACGTGAAGACGGTCGTACACGCGGACGACGCGCAGATCGGCGCGGGCGCGAACGTCGGCGGCATCGAGATCGACCTCGACGCGAGCGGTCTCGAGGGAGCGTTGCTCGCGCCGAAGGTGCAGCGGGCCGCGGCGGCGTTCGTCTCCCGCTTCGCGCGCGTCGCGAAGCGCCGCGCGGCGCTCGTGACGGTGGACGGGTTCGACGCCATCGCCGGCAGCGACTACGCCCGCTGGGTGCTGTCGCTGCTGACCCAGCTCCCGAACACGCTCGTCGTCGTCGTGCGAAGCCCGGGTGCCGCCGCGCCCGGGGCTGCAGGCGTCCTCCCAGAGCGGCGGCGGCTCGAGCCGTTCGTCCGCGCCGAGGTCGCGGAGCTGCTCGCCGTCGGGCTCGCCCCGAACGAGCCCGACCCGCTCCTCGTCGACGCCGTCCACGCCTGGAGCGAGGGGCACCCCTTCACGGCGGCACTCGCTGTGCGGTACCTGCGCCTGCACCCCGGCCTCGACGCCGACTCGTTCGCGACGAAGCTCGCCGAGTTGCCGCCCGACCTGACGGAGCAGCGGGTGCAGCTGGCGCTCGAGATCGTGCGGGCTCCCGGCGCCGGAGACCTGGAGGAGACGGCGCGCGCCCTCGCCGTCGCACGGCGCTTCGACGCCGACCTGCTGACCGCCCTGCTCGGCCCCGAGGGGCTGCCGGTGCCGGCTGCGGAGGCGATCGAGCGGCTGCGGCAGGCCGGGCTCGTCGAGCAGGCGGGCGACGGCTCGTACCGCGTGCCGTCGTTCGTCCGTGAGCCGCTCGAGCAGGGGCTCTCGCCTGGCCGGCGGCGCCTCCTCCACGCCCGCGCCGCCGACTGGTACTACGGCCTCCTCTGCGCCGACGAGCCCACCCTCGACGACGCGGCGCGTGCCTACGACGACTGGTACCGCTACGAGAAGCCGGCGTGGCAGGCACAGCTGCGGGAGTGGCTGTACCACCTGCGCGACGCGGCGACCACGGACCGCGAGCGGGAGCAGGCCCGCGCCCGCTTCCTGCGGGTCTTCCTCGACGCCTTCTGGTGGTGGGGCTGCTACCTCGACTTCCCGTTCTGCGCCGACCTCGTCGCCGATTGGCGGCGGGCGCGCGACGACGACGCCGAGTGGGTCGCAGACCTGCAGCTGCTGCTCGAGGGGTATCCGCCGGGGTACCGCAAGCACGGGGCCGCGGGGTGGGACGACGTACGTGCGGCCCTGGTCGGCGTGCGCGCTGCCTGCGGCCTGGACGGTGACCCCGGGCGCCTGCCGCCCGACGCACGGCACACGCGCGGCCTGCTCGACAACTTCCTCGCGCACTCCGTGCGGTACCGCACGCCCGCCGGGGACGCGGCCCGGACGCGCGCGCGGGAGCAGGCGCTCGGGTACTACCGCGAGGCGGTCGCGCTCTTCGAGCAGGGCGGCGAGGCGTGGGAGCTCGCCTGGACGCTCTTCGAGCTCGCGGAGCTGCAGGCCGAGACAGGCTCCCTCGACGACGCCTGGGCCGCGTGGCAGCGTGCGGCCCAGGCGGCGCTCGTCGAGGACGACCGGGAGCTGACGGCGAACCTGCACCGGCTCGCGGCCGACCTCCGCTGGGCCGCCGGTGCGCAGGCCGCCGGCCTCGACGCTCACGGGAAGGCCGTCCTCCACGCCTACCTCTTCCAGTCGCGCACGGCGTCACGGCGGCCGGACGCTTACACCGTCACGTTCTACGCCGAACAGCTCGAGCGCGTCCACGAGCGGCTGGCGACGCTCGAGCCGTCTGCGCTCGCGGACGCCGTCGCGCGGCTCGTCGCGCCGTTCGGAACGCCGCCACCGCCCGCGGCCGCCGTCGCCGCTGTCCTCGCCAGGAACGACCCGCTCGCGCTCGCCGGTCTCGTCTTCCCGGCGCCGCCACGGGAGGACGAGCTGCTCGAGGTGCGTTCGGCCTTCACGCGGCGCGTCGACCTCCTCGCGGAAGATCTCGGCGCCGAGTGCGCGCAGGACCTCGCGGGAGTGGGCCCGTGACCGCCGCCACGGTCCGGCAGATGACGGTCGAGGACCTGCCCGCCGTCTACCGCCTCGGCACGCGCTGCTACGACCTGCACGACAAGCCGTACAACTACTGGAGCGTGCGCGAGGTCGCCGACCACGTCGAAGGAAGCCCGGAGCTCTGCTTCGTGGCCGAGGCGGACGGCGAGGTGGTCGGCTTCGCGCTCGCCGCGCCGAGCTACGAGATCCTCGCCGACACCGGGCACCTGGAGTGGCTGGCGGTCGACGGCAGCCGCCGCCGTGACGGTCTCGCGACGCGCCTCGTCGACGCGGTGGTGGAGGCGCTGCGCGCACTCGGCCGCCGCGACGTCGTCGCCGACGTCTCGAGCGCGAACGAGGGGTCGCGGGCGCTCTTCGCCCGCGCCGGCTGGAGCGAGGGGATCTCCGTCACGTTCTTCACGCGTCGGCTGCGCTGAGCCCGAGCCGGTCGGCGAGCCAGCGCGCCTGCTCAGCGCGCTCCGCCTCGAACGGCCGGCTCACCCCGGGCGGGGCGTGCAGTTCAGCCGCGTGCGCGGCGACGAACGCAGCGCCGGCGGTGTCGCCCGCGGCCGCGTAGCCGGCGGCGTCCTCGGCGTAGCCCGCGAGCGTGGCCGCGTCGGGCCCCTGCTCGCGCAGCTCCGCGGCGGCGTAGTCGGCGGTGCGGCGGACGCACTCGGCAGCGAAGTCTCGTCGCGCGTCCTCGTCCCAGGCGCCCACGCGCTCCTGCAGGCGGCCTCGCTCCGCGACCACCTGGAGGTCGGTCTCGATCCGGTCGCCGGCGAGCTCGACCGCCCAGAGCTCCTCCCCGAGCCAGTACGGGAGGTGGCGCGGCCGGCAGGCGTGGACGCCCGAGCGGCACGGGTCGAGCGGCCCCTGCGCCTCGACCCAGCCGCCTTCCGGCCACACGACCTCGCTGAACGGCGCGACACGTCCCACACGCAGGAACTTGTACGCCTTCATCCGTCGAGCGCCGCGTCCACGATGCGCCGCCGTTCGGTCGGGTCGAGCGGGTCGCCGGGGAGCGCCCGCAGGCGGCGCCGCAGCTCGCGGAGGTCGGCGAGGAACGCGACGCAGTCGGTGCAGAAGACGAGGTGCGTCTCGTAGCTCTCGCGCTGCGCCGCCGGCAGCGCGTCCTCGAGGTACAGGGTGCCGAGGTCGGCGACCGTGCTGCAGCGAACGTCGAGCTCGCTCACGACGTGGCGGCTGCGGCGCGCAGCGCATTTCGGAGAGCCGTCCGGCCGTGGTGCAGATAGGCGAGCTGGCGCTCCGGCGGGTGGCCGAGCAGCACCTCGACCTCCGCCGCGTCGAGGCCGTCGACGTCGCGCAGGACGAGCAGCGCGACGAGACCGGGAGGGAGGGTCGCGAGCGCCTGCTCGACCGCCTCCCGCTCCGGTTCCGGCGTGGCCGGGAGATCATCCTTCCACCAGCCCTCCCAGCGGCTCCCCGCCGGCTCGAGGTCTGCGGGCGCCGCCGCCGGGGCGGCCTCCCGCGGCGGCTCCGGCGCGGCGAGCGCGAGCAGGACCGCACGGAGCAGCCAGCCGCGGCGGCTCGCTCCCGCAGGCGGCTCCTCCGCAGCGGCCCGGCACGCGCTGCTCACGGCCGCGCGTGCCGCGGCGGAGTCGCGCCCGACGAGGCGCGCGAGCCTGTGCAGCGAGCCGTAGTGCTCGTCGACGACCGCGGCGAGCGCGGCCGCGTCGCCCTCTCCCGCTGCCGCCGCCATCGACAGCGAGTAGACGCCGACGCCGCGGCCGTGTCAAGGCCGGCGGCGTTTCACGCGGGCGGCGTCAGCGACCGGTGACGACGACGCGGCCCTTCATCTGCGGGTGGAGGGCGCAGAGGTAGGCGAAGGTGCCCGCCTTGTCGAACCGCCGCGCGTAGACGCCGCCCCTGCCGAGCTGCCGCGACCCGAACGCGCCGGAGGTCGCCGTCACCGTGTGCGGCGCGTCGTCGCGGTTCGTCCAGCGCACGGTCGAGCCGACCCGCACCGTCAGCGTTCCCGGCTTGAAGGCGAAGCCGGCGATCTCGGCGCGCGGGGCGGTGGTCGATCCGTCCGGCGGCCGCCGGACGAGTGGCGCGTCCGGACGCACCTCGAAGCGGCGCTCCATGCCGAGGTCGTCGTGCCCCTCGACGAAGCACTCGAGCGAGTAGACGCCGGCTGCGAGCGTGACCGTCAGCCTCGTCGTCGCGCCCGGCCGCAGCACCACGGTGCGGGCGCGGAAGCGGTCGCCGCCGTGCCGCCGCGTCTCCTGCTTGATCCGCAGCCCGTGCACCGTGCGGCCGCTGTTCCGGACGACGAAGGTGACGGCGCCCGGGCGGATCGCGGGCGCTTCCGGCGAGACGGCCCACTCGCCGAGACCGACGGTGAGACCGCCGGCGCGCGGGTCGACGAGCCCGCTCGGCGCTGCGCGGACGGACGCGCCGCCGAGCGTGAGCACGGCGACGGCGAGTGCGGTGACGGTGACGGTGACGATCCTCATCTGCGACCCCTTTGTGGACGACACGACGCTCTACGCAGGCCTGTTGCCCGCGGTTTGCCGGCTCCTCGGTCGCCTCTCCGACTGGTGCGGTTGGGACGTTTGGGCGTCGGCACAGTGGAGACGCACAGCACGTGGCCGAGAACCCGCCGCCGGACGCCGACGACCTGCGCGACGACGTCCACCTGCTCCGGACGCTGATCGACGCCGCGCTCGACAACGGCGCCGACCACCGCTTGCTCCACGCGCTCTCGGACGTGCTCCGCGACCGGCGCGAGCGACTCGAGCAGCTCGAGCAGCTCGAGCCGTACGAGCAGCGGTACCAGCCGTACGAGCAGTACGGCTAGCGCGCCCGCGCGCACCGACCCGACCCCACAAGGGACCTCCGGCGCCCGCCGGCCCGTAGAGGATCCGTGGACAGACGCATGTTCCTCGCCGCCGCTGCGGCGGTGCCGGTTGGGCTCTCGCCGGCGCCGGCGCTCGCGCGCCTTCTCGGTGGGACGCCGCTGGCGCTCGTGACGGCTGACCTCGAGAGCGCCGTCGTCGCCGTCGACCTCTCGAGCGGGCGGGTGCAGCGGCGGCTCGCGACCCCGGCGGATCCGCGCAGTGTCGAGAGCGTCGGCGGCACCCGGGCACTCGTCGCGCACTTGGCGCCGGGCCGCCTGACGCTGATCGGGAACGACCTGCGCGTGCGCGGCATCCGCGGCCTCCTCGAGGAGCCGAGGTACGCGGCGGCGGCGTCCGGCCGCTGGGCCTACGTGACCGACTCCGGCAGAGGCGAGCTCGCGGTCGTGGATCTCCGGGAGCGCGTCGTCGTCCGGCGCCTGAAGGTCGGCGGCGCGCCCCGGCACCTCTCGCTCTCGCGCGGGCAGCCGCCTCGCCTGTGGGTGGTGCTCGGGAACCGGGCGCGCGAGGTGGCGGTCGTCGACGCGTCGCGCCCCGACCGGCCGCGGGTCGTCGACCGCGTCCTCCCGCCGTTCCTCGCGCACGACGTCGGGCACGAGCCGGGCGGCGCCCGCGTGTGGATCACCCCGGCGACCGGCGGGGCCTCGCCGTCTACGGCGACCGCCCGCCGCGGCTCCTGCGCACGCTGTCCGCCGGCGCGCCGCCGCAGCACGTCGCGTTCCTCGGCGGGCGGGCGTACGTCGCGAGTGGCGACGACGGCGTCGTCCGCGTCCACCGGACGGCCGACGGGAGCATCGTGGGGACGGTGCGCGTGCCGATCGGCTCGCACAACGTGCAGGAGGGCTGGGGCGTCGTCCTCAACCCCTCGCTGGAGCTCGGGACGCTGACCGTGCTGCGGGCGGGACGGGTGCTGCGCCGGCTCGAGGTCGCGCACTCGTCGCACGACGCAGCCTTGCTGATGGTGCCGTGAGGGACCTCCGGCTGCGGCACGTTCGTAGAGTCGGCGGATGGGTCGCGACGAGGCCGCCGCAGTTCGTGCTGCCCAGCGAGGATCGGCCTCCGGGATCGAGGCCCTCTTCCGGTTGCACTGGACGCGCGCCTACCGCGCCGCCTACCTCGTCGTGCACGACGCCCCCGCCGCCGAGGACATCGCGCAGGAGGCGTTCCTGTCGGCGCTGCGCCACCTCGACCGGTTCGATCGCCGCCGCCCGTTCGGCCCCTGGCTCCACCGCATCGTCGTCAACCGCGCGGTCGACTGGGCGCGGGCGCGGCAGCTCCGCGCCGAGGCCGAGCTCGGGGATGCGGTCGCCGCACCCGAGGCGCGGGCGGAGCTCGACCGGTCGCTGCTCGCCGCACTCGCCGCGCTGCCACCGGATCACCGCGCAGTGATCGTCCTCCGTCACCTGCTCGGCTACACCCCCGGCGAGATCGGCGAGCTGCTCGCGCTGCCGCGCGGCACCGTTAACTCGCGCCTCCGCCGCGGCCTCGACTCGCTCAGGGAGCAGGTGTGAGACGCGAGCTCGAGCAGCTCGAGGTTCCCGGCGAGCATGAAGCACGCGAACGAGCGTGGCGCGTCGTCCAGGCCGCGTACGCGGAGCGCGTGCCGCAGCCGCGACGGCGTTCGAGGCGGCCGCTCGTCGCCGTGGCCGCCGCACTCGCGGTGCTCGCGGCCGCGCTGTCGCCGCCCGGCCGGGCCGTGCTCGACGACGTGCGCGAGGTGGTGGGGGTCGAGCGGGCGCAGCCGTCGCTCTTCCGGCTCCCGACCGGCGGCCGCGTGCTCGTCTCGTCTCGCGCGGGGACGTGGGTCGTGCAGCCCGACGGCGCGAAGCGCAGGCTCGGTGACCACGTCCGCGCCGCCTGGTCGCCGCACGGGCGCTTCGTCGTCGCGGCGAAACCGAACGAGCTGGCCGCGCTCGAGCCGGGCGGGCAGGTGCGCTGGACGCTCGCCCGGCCGCGGCTCGGGCCGTTCGCCTGGTCCGGCACGGCCACCGACACCCGGATCGCGTACGCCACGCGCGACCGGCTGCACGTCGTCGGCGGCGACGGCCGCGGCGACCGCTTCCTCTTCTCCGGACCCGACGTGCCGACGGCGCCGTTCGCGTGGGCGCCCGGCTCGCGCCGCGTGCTCGCGCACGTGACGCAGGGGATGCTGCGCGTGATCGACGTCGGGGCGGGTGGAGAGGAGCTCTGGAGCGCGACGGCGCCGCAGCCGCGCTTCCTCGCCTGGAGCGACGACCGGCGCCGGCTCGCGGTCGTGTGGCGCGACGTCCTCGTCGTCTTCGACCGGAACGGCCGCCGGCTCTTCCGGATCGAGCTCGCCGGCGCCGCGACGGCGGCCGCGCTGCGCCCGCGCGGGCACGAGCTCGCGCTCGCGCTGCGCCTCCGCGGCAGCGCGCGCAGCGAGGTC
>DASQNG010000103.1:0-2815 GCA_035645095.1 Gaiellaceae bacterium | reverse complement strand
ATCGACATCGAGGAGGACGGGACGATCCTCGTCTACGCGACGGAGGGGACGAAGGGCGACGCGGCGATCTCGGCGATCCAGGCGCTGACGAAGGAGCCCGAGGTCGGCGACACCTACACCGGCCGCGTCGCGCACATCGAGGACGTGATGTCTCGCGGCGACGTCGTCGACGTCGTCGTGCAGGAGGTCGACAAGGCCCGCGGCCGGATTGGCCTCAAGCTCGTCCAGAAGCACGAGAACGGCGGCACGGTCTCCCCGGAGGAGCTGATCGAGCGGGCGAAGAACGCACCGCCGCGGCCTCCGGAGGAGGAGCGGCCGCGCCGCGACGGCGACCGCGGCCGTGGCGGCCGCGACCGCGGCCCGCGCAGGGACCGCGACTAGGCGAACGCGACGAGCAGTACGCAGCGAGGGCGGCGAGGGCCGCCCTCGCCGCGTTCCAGCGTTAGTGACCGGCGGCGGCCCCGGCAGGTGCCCTGGGTAGGATCGGGCGGTGCAGGAGTACGAGCTCTCGACGCTGCCGACCGGCGAGCGGCTGATCACGGAGGCGGTGCCGAGCGTGCGCTCCGTCGCGCTCGGCTTCTGGATCGGCGCGGGCTCCCGCGACGAGACGGCGAGCCGCGCCGGCGTCTCGCACTTCCTCGAGCACCTGCTCTTCAAGGGCACGAGCCGCCACAGCGCGCAGGAGATCGCGGAGCTCTTCGACGGGCTCGGGGGCGAGCTGAACGCGGCGACGTCGCGCGAGACGACCGTCGTCTACGCCCGCGTCCCGGAGAACCACGTGGAGGACGCGCTCGACGTGATGGTCGGGATGGTCTACGACCCCGCCTTCACCGACCTCGACTCCGAGCGGGAGGTCGTGCTCGAGGAGATCGCGATGGTCGAGGACAACCCGCAGGACCTCGTCCACGACGTCGTCTCGGAGGCCGTCTTCGGCGGCCATCCGCTCGGCCGCCCCGTGATCGGCCGCGCCGAGGTGATCGCCTCGGTGGGCCGCCGCGCGCTCGCCGCGTTCCATCGCGTCGCCTACACCGCGGACAACATCGTCGTCGCCGCGGCCGGCAACCTCACGCACGCGAGGCTCGAGGAGCTGCTCGCGGCGCGACTACCGCAGACGACGCCTGCCGCGCGGCGGCCGCGCAAGCCGGTCGGGCGCCGGCCGCGACCCGGCCTCCGGTTCCAGTCGAAGGCGACGGAGCAGTACCACGTGTGTCTCGGCGCCCCGGGTATCTCGCGCCGGGACGAGCGGCGCTTCGCAGCCTCGCTCCTCGACGCGATCCTCGGCGGCTCCGCGTCGTCGCGGCTCTTCCAGGAGATCCGCGAGAAGCGCGGGATGGCGTACGCGGTCTACAGCTTCGCGTCGCAGTACTCCGACGCCGGCCAGATCGGCCTCTACGTCGGCACACGGGAGGAGAACCTCGTCGAGTGCCTGCAGATCGCAGCGGACGAGATCGCGGACGTCGCGTCGGGGAACGTCCGGCCGGGGGAGCTCGAGCGCGCGAAGGAGAACCTCAAGGGCCGCATGCTGCTCTCGCTGGAGAGCACCTCGAACCGGATGAGCCGGCTCGGCCGCTCCCTGCTGACCGGAACCGAGCTTCTCACGCTCGACGAGCTGATCGAGCGGATCGACGCGGTGGGGCCGGAGGACGTGGCGGCTCTCGCACGCGACCTGCTCGCGCTCGACGGGCTGTCGGCCGCGGGGATCGGCCCCGACGAGGGCCGCTTCCGCGCGGCCGTCGAGCGTGTGAACCCGCTCCTCGTGGAGCGTGCCGCGGCGTGAGGGTGCTCATCCTCGGCCGGCGCGGCAGGGTCGGCTCGGTGCTCGCGCCGGCGCTCGAGGCGGCCGGTCACGAGCTCGTCGAGGCGGTCGAGGAGGCGGACGCGGCCGTCGACTTCACGCGCCCGGAGGCGGTGGAGGCCAACGTGCAGCTCTGCCTCGAGGCGGGCGTGCCGGTGGTCGTCGGCACGACCGGCTTCGACCAGGAGCGTGTCGCAGCGCTCGCGCGCGTGCACGAGCTCCCGGTCTTCTACGCGCCGAACTTCTCCCTCGGTGGGGCCCTGATGATGCGGTTCGCCGAGCAGGCGGCGCCGCTCATGCAGGGGGCCGAGATCGTCGAGCTGCACCACGCGACGAAGGTCGACGCCCCGTCGGGCACGGCGAAGGCGACCGCCGCCCGGATCGGCGGCGACGTCCCGATCCACTCGGTGCGGCTCGCCGGACTCGTCGCGCACCAGGAGGTGATCTTCGGCGGCCCGGGGGAGACGCTCACGATCCGCCACGACACGACGTCCCGCGAGGCGTTCGTCCCCGGCGTCCTCCGCGCGCTCGAGCGGGTCCGGGAGCTGCCGCCCGGCCTCACGGTCGGGCTGGAGTCGGTTCTCTAACCGTCGGATTCGGACCCTTGCGGCCGGCGCCCCGCCCCGGCACGCTTTCAGGGTGGACGCCGAGCGGCATCTATCGCGGCGAGGTGTACGCGATCATGGGCGCGCTCGCGAACATCGACGTCAATGTGCGTCGGGTGCTGCGTGCGCTCGGCGAGGAGGA
This sequence comes from Gaiellaceae bacterium, assembly GCA_035645095.1. Classification (GTDB taxonomy): domain Bacteria; phylum Actinomycetota; class Thermoleophilia; order Gaiellales; family Gaiellaceae; genus Gaiellasilicea. Next base: position 273 of record DASQNG010000103.1, on the reverse strand, counting down.
CGATGAAGAAGAAGAGGAAGATCTTCCGGACGGCTGAGGAGCGCGCGGCGTGGGAGGCGGAAGGCCAGCGCGTTCTGAAGCTGTTGCGCAAGCGGATGAGGCTGATCGAAGAGGAGTTTGCACGGGCGGGCCGCAAGCTCGGCTGATCCTCGTTGTTCAAACTCGACCCACGTGCCCGCTAGGATCGACCCGGTGCTGGGCGAGGTCCTGACCGCGATCGTCACGCCGTTCGACCGCGACGGCGCCGTCGACCTCGACGCCTTCCGGCGCCTC
>DASQNG010000102.1:0-2117 GCA_035645095.1 Gaiellaceae bacterium | reverse complement strand
AGCGCCACCTCCTGCCGTGCGCCGATCACCATCCACCGCTCCGTTCCGGGTCAGGAGGGAGGTTCGGATCCACGTAAGCATTGGGCCAGCCGAAGGCTGCTCAGGTGGACGAGGCCACGGCCGGTGGCAGATTAGTGACACGTGGGCGCCCGCTAGAATCGCGACCCTGCCCTCTTAGCTCAGTTGGTAGAGCACCTCCATGGTAAGGAGGGGGTCTCCGGTTCGAGTCCGGAAGAGGGCTTCACGAAGTGCCTGCAAAAAGGCATGCGCTGTTGCCCGCCGAGACGCTGGATCGGCGCCGAGGGAACGCTGAGGGAACACTTACTGACCCACTCTGCGTGCATGAGGGGTCAGCTGCCGCTGAGTGTTCTTGGCCTTTGGCAGGGGTTCTCCCGGTCGCGACCGGGGCGTCATCCGAGGAGTTGGTGGCCGCACGTGCCCGCGCGAGGACGCGGATCGTTCGTCGGTGCCGTCCGGCTCGCCTGCAGCTCGGTCCGTGCGGTATGGAACCCCGAAGCGACGCGGCAGCAGCCGAGAGCATCCGCCGTCCCGGAGCACGTCCAGGCGCAGCCCCCAGACGTCACGCCAGTCCTTCTGAAGGCTTCCGGCTATCCCGGCACGTAGGCGACCGCGTCGCGCATCAGAAGCTGGAGCAACGACAGCACGGTTGCGTCCGCCGGGTTCGCGACCCACAATGGCGACGTGGTCGAGCAGCCTACGGAGGTGGTCGTCCGCGTCGACGCCGGGCCGGACGGCGACGAGGAGGAGGTTGCCGAGCTCGCGCTTCGACTGCGCGACGAGCTCCACGAGGTCGACGGGGCCTCAGTCCGCCTCGCGCGCGAGGCGCCCGCGCCCCCCGGCGCGAAGGGCGCCGCCGTGGAGTGGGGCACGCTGCTCGTCGGCGTCGTCTCGAGCGGCGCGTTGACGGCGCTCGTCACCACCGCGAGCTCGTGGCTCGGCCGCCAGCACGGCGGCAGCGTGCGCGTGCGCATCGGCGACGACGAGCTGGAGCTCGCGGGTGCGACCTCCGAGGAGCAGCGCCGGCTCGTGGATGCCTGGCTCGCGCGGCGCGTCCTGGAGTGACCCGCTGCCCGGCCGCTTCGCCCTGATCGTCGCGAGCTCGCGCTACACCGATTCGAGGCTGGCGCGCCTCGAGGCGCCGACCCACGACGCCGAGGCGCTCGCCACCGTGCTTGCAAAGCCGGGAATCGGCGGCTTCGAGGTCGCGACGGTCGTCGACGCGGAGGCGCCGCAGGTGATGCAGCGGATCGAGGCGTTCTGCGACGGACGGGCGCGCGACGACCTGCTCCTGCTCGCCTTCTCCGGGCACGGGATCCTCGACGAGCGGGCCCGGCTCTACTTCGCCACCACGGACACGCGCGTCGACCGCCCGCGCTCGACCGCCGTCCCGGCGCAGTTCGTGCACGACGTGATGGAGGAATGCCGCTCCCGCAGCCAAGTGCTCGTGCTCGACTGCTGCAACAGCGGGGCATTCGGCCGGGGCGTCAAGGCCGGCGGGGCGATCGGCACGGGCAGCCGCCTCGGGGGGCGCGGCCGGACTGTGATCACCGCCTCGGACGCGCTGCAGTTCGCCTTCGAGGGCGAGCGGATCGAGGGCGAGCCGGTTCGGTCGGTGTTCACCGGCGTCCTCGTCGAGGGCCTGACCAGCGGCGAGGCCGACCGCGACGGGGACGGCTGGATCACTCTCGACGAGCTCTACGACTACGCCTTCGAGCGGGTGGTCGAGACGTCGCCGCGGCAGCGTCCGCGCAAGTGGGCGTTCGACGTCGAAGGCCAGCTCGTCGTCGCCCGCTCCGCGCGCGCGGCCGGAGAGGCGCCGGCGGCGCCGCCGCGGGCGCTGCCAGGCACGCCCGCGGGACACGAGCCCCCGCCACGATCCCGGCGCCCACGCCGCCGGGCCGCGCTCCTCGCCGGCCTCGTCCTGCTCCTAGCCACGACAGCCGCCGCCGTGGCCCTCGTCGCGCTGCGCGGCGGCGGGAGCGAGGGCAACGAAGACCCCGCCGACGGACGCACCTTAAGCCTCCAGGTGTTCGAGGCGTGGAGCGCCGGCCGCCTCGACGAGGTGGGCGAGAACCAGCTCTCCGCCACCGCCCGCA